>CABQHT010000071.1 GCA_902464035.1 uncultured Collinsella sp. | reverse complement strand
GGCCGCGGCGGCCCGCGCTGCATGAGCATGCCCTTCTGGCGCGAGGACCTCTAAGTCTTTCCGTTTCCGGTGCGGTCCCCCTACAACCGCACCGGTTTCGCCCGTCAAACGGGCACCGCTACTATTTACGTAATTCATTTTTTCGAAAGGATTTGAACCATGGGTGTTAACCTCTCCGGCCGTAGCTTCCTCAAGCTCCTCGACCTCACCACCGAGGAGATCGAGTACCTGCTCAAGCTCTCCAAGAACTTCAAGGACATGAAGCGCGCTGGCGTTCCGCACCGTTATCTCGAGGGCAAGAACATCGTTCTGCTCTTCCAGAAGACCTCCACTCGTACCCGCTGCGCCTTCGAGGTCGGCGGCATGGATCTTGGCATGGGCGTCACCTACCTCGATCCCGGTTCGTCCCAGATGGGCAAGAAGGAGTCCATCGAGGACACCGCCCGCGTTCTCGGCCGCATGTATGACGGCATCGAGTTCCGTGGCTTTGCCCAGGACGACGTCGAGGAGCTCGCTGCTAAGTCTGGCGTGCCCGTATGGAATGGCCTGACCACCGAGTGGCACCCCACCCAGATGCTCGCCGACATCCTGACCGTCCAGGAGAACTTCAATTACGACATCAAGGGCAAGACCCTCGTCTTCATGGGTGACTGCAAGAACAACGTTGCTCGCTCTCTCATGGTCGTTTGCTCCAAGCTCGGCATGAACTTCGTGGCCTGCGGCCCCGAGGAGTGCATGCCCGCTGACGACGTCATCGAGGCCTGCAAGCCCATCGCCGAGGCCAACGGCTGCACCATCAAGCTGACCACCGACGTCAAGGACGGCGTCACCGGTGCCGACGTTATCTACACCGACGTGTGGGTCTCCATGGGCGAGCCTGACGAGGTCTGGGCCGAGCGCATCGCTCAGCTCACCCCGTATCGTGTCACCTCCGAGGTCATGGCTATGGCCAACCCGGGTGCCATCTTCCTGCACTGCCTGCCCAGCTTCCACGACACCAACACCACCATTGGCGCCGAGAAGTGCGAGCAGTTCGGCATCACCGAGCAGGAGGTCACCGACGAGGTCTTCGAGAGCCCCGCTTCCAAGGTCTTCGATGAGGCCGAGAACCGCATGCACACCATCAAGGCTGTCATGTACGCCACGCTCAAGTAAGAGCATCTAGCATCTCGCTCGGGGTGTATTGCTGCACACCCCGAGCGGTTTTATCTGGTAATAATCTCGCATCAAGCGGCAGGCACGGCACGGAAGAGCCGCTTCGGGCGAGATCAGTAAATGATTTATGAAGGGGGGATGAGAACTATGACTGAGACCGCTAAGAAAAAGCGCGGTATGCCTTCATCGTTCACCATTCTTCTTGCTCTGCTGGCAATTGTCGCAGTAATTACCGTTATCGTCTCCGGCACGTCCGGCGGCGCGGTTACTGCCGCCCGTCTGAGCGATTTCTGCACCGCCCCGATCCTGGGCTTCGCTGACGCTCTGCCCGTCTGCCTCTTCGTTATGATCCTGGGCGGCTTCCTCGGCATGATGACCGAGACCGGCGCCCTGGACAACGGCATCGCCGTTCTGGTGCAGAAGCTTAAGGGCAACGAGATTATGCTCATTCCCGTGCTGATGCTCATCTTCTCCCTCGGTGGTACCACCTATGGTATGTGCGAGGAGACCGTTCCCTTCTACGCCCTGCTCGCCGCTACCATGATGGCCGCTGGCTTCGACCCCATGGTCGGTGCCGCTACCGTCCTGCTCGGCGCTGGCTGCGGCTGCCTGGGCTCCACGGTTAACCCGTTCGCCGTCGGCGCTGCCGTCGACGCTCTGACCGGCGTTGACATTGCCGTGAATCAGTCCATCATCATCGGCCTCGGTGCCGTCCTGTGGATTGTTACCACCGCCATGTCCATCGTCTTCGTGATGAGCTACGCCAAGAAGGTCAAGGCCGACAAGGGCTCCACCATCCTGTCGATGCAGGAGCTTAAGGACGCCGAAGAGGCTCACGGCAAGGCTGCTTCCGAGGTCCACAAGGAGGTCAAGCTCACCGGTCGTCAGAAGGGTGTTCTGATCGCCTTCGCCTTCACCTTCGTCGTCATGATCGTCGGCTTCATCCCGCTGGCTGACCTCAACGAGGGCGTCGCCAACTTCTTTGACGCTGGCGCTGTCTACGATGCCGACGGTAACGCCGTCGTCCAGGGCTGGTCTGCCCTGATCACCGGCCTGCCCATTGGTCAGTGGTACTTCGACGAGGCTTCCACCTGGTTCTTCCTTATGGCCGTCCTGATCGGTATCATCGGTGGCCTGTCCGAGAAGCAGATCGTCAACACCTTCATCACCGGTGCTGCCGACATGATGTCCGTTGTTCTCGTCATCGCTCTCGCCCGTGGTATCTCCGTCCTCATGGCTAACACCGGCCTCGACGTCTACGTCCTCGACGCTGCCGCCAATGCTCTGGCTGGCCTGTCCGGCGTGATCTTCGCTCCCATGAGCTTCCTGGTCTACTTCGGTCTGTCCTTCCTGATCCCCTCGACCTCCGGTATGGCTACCGTCTCCATGCCCATCATGGGACCGCTGGCTGTTAAGCTCGGCTTCTCGCCTGAGGTCATGGTCATGATCTTCTCCGCCGCCATCGGTGTCGTGAACCTGTTCACCCCGACCTCCGGCGCCATCATGGGCGGTCTCGCCCTGGCCAAGATCGAGTGGACGACCTGGCTCAAGTTTGCCCTTAAGCTCATCGTCGCTCTCTCCGTCGTCTGCGCCATCATCCTGACCGTCGCCTGCGTGTTGATCTAAGTACCCAACGGGTACCCCACGGAAACCTTGACGATCCTGTAAAGGATCACCTGGTCATCGTCTGTCCGGTGGGGTCAACCCACCGGTAGACTCCTACCTTTAGCCCCCTCCCGTTCCGTGCGCGGGAGGGGGCGCTCTTGTGTTCCGGCGTTTTACCAAACGCCGGAACCACTCGACGCTGCAAGCCCGCCAGAGCGGCAATCTGACGTTCAATCGTCGGGCATGGCCAAAAGGCCTATGCCCTCCTCTTTCACGTCACCTTGCTCGCTCTGGTGGGCTTTCGCTGACTTATGCTCAACCTGCGGCGCTGCCATTGTTGGCGCAGGGGGCGGCTTGCTCGCTCTGGTGTCTGTTCGCTGTCCGTTCTCTGCCCGCGACGTTTCTGCTGTTGGTGCAAAGGGGTCAGGTTAGCTTGTACCAAAAAGGGGAAGTTGCGGTGGAATAGCTCCTGTTTGTGTGTCCTGAGGGACTAAGCGGGAACTATTCCACCGCAACTTATCGAGCGCGTGTTTGGTTGGTGCCTGTTGATGGTCTGGTTATCGGGGAGGGCGGGCTCCGTTATAATCGCGTAGGAACTTTATTTACGAAACGGGACGGGAGCCATATATGCGCCAGGGTTTCGACAACGCGAAGTATATCGAGCTGCAGGCCGCTCATATTAAGGAGCGCATCTCGCAGTTTGGCGGCAAGCTGTATTTGGAGTTTGGCGGCAAGCTGTTTGACGACTATCACGCGAGCCGCGTGCTGCCGGGTTTTGAGCCGGACAGCAAGTTTCGTATGCTCAAGAGCATAGCCGACGACGTTGAGGTCATCATCGCCATTAACGCGAACCACATCGAGAAGAACAAAGCTCGCGGTGACCTGGGCATTACCTATGACGAGGACGTTTTGCGCCTGGTCGACCTGTTCCGCGGCAACGGCTTTGCCGTCGCGGCTGTGGTCATCACCCAGTACGCCGGCCAGCCCGCTGCCGATGTGTTCCGCAACCGCCTGAACGCGCTCGGTATTCCCGCCAAGCTGCACTATCCCATCGAGGGGTATCCGCACGATGTCGATCTGATTGTGTCCGACGACGGCTATGGCAAGAACGAGTTTGTCGAGACCACCCGACCGCTCGTTGTCGTGACGGCGCCCGGCCCTGGCTCGGGCAAGCTCGCCACTTGCCTCTCGCAGCTGTATCACGAGCACAAGCATGGCACGGCCGCCGGCTATGCCAAATTCGAGACCTTCCCGGTTTGGAATCTGCCCCTTACGCATCCGGTCAATATTGCCTACGAGGCCGCCACGGCAGACCTCGATGACGCCAATATCATCGACTCCTTCCACCTTGAGGCCTACAACAAGACCACGGTCAACTACAACCGCGACGTCGAGGCCTTCCCGGTGGTCCGTGCCCTGATGGAAAAGATCCTGGGCAAGAGCCCCTACCAGAGCCCCACGGACATGGGCGTCAATATGGTCGGCTTTGCCATCACCGATGACGATGCCTGCCGCGACGCTTCCAAGATGGAGATCGTCCGCCGCTACTTTACCGCGGTCGAAAATGTGCGCCGTACCGGCGTGGGCGATGAGCAAGTCGACCGTCTCAAGATTATTATGAAGAAGGCCGGCATCGATAAGAACTACTCACCGGCGCGCTCGGCGGCCCTCACCAGGGAGCAGCTGACGGGTGGTCCCGTGGGTGCCATGGTTATGCCCGATGGCTCCGTGGTGACCGGTAAGACCTCCACGCGCCTAGGCGCCGCAAGTTCGCTCATTATGAACGCCCTCAAGCATGTCTCGGGCGTCGACCTTGAGCTCGAGGTCATTAGCGATGAGGCGATCGAGCCCATCAGCAAGCTCAAGACGCATTTCCTGGGCAGCAAAAACCCGCGCCTCCACACCGACGAGACGCTTATGGCGCTGTCGATCACCTCGGCCACGAGTGAGACGGCCGCTCGCGTCCTTTCGGGCCTGGAGCAGCTGCGCGGTTGCGATGCCTTCTTTAGCGTGATTATCTCGCCGACGGACGAGACGGTACTGCGCAAACTGGGTATCAACGTGTGCTGCGAGCCCAAGTTTGAGCGCCGCGGTTTCTTCCATCGCTAAGTTTGAAGCACCGCGGTAATTGCATTGCATTTTGGCCGTATCGGGTTAGCGCCCGGTACGGCTTTTTGATCAATAAAGCGTCTATTTCGGCGAAAAATAGCTGTTTACCTGCCTAGAAACAATTTGAGCGGTATACAATAACCGTAACTGTTTCATCCTTAGCGGGATGCCGCATGATGGATATTACCTGCCATCGTGAGGTGTGTCGGTCGCGCACGGCGCGTTAGATGCTCGTGCTCGGTTTGAGGAGGCTGCCATGGCGGGCAAGGGTCGTGCGAGTGTCAACGATATGAAGCGTGTCGAGGTGCTGGTGTTGATGGAGATCGACCAGCAAACCGAAGACAATGGCGGGCCGTATGGTTTCTCGCGCAAAACGCTTGCCGAGCGCGTGGGGGTTTCGCCGTATCGTGCCCGCGCCGCAATCGATCGCTTGGATTCCGAAGGCATGATTGATGTCGTCTCGCGCTACAGCGACGACGGCGGCCAGCTTGCAAATGGTATTTGTCTCACGGAGCGTGGCGAGTGGTATCTAGAGGGCATTCGTGCCGGTATGCTCGTGCAGGACTTGATCAAGGACGAACTCGCCGATCGATAACAACGCGCATTCATAGTGGAAACGACGCCGCCTGGGCAACCGGACGGCGTTTTGTTTCGAGATGGAGAAATGCGATTGCGCGTAAGAAAAATTGCGTGCGGCGCGCGTCGCGAGTATTACAATGAAGACCCGTAAGATGTGTATGGACAACTTCTACGGGAAGCGCAGGTAACTCAATATGACCAAGCATGTGTTCGTGACGGGCGGCGTGGTTTCGTCTCTGGGCAAGGGTATTACCGCGGCCTCGCTGGGCCGTCTACTCAAGTCGCGTGGCTACAAAGTAACGATGCAAAAGGCCGACCCGTATCTGAACGTCGACCCCGGCACCATGAGCCCGTTTCAGCATGGCGAGGTCTTTGTGACCGAGGACGGCTACGAGTCCGATCTGGACCTGGGCCACTACGAGCGCTTTATTGACGAGAACCTGACCCGCGATTCCAACTTTACGACTGGTGCCATCTATAAGAGCCTGATCGCCCGTGAACGTCGCGGTGACTTTTTGGGCGGCACCGTGCAGGTGATTCCGCACGTCACGAACGCCATTAAGGATAAGTTCCGTCGTATTGAGGAGCAGACCGGCTCCGACGTGGTCATCACTGAGCTGGGCGGCACCATCGGCGACATCGAGTCGCAGCCGTTTGTCGAGGCCATTCGCCAGTATCGCAAGGAGGCCGGCCCCGAGAACGTCTGCTACATCCACGTGTCGCTCGTTCCCTATATCGCCGCCGCCCACGAGGTCAAGACCAAGCCGACGCAGCACTCCGTCAAGGAGCTCCGCAGCTTTGGTATCCAGCCCGATATTATCGTTCTGCGCTCCGACCACCATATCGACGATGCCATCCGCGGCAAGATCGCAAGCTTCTGCGACGTCGACACCGACTGTGTCTTTACCAACGAGGACTGCGCGAGCATCTACGATGTTCCGCAGCTGCTCGCCGAGCAGGACTTTGACCTGCGCATTTGCGAGCGTCTGGGTCTGGACCCGCGCGAGCGCGACATGAGTGCGTGGAACGAATTCCTGCGCAAGCAGAACCATGCCAACCAGCACGCCGACAAGGTGAAGATCGCCGTCGTGGGCAAGTATACGCAGCTGCCCGATGCCTACCTGTCGGTTATCGAGGCCCTGCACCACGCGGGCGTGTTCTACGATCGCCACGTTGACGTGCAGCTGGTCGATGGCGAGAGCCTCGACGAGCAGAACGTCTCCGAGGTCCTGGGTGACGCCTCGGGCATCTTGGTCCCTGGCGGCTTTGGCAAGCGTGCCCTGGAGGGCAAGATCCTCGCGGCCGAGTTCGCCCGCGAGCACAAGATTCCGTATCTGGGCATTTGCCTGGGTATGCAGGTGGCCGTGTGCGAGTTCGCCCGCAACGTCGTCGGCCTTGCCGGCGCCAGCTCTTCCGAGTTCGATCCGGATGGCCCGTATAGTGTCATCGACCTGATGAGCTCGCAGGAGGACGTGACCGAGAAGGGCGGCACCATGCGCCTGGGCGCCTATCCGTGCAAGCTTGCTGCCGATTCCCTCGCGCGCGAGGCCTATGGCGAGGATCTCGTCTACGAGCGTCACCGTCACCGCTTTGAGTTTAACAACGCCTTCCGCGACCAGCTCGAGGACGCCGGTCTGGTTATCTCTGGCCTCTCGCCCGACGAGCGCCTGGTCGAGATGGTCGAGCTGCCGCGCGACGTGCATCCGTGGTATGTGGCAACCCAGGCTCACCCCGAGTTCAAGAGCCGTCCGACCAACCCACAGCCGCTGTTCCGAGAGTTCGTGCGTGCCTCGATCGGTCAGCACGAGGGTGTCGATCGCCTGCAGGTGACGCCCATGAACCTCGCTACGGACTAAGGGTGCCGGCGAACCAAGAGCATACCGAAGCCACTCCCTCGTCGCTCGCTGTGGCGGCGGGGGAGTATCTCGATTACCTTGCGGTCGAGCGGGGTTTGGCGCGCAATACGATTGCGGCCTACCGTCGTGACCTGACGACGTACTGCGCCTATCTGGAGCGGGCTGACATTGCGTCTTTTGAAGATGTGAGCCGTCGGGTCGTGGAGGGCTTTGTTGCCGATCGCCGCGATGGAGGCTATTCCGACGCCTCGGTGGAGCGCGCGCTTGCTGCCGTGAAGGGTCTGCATGCCTTTTTGGTGCGCGATGGGGCCGTGGCCCAAAACCCGACGGCGGCGTTGCGCCTGCCCAAAAAGGCAGATCGCCTGCCGGAATACCTTTCGGTGGAGGATGTCTCGGCACTGCTCGATCAAGACTTTCCCGAGGGCGAGATGGGGCTGCGCGATCATGCCATCTTGGAAGTGCTTTACGGTTGCGGCTTGCGCGTGAGTGAGCTGGTTGGGCTCGATGTGGGCGATATCCATATCGATGACGGGTTTGTCCTGGTGCGCGGTAAGGGCTCCAAGGAGCGTCTGGCCCCGTTGGTGGGAAGCGCGGCGCGTGCCCTGACACGCTATATAGGTGACGGGCGCACTCTCCTGGCCGCCCATGCTCACGGGACGGAGACCTCGGCGGTCTTTTTAAATAAGAACGGACGTCGCCTGTCGCGCCAGGCCGTGCATGCGATATGCGAGCGGTATGGGCGTCAGGTGGGGCTGGTGGGGCTCCATCCCCATACCTTGCGCCACTCCTTTGCCACCCACATGCTCGCGGGCGGTGCCGACCTGCGTGTGCTGCAGGAGATTTTGGGCCATGCCGATATTTCGACCACGCAGGTCTACACGCATGTCGATCGCACGCAACTGACCGAGGTTTATCTGGCGGCGCATCCGCTGGCACATCGCTAGTACGTCGCTGACCTGTATATTTATATATATTAAGGGGGACGGGCCCCAGATTGCCGAGACGCACTTTTGCGCGCATGGGCAATCTGGGGCCCGTCCCATTTTTCGCCAGACACCGACGCGGTGGTGGGCCGTGTGCGCCGTGGGTGGGGGAGTTTGGGGGCGATGTGGACGGCGTGTAAAGGGATATAAAAATCGCCTCAAGGTCAACTTGAAGGTTGAGGTTCGCGGGCGGGGTTCTACAGGTGGCTTCCCGCCTTTGCTGCAAACACAACATATTGTGTTTTCGAACATATGCTCGGGGGTGTTTTACAGCATATTGCGTGTGGAGTGGTGGGGCG
>CABQHT010000070.1 GCA_902464035.1 uncultured Collinsella sp. | reverse complement strand
GCGTGTCCGGATCGGACACCGGGCGGACGCTGACGGCCTTGCAGCCGGACGGCACGAATGCAATGGCGTCGGCGATCCTTGCCAAAGTCTCCGGCTACAAACACATCGGCTACGAGGGCAGCGAAGCGCTACTTGACCCCGCGGTAGAGCTGGGCGACGCGGTGACGGTAGACGGGCTATATGTGCCGCTCATCGCGCTGGACACGACGTTTGATCCGATGCTCGCGCCGAATATCTCTGCGCCGGACGCGGACGAGATCGACGACGAGTACCCTTACAAATCGCCGACGCAGCGGCAGATCGAGCGCAACATGGCAAAGACACGCTCGCTCATCACCAAGACCAGCGAGGAGATCATGCTCAAGGTCGAGGGTGTTGATGGGCGCGTGACGTCGCTGTCGACGTCCATTGACGGCATTGAAACCAATATTTCGAGCCTCAACGGCAGCATTACCAACATCAAGGCCGATATCAACGGCTTGCGCACGACTGTCTCGGGTAAGATCGACGACAGCACGGCACAGAGCATGATCGACCAGAGCATTGGCAAGATCGCGCTGAGCGTATCAAGCAGCAGCAGCGGTACGACGTTCGAAATTCTCAGTAACGGAGTTGTCGTTGATTCGACCGGTTCGATCGACTTGCACGTTGACGCCGTCAACATTGACGGCACGCTGACGGCAAGCGAGATCGAGGGCGACACGATCACGGTGCGCAACGACAACGGACGGCGCTGCGGTTACATCTATACCGAGTACGCCAGCACGGCGGACTACAAAATGACGCTCGAGAGCAAGGCTATGGAGTTGAACGCGACGAGCGGAAACCTGTATCTGTCGGGGAATAACGGAAGATCAGCGCTCAATTTCGACTACGACTTCATCGATTGCCGAGGCGATTTCGCCCCGAATGCAGATAACCGGTACAATCTTGGCGCACCAAATTTTGTTTGGAGCACGATCTATTGCAGCACGAACGAGTTGAACGGGTCCGACCGGAACATCAAGAACAGCATTGAGGCGCTGCCGGAGAAGTACGTGCGCATGTTTGAGCTCATCGAGCCGAAGCGCTACAAACTGAACAACGGCACGAGCGGGCGCTATCACACAGGCTTCATCGCGCAGGAGGTCGAGGCCGCTATGCAAGACTGCGGCATCACGTCGCAGGATTTCGCGGGCTGGGCGAAGGCCAAGCTCGATGACGGCAGCGAGACCTATTTTCTGCGGTACAGTGAGTTTATCCCAATTCTGTGGGCCAAGGTGCGCGAGCAGGAAGCGCGAATCAGAAGATTGGAGGCATCGGCATGAAAGAAGCAATGGAACTTTTGAGCAAAGCTTTTGACACGCTTAATAACACGTTGGTTTTGGGCTCGGAGGCGGGCAAGATCAGCGTCGTCAAGGCGCAGATTCAAAAGGCTTATGAGATTTTACATCGCGAGGCGGAAGAGCGGGAAAAAGACAAGCGCGAGCTTGTCGCGCTGAGATATCAGCTTGAGGATGCAAAAAAGGTAAAGGACGGCGAGGCCGACACCGCAAAAGCTCCCGCGGAAAGCGAGGTAACTGATGGCTGACAAAGCAATTACCGACCTCACGCAAGCGACACAGATCACGGGCGAAGACCTGTTTGTGCTCGAGCAGAGCGGCGAGGCGAAGAAACTCAAAGGCTCGCAGGTCGTGCAGTACGCCAAGGACGCTGTTGCGGCGGAGGTGCAGGGCGTCAAGGAGTACGCCGACAACGCCAAGGCGTCGGCTGACGCGGCAGCGGCATCGGCTACAAAGGCCGCGACCGCTGCGCAGGGCATCGACGACAAGGTCTCTGCGGCGGATGCGTCCGCAAAGGCTGCGGCATCTTCTGCGGCGGCTGCTGCTGCATCTGCGACCGGCGTCGACGAGAAGGTACAGGCCGCGCAGACAGCGGCAACCAATGCCGCAAAGTCTGAGACGGCGGCAAAGAATGCGCAGACCGCTGCCGCAAACGCACAGAAAGCAGCAGAGAGTGCGCAGACCGGCGCACAGAGCGCCAAAACGGCGGCAGAATCCGCTCAGGAAGCCGCTGAGAGCGCAAAGGACGCGGCGGCGGGCAGTGCGACCGCTGCGGGGCAGAAAGCGACACAGGCCGCCCAGAGCGCCGAGGACGCGGCTTCTGCCAAGTCTGCGGCAGAGACGGCGAAGACCGATGCACAGGCGGCGCGCGACGCCATCGTCAACATGATCGTCGAGGCGGTCACGCTTGAGACCGGCAAGCCCGCCACGGTGAGCAAGTCCCTTGTGGATAGCGTCTATAAGCTCGTCTTCGGCCTGCCGCGCGGCGAGACGGGCGCTCCCGGCCCGCGTGGTGCAACCGGCAACGGCATTTCCGGCATCGCGCTCAAGAGCGGCACGCACGCCCCCGGCACGAGCGACGTCTATACCATCACTTTGACGGACGGCACGACGTTTGACTTCGAGGTCTATAACGGCGCGAACGGTCAAGGCGCTGGCGATATGCTTGCAAGCGTGTACGACCCGCAGGGCAAGCATCGGGACGTGTTTAAGTATGTGGATGACGCTGTCAAGGCAATTCCCGCGCCGGACGTGTCCGCGCAGATCAAGGCGCACAACGAAAGCGAGACAGCGCACCCCGATATCCGCAACGCCATCCCGACGAAGACCTCGCAGCTCGACAACGACAGCGGCTATCTGACGCAGCATCAGGACATTTCCGGCAAGCTGGACAAGACCGGCGACGGCAGCAACGTCACGGCAGCATTCACTGAGGCAAGCACGCGGGTGAACATTGCGACGGGCGAAAAGCTCTCCGTGCTGTTTGGGAAGGTTGCAAAGTGGTTCGCCGACCTCGGCAGTTTGGCATTTAAGTCGTCGGTGTCCAAATCCGACCTTGCAAGCGACGTGCAGACGAGTTTGGGCAAGGCGGATAGCGCATTGCAAACGGCTCCTGTTACATCTGTCAACGGTCAGACGGGCGCGGTCACGGTGAGCGTGCCGACTGTCCCCTCCACCACCTCCCTCATCAAGGGCAATGGCTCGGGCGGGCTGGTGGCGGCGACGCGCGGAAGCGACTACATCGCGAGCGGCAACATTGTCAAGCAGACACTCGTGGCATCGGAGAGCACGCCCACTGAGAACTACTCCATCAACTGGGTGTACGGCTAAGGAGGTGCTGAGATGGCAAATGCACAACTCGGCAGTAAGGCCGTCGGCAGCATTGTCAAGCTGAAAGTCAACGGTACGGCAACAGAGTTTATCGTCGTCCATCAGGGCAAACCGAGCAGTATCTACGACGAATCCTGCAACGGCACTTGGTTGCTGATGAAGGACATCTACGAGAACCGTGTCTGGCAGAGCGAAAACATCAACAAGTACGAAAGCAGCGACATCCACTCTTACCTGAACAGCACGTTCCTGAACCTGTTCGACAACAACATCAGGGATGCCATCAAGCAGGTGAAGATTCCGTATCGCAAGAACGGCGGTAAAGGCGGCACCAACCAGAGCGGCGCGAATGGCCTGTCCTGCAAGGTGTTCCTGTTGTCCGGTTATGAGGCCGGTTGGACGTCCGGCGATAACCAGTATTTCCCGCAGGATGGCGCGAAGCTGTCCTACTTTGAGTCTGGGACCGGCACGTCCGCCAACAACAAGCGTATTGCGAAACTGAATGGCTCGGCCGCCGACTGGTGGCTCCGCTCCCCAAACACCTACAGCCCCCTTAGCGTGTGGGGCGTCTTCACCGATGGCGGCTGCAGAAACGGCAGCCCATCCAACTCGTTCGGCATCCGCCCCGCTTTGGTTCTTCCACCTGACGCCCTTGTAGACGATAGTGGCAACGTCACGCCGCCCGTTGACCTCACCGCACACAAAACGCTCGTCAACGGAACGGCCTACACCGTGCAGAGTGGCAAATGCATGGTCAACGGCACGGTGTACAACATCCTCAAGGGCAGGACGCTGATTGATGGCACGGGGTATGACATCACGTTTAAGCCGAGCGTACATATCTACGGCGTCGAGTGGGATTGGACGAGCAGCGGTTTGACGAAGGGCGTTCGCACAGACGATGCGGCAGGCTTCAACGATCCGTCTCCCGCAGTCAGCAACGGCACGGGCAGCTCACCCTTCGATACTCTTTACCCGTGGAGCGGCATGGTGAAGGAAACTCGCGCTGGCGGCGTGGAGGTCAAGGAGCCAAAATATTGGTTCAAGTGGACGAAGACCGGCAAGAAGCTGAAGCTCCAAATCGCGGACGGGCCTGTGGAGGGCTTCTTCGTTGACCCGGTCAACCGCGACCGCGGGGATGGCCTTGGCGAGCTTGACTACTCCTACATCGGCCGTTACCACTGCGTCAACGGCTACAAGTCCATCACGGGTGCCGCACCGCAGGGAAGCATCACGAGAAGTCAGGCGAGAACCGGCATCCATAACCTCGGCGCTAACTTCTGGCAGATGGACTTTGCTCAGTTCTGGTATGTGAACATGCTGTTCCTCGTGGAGTTTGCCGACTGGAATGGCGAGCGCATCGGAAGAGGCTGCTCTACGAACGGTTCCAAGATGAACAACGGTCAGACCGACGCGATGGGCTATCACACCGGTACGACCGCAGCAAACCGCGACAGCTACGGCTTTACGCAGTATCGCAACATCGAAGGCTGGTGGGACAATGTTTATGACTGGATGGACGGCTGTTATTACAACAGCAACGGCCTGAATGTCATCAGCAATCCCAACAACTTCAGCGACAGCGCGAATGGCACGCTGGTCGGCACGCCCTCTTCGGGCTATCCGTCCGACTTCACCATTCCGACAGCAAGCGGTCTTGAATGGGCGCTGTTCCCGAGCGCGGCAAACGGCAGTCAAACGACTTATGTCCCGGATTACTGGAACTTCAATGGTAGATATCCGTGCCTGCGCCATGGCGGTTACTATACCCAGGTCCAGAATCGCGGTCCGTTCTGCGTCTACTGCGACAGAGCGTTGAGCTCGGGCGGCAACATCGGCTGTCGCCTCCAGGAACGCCCGCCAAAACAATAAAGGAGTGATTTTATGACCTACATCAAAGTCAACAACACCGAATACCCCGCAGAGATCAACGGCAACCCCAAAGACCGCTCGTGGGGCGAGCGCGACACCAAGATCATCACGCTCACGATGACCACCACCGAGGTCGCGACGCTGCTGCCCGACAACACGCCGTGGAGCATCGTCCAGCGCGAGACAGTGAACAAGCTCGACAACGACGGCAATCCAACGGGCGAGACCAAGGAGGTCGTCAACGAGTGGGACAACAGCGAATACAGCTTAAGTGGGGCCATCACTGACCACCGCGACGGCACGGTATCTATCAAGATGGGCAAGCCCACGGAGGCGGAAACACTGCGGGCGCAGCTTGCGGAAATTGAGGAGGCATACGATGCAAACTGAAAAGCTGAACGCCATTAAGGGCGCAATCAAGGACGGCAAAATGGTGCAGGCCGCAGGCGGCATCGCCGTGACGCAGGAGCAGAGCGACAAGCTGGGCTACGACTGGAAGGTCTACACGGTCAACGACGTGGCCGTGCGCAAGGAGTACGTTGCGCAGGAAAATCCGACCGGCACGAAAGACAATCCCATCGAGTACACCGAGGGCGTGCCGCTCATCAACAACGCCTACTACCGCAAGGACGGAAAAATCTACGTCTGGATGGGCGAGTGGGTAGAGTGGGAATAAGACGGAGAAAGGGAACGGGATATGGGAGACTTGGCAAGGGTCGCGTCGGTGTGCTCGGAGATCACGGTCATTGTGGGCGCGCTGGCGCTGCTCATCGAGCCGCTGCGCAACAAAATCCTCGGCTTTGACAAGCTGACGGACGCGCTCAAATGCGAGCTGCGGCACGACATGCTGCACACATACTACCGGCACAGAGAGGACAAGTTCATCCGGCAGTATGAGCTTGAGGACTTTTTGTACCTCTACAGGGGGTATAAGGCGCTGGGCGGCAACAGTTTTATCGACAAAATCAAGTCCGAGATCGACGAGTGGGAGGTCAGGACATAGACCCTTATGAGTATTTGAAAATGCTGGTATGCATTGCGGGCCTGTCGTTGACCACGGCGGCTGTGATCGCCGTGGTCATCAAGGCCGTCATTGCATTGGTAAGGTGGTGCATATTGTGAGCGCCAAGCGCACAAAAAAGCTCAAAACACGCAACCGCATCCTCTGCGCGGTCGCCATGTTCATGAGCGTGTTTATCGTGTATACCGTCGTATTCTACAGCATCAAGGGGTGGCAATGGGATTCCATGTTCCCCTATGTGCTGGGAGTGGGCGGCATTGTAGACGTGATGACGGCGGGCGTCGCCATCGCGGACAAACTATCGGGACGAAAGGAGAAGGACAATGGAACTGATTCGTAAGAGACTGGCAAACCTGATGAGCGTCAAAAGCCTCGTGACGCTGGTGCTGACGGGCGTTTTCGCTTACATGGCGGTGACGGGCAACATCTCGCAGGACTTTATGACCATCTACGCGGTCATCATCGCGTTCTACTTCGGCACGCAGAGCCAGAAGACGCAGGACGCGATCGACAAGGGGGCGTAAGGCATGGCGAGAGCAGAAGACATCCTCACCGTCGCTAAGAAGGAGATCGGCACGGTGGAACAGCCGGGCAACCGCCAGAAGTACGGCAAGGCATACGGCCTGGACGGCGTGTACTGGTGTATGCAGTTCGTGTGGTGGTGCTTTCAGCAGGTGGACAAGCAGCTCTTTTACGGCGGCGGGAAGACCGCGAGCTGCGGCGAGCTGATGAACTACGCCAAGGCTCACGGGCAGTGGGTCACGTCCGGCTATCAGCCGGGCGACGTGCTCATCTATGACTTTCCCAACACGAAGGTCAAGACCGACCATACGGGCATCTGCGAGAGCGTAAGCGGTCAGTATGTAACAGCTATTGAGGGCAATACATCGAGCGGCACGGCGGGCAGTCAGGCCAACGGCGACGGGGTGTACCGCCGCAAGCGCAAGCTGTCGCTCGTGTTGGGCGCATACCGCCCGAAGTATGAGGCGAGTTACCGCGAAATGCTCAAAAAGCGCGCGGGTCTCGAGGATCGCACGCTGGACTACCTCGCCGTTTACAAGTACGGCGAGGATCTTATCAGAAAACTCGCAACAATGAAGTAAACCGGATTTGGAGCGGTTGAAAAAGTAAGGAAGGAGCGGGCGGCGAAAGCCCACGCGCAAGCGCCTCTGCAAGCCCTACACGGGCATGGACAGTCAGCACAAGCGTATCCGGGCGGAGTTATCCGCGATGGCTCCACGGCGAGCCGTCGAATATATCTTGTCCTTAGAGTTGCCACCTGACGAAGCAGCGTGCATCATTGAGTGCGACGTGCGGCGGAAAAGCTACGCGCAAGTGTGCGAGGCGCTGCACCTGTCGCCGGAGGCGGTCAACCGCTGCCGCAGGCGAGCATATCAAAAAATAGCAGACGGACAAAGAGAGCACCGAGGTTAATCGGTGCTCTCTTTTTGCGGTTATATAAGGTCTTTTGGATTCACGCCGAGAACGTCGGCAATGGCGATCAGGTTTCTTGCGGTTAAATTACCGGCGTCGGCGTCTCCCATTTCCACGCGCTGAATCTGGCGGCGGTTCACGCCGGATTTGACAGCGAGGTCGGTTTGCGTGAGGCCTGCCATGCGGCGCGACCATTCGAGTTTTGAGATCGGGCGGTTATGGCAGTCTCGCCCGTAATTGACCAGCGAGCAGGCAGTGCAATTGCTTTCTGCAAACTGGCAGTCCGGATATTTCTTCCCCATAGTCCACCTCAAGCGTCAAGCTCTTCCGCGCCGCCGTTACCGGCGTCAACCAGATCGACAATCTCGCGAAGACAAGCAGCGGGGTTTTCTTCGCCACCATCCCAGCCGTCCGCAATGGGGTCACTGCCATCTTTGAGAGCAGCCAGCGTGTCGAGCACGAGGCCGCGATCAAAGTCACTCAGATAATAAACGCATTCGCCGTCTTCGTTCAAAATGGCAAGATGCAGGCCGCCAGCGTTGTCTTCAAACATTCGATACGTGTACTTCATGGCTATTTCCTCCCGGGAGTTTCCCTCTTGTTTATGTTTCTATTGTACGCTAATATTAGCGCGCAGTCAAGAGCTTTTTTGAAATTTTGCAAAATATTTTTTGACCAAACGATGACCAAAGACTGACCATTTAAGTCCAGCCTTTTATGGCATCATAAAAACAGAATAAGGAAGAAGGTGCGCGAGATGTACGAACGACTTTTGGCTTGTGGGTTTACCGAGCAAATGGCGATGGACATTCTCGCGCTTTTTCCTGACCCCGACGAGCTGAGAACATACGTATACTTTGCGGAGATGTTCCATGTATAGCTATTTCAACCCAAATCCCAACGGGCGCAACGTGTCCGATTGCACCGTGCGCGCGATCTGCAAGGCGACGGGGAAGGACTGGGGCGAGGTTTATTTGGCTCTGTGCATACAGGGGTACTTAGACGGAGACTTGCCCAATGCAAACGCCTGTTGGGGCGCGTATCTGCGGTCTTTGGGCTATCGGCGTTATATCATACCGGACACTTGCCCGGACTGCTACACGGTTGGCAAGTTTGCCGATGAGCACCCGCGTGGGACGTATATCCTCGCCCTCTCCGGCCATGTAGTGTGCGTTCAGGACGGGACGATATATGACAGTTGGAACAGCGAGAATGAAATCCCGCTTTATTACTGGGTAAAAGAAACGGAGGAATGAACATGGCATATCC
>CABQHT010000069.1 GCA_902464035.1 uncultured Collinsella sp. | reverse complement strand
GGTCAGGGTTTCTAACGAACCGTATCGCACATATCGAAGCCAGAGGGGCTGTCCCGCCAACGCGGGACAGCCCCTCTTTTCTTATTGATCCGTTGGGGACGGGGAAACGGATCATTTAGAAACGGCAAGGGCATGGTTTGAACGCGCGATCCACTCCAGTTTGACGGCTGCCGATTCGGTGCGGTTTGAGACCGCTATTCGGCCCCATCGTGACCGGTGGTACTCTTGTATCCGTTTGAAATCGAGCGAAGGAGTACCGCTATGGAGCAATCGAGCCTGTTTGGTGACGGTGTGGACATCGATACCGAAACGCCCGCGAGCGCGGATGCCGCCGCACCGACCGACGTTCGTGCCCAGGCGGCAGCGCGCGCGGCCGAGCTGCGCCACGAGCTCGATTACCACGCGTACCGCTACTACATGCTCGACGCACCCGAGATTACGGACGCTGTCTTTGACAAAATGCTCGTTGAGCTGCAGAAAATCGAGGCGACCTACCCCGACCTGGTGACGCCCGACAGCTATACCCAGCGCGTGGGCGGCTACGTGAGCGAGCAGTTTACGCCGGTCACGCATATGGCACGCATGTATTCCATGGACGATGCCATGGATCTGGACGAACTCGACGCGTGGCTCCAGCGTACCGAGGATGCACTCGGTGCCGGCAGCGTCACCTATACCTGCGAGCTCAAGATCGACGGCTTGGGCGTGGCGCTTACCTACCAGAACGGCACCTTCGTGCGTGCGGCGACGCGTGGCGACGGCACTACGGGTGAGGACGTGTCGCTCAACGTGCGTACCATCAAGGACGTGCCCATGCACCTATCCGAGCCGGCGCTCGCTCATATGGGCGCCGACCGCGAGCGTACCATCGAGGTCCGCGGCGAGGTCTACATGCCCAAGGGCAGCTTTGTTCGTCTGAACGATGAGGCCGATGCCGAGGGCCGCGACCCCTTCGCCAACCCGCGCAACGCCGCCGCAGGATCCCTGCGCCAAAAGGACCCCAAGGTCACGGCACGTCGCGACCTCGCTACCTTTATCTATGCCATCGCCGATACCGATCCGCTGCACGTCCACAGCCAGCGTGAGTTCCTCGATTGGCTGCGCAGCGCCGGCTTTAGCGTCAACCCCAACGTAGCCCGTTGCGCCACGCCGGCCGAAGTCCACGAGTTTTGCGCCCAGGCGCTCGAGCATCGTGGCGATCTGGACTACGACATCGATGGCGTGGTCGTAAAGGTCGACAGCTTCCAGCAGCAGCTCGACCTGGGCTTTACCGCCCGCGCGCCGCGTTGGGCTATCGCCTTTAAGTTTCCGCCCGAGGAAAAGCAGACCATCCTGCGCGAGATTCGCATCCAGGTGGGCCGCACCGGTGTGCTCACGCCGGTCGCAGAGTTCGATCCGGTGACGGTCGCCGGCTCCACCATCGCGCGCGCCACGCTGCACAACATCGACGAGATCCGCCGCAAAAACGTGCGCGAGGGCGACACCATCATCGTGCACAAGGCGGGCGACGTGATTCCCGAGGTCGTGGGCCCGGTGCTCGACAAGCGCCCGGCTGATTCGGTCGACTGGCACATGCCCGAGGTCTGCCCTGTGTGCGGTAGCCCCGTGGTCCACGAGGATGGCGAGGTCGCCTATCGCTGTGTGTCCATCGACTGCCCGGCGCAGCTCAAGGAGCGCCTGCTTCACTGGGTGAGCCGCGGTTGCATGGATGTTGACGGCCTGGGCGACGAGATCGTCGACAAGATGATCGCCGCTGGGCTGATCCATGATGTCGCGGACTTCTACCAGCTCACGATCGACGACATCGCCGGCCTGGACACGGGCCGTGTGTATGCCAGCTCCAACAGCAAAAAGGGCGTTAAGAAGGGCGATCCCATTCCGGTGGGCCTCAAGACGGCCGAGAAGATCATCGCCGAGCTTAACAAGTCCAAGAGCCAGCCACTCGGGCGCGTGCTGTTTGCCCTGGGTATCCGCCATGTGGGCAAGAGCGTGGGTGAGGTCATTGCCGAGCGATTCCTGTCGATTGACAAGCTCATCCTGGCGAGTGAGGAGGACATCGCCGAGTGCGAGGGCATCGGTCCCAAGATCGCGGCGAGTGTCAAGCAGTTCCTGGCTGTACCCGAGAACCTCGCCGTACTGGAGCGTCTGCGTCAGGCGGGCTTGTCGCTCGAAGTCGACCTGGGCGCCGCACATGCACAGGCTGCAGTCGATGCCGGCGTAGCAGGCGAGCTCGCCGACGCGCAGCCGCTCGCGGGCTTGACGTTTGTACTGACCGGTACGCTCGTCAACCGCACGCGCGATGAGGCAGGTGCCGCGCTCAAGGTGCTCGGCGCCAAGGTTTCGGGCAGTGTATCGAAGAAGACGAGCTACCTAGTCGCCGGCCCCAAGGCAGGCTCCAAGCTCACCAAGGCCGAGCAGCTGGGTGTGCCCGTGCTGGATGAGGACGCGCTCGAGCAGATCCTCGCTACCGGTCGGGTGCCCCAGGCGTAATGGATATCGAGAACCACAATTACTCGCAGGCGGAGGGGCGTACGAGGCGCTCCCAAACGCAGGCAAAAGAGCACCTGATGGCGCGAATTCGTGTTGCCGAGCGCGAGCGCGCAGCAGGAATGTCCCGCGATGCATTTGAGGCGTTGGCTGAGCTGGAGTTGAAGCTCCGCTTAGTCTAGTGACACAGGCACTGTGATCTGCGTTACGTAGGTCGCCGGGTCGTCGCTGATGATGTCGTCGATGAGGGCGATCTCGCGCGAGGGGCCGGCGGGGGACAGGTTGTGTTCGCGCATGTAATCGAGTAAGCGCTCGTAGCGCGGAGCTGCCTGCCCGTGCGTGCCGCGGAAGCTGACCGTCAGGCAACGTGCAGCGGGCCGAACTTCGACGTCTCCCAGGTAGTCATCCGTGTCATCGAGCAGCAGAAAGACCTCGTCGTAGCCATCAAAGTCACCGGTGGCAAGGCGCTCGGGCGCGATACCTACACCCAGATTGCCCAGATAGGCAAAGGTTTCGTGCTGTCCCTGCTGAAGCTGGCGGATATGCCATCCCAGCGAATAGGCGTCGGTGGGATTGACGCGCTCGTGCAGCGTGGCGCAGCGAAGTTCGGGTTCCTCGATTTCGCTAATGGTGTCGAGATCGGCATTCAAAGCGCCATGAAGCAAGGCAAGCCGCTGGTCAATCTTGCGCGACATGCGCTCCAACTCACGCCGCTTGTGCTCAATTAACTCCTGTTGCTTGGTCAGTTGCCGTTGCATCAAATCCATATCGCGCGTAGTGACAAACTCGCGAATTTGCGCCAACGGCAAGTCGAGAACGCGCAGGTTGCCGATGGTGTTGAGCGTGGAGAGCTGTCGCGTTCCGTAGTAGCGGTACCCACTCGCCTGATCGACATATGCTGGCTCTAACAGCCCCATCTGCTCGTAATGACGCAGTGTGCCCACGCTCAAATTGAGCAGGCGCGCCACCTCGCCAATGCGGAGCAGGCCCTCGGTGTGTTCGCTTGGCATGTCGGCCATAGGAACGCTCCTTTCAATAGGGTCGGGGAGGGGCGCCAGGCTCGCGTCGCCTCGCTACGCCACCAGCTTGCCAAAAGTTCCGCGGCGGTTGAGCACGGTAAATGCAATCACGCAGATGACCGCCGACAGAATCGACCCGCACGGCGAGGCGATACCCATGGGGAACAGCGTGTCGGAATAGGCGTTCGACAGCAGCCAAGCGCCGGGCACGCGAATGAGGGCCACGGCCAGCACGTTGTGCGCAAAGCCGATGTAGCTCTTGCCGTATGCGGCGAAAAAGCCGCTAAAGCAAATGTGGATGCCGGCAAAAATTGCGTCGAAAATATAGCTGCGCATATAGCCGGTACCGGCGGCGACTACTGCAGCGTCCTTGGCAAAAAAGCCGATAAACGCCGGCGCCACCAGCCACATCAGCACCGTGATCAGGCAGCCGTACACCACCGAGATGGTCATGGCGTCCTTGAGTACCTGACGCGCGCGGTCGCCCTTGCCCGCGCCGGCGTTTTGCGCCGTGAGTGCGCTGACGGTAGCGCCCATGGAACTCGGCACAATGAACAAAAAGCTGATCATCTTCTCGACCAGGCCCACGGCGGCGGCGTCGACCAGGCCGCGATGGTTGGCGATGACGGTGATAAACATAAACGCCACCTGGATGCAGCCGTCCTGCACGGCCACGGGCACGCCGATCTTAAGAATGCTGCCGAGCACCTCGGGCTGGGGGCGCAGGTCGCTGCGCTTGACATGGATGTTTGTGCGGCGGCTCTTGAGCCACACGAGCGCAAGGGCCACACTTGACGTCTGCGCGATCACCGTGCCGAGAGCCGCGCCCACGGGGCCGAGTCCCATGTGACCGATAAACAGAAAATCAAGCGCGATATTAATGATGCACGCCACGCCGATCACGTACATGGGCGAGCGCGAATCGCCCAGGCCGCGAAAGATGGCCGAGAGGATGTTGTATGCGGCGATGCACGGTATGCCGATAAAGCAGATGCGCAGGTAGGCGGCAGTGCCTTCGACGGCTTCGGCCGGCGTGCCGATGAGCGCTACGATTTGCGGGCACAGCGCGAGCAAGAGCGCGGCCAGCACCATCGAGACGCCCATAAAGAGCGTGATGGTGTTGCCGATGGCTGCCTCGGCACGGTCAAAGCGGCGCGAGCCCACGGCGTGGCCGACGATGACCGTCGTTCCCATGGCCAGGCCCACGAGCGTCACGGTAATGATATAGAGCGTCTGCGCACCGTTGCCCACGGCGGTGATGCCGGCGGCACCGCTAAACTGTCCGATAAAGTACAGGTCGGCCATGCCGTAGAGCATCTGCAAAAAGTACGAGAGCATATAGGGCAGGGCAAAGACCGCGATGGTCTTGAGGACATTGCCGCGTGTGAGGTCGTGTTCCATGGGCGGGGCACTTTCTGGCTTAGATCGTTTGCGTACCAGTGTAGTGAAAACCCTACAACGATTGTAGAGTCAAGGTCCATGTTGCCGGTGGGGCGAAAAAATCGCGCTCGCGTTCATTTCTAATTGAATACGGACGTGCGCCCTGCGAGCATGGCGCCTGCACCAGCCTTGCAGAAATCGATTTCGGAACACTTGACACCGCCACGCGGCGCGCCATAATACGTGCGTTTGCGAACAACGTTTGATGGGGGATGAACCTGCGTGCGCAATCTCAAGATTCTGTTTTCCTATCTGGGGGCATACCGCCGCGATGCCATACTCGGCGTGCTCTTTGTGACGGCCGAGACGGCGCTCGAGCTGTTTATCCCGGTCATCATGGCAAATATCATCGATGTGGGCGTGCCCACGGGCGACATCAACTACATGCTGTTGCAGGGCGCGTATATGCTGGTATGCGCCGCATGTTCGCTGGTACTTGGCTTGGGCTATGCACGCACGTCTGCTCGCGTTGCCTCGGGGCTGGGCGCTAACCTGCGCGAGGCCGAGTACCGCAAGATCCAGACGCTCGCTTTTGGCAATCTGGACAACTACGACGCCAGCTCGCTCGTCACGCGCATGACCACCGACATCACCGTCATCCAAAATGCCATCGGCAATGGCTTTCGCCCCATGGTGCGCGGTCCCGTGACGCTCATCGTCGGCTTGGTCTATGCGCTGGTGCTGTCGCGTCCGCTCGCCACCGTTTTCGCGATCATCCTGCCGGTGCTGGCGATCGTGCTGGGCGTTATCACCTATCGCGTCAGTCCGCTCTACCGCCAGCTGCAGATCTCGATGGACCACCTCAACGGCGTGGTGCAGGAGGACCTCACCGCCGTGCGCGCCGTCAAGGCGTATGTGCGCGCCGAGCACGAGGAGGCCAAGTTCGACGCCGTCAATACCGAGCTCGCGCACACAGCGACGAAGACCTTTGGCAACGCCGTACTCAACCTGCCGGTGTTTCAACTGTCGATGTATGTGGCCGCCATCTCCATCCTGTGGATCGGCGGGCGCATGATTATCGCCGGCGAGCTGGGCGTGGGTTCACTCACGGGCTTTATGAGCTACGTGCTGCTGATCATGAACTCGCTCATGATGATCTCCAACGTGTTTTTGCTGCTCACGCGCGCGCTCGCCAGCGTGGAGCGCATTTCGCGAGTGATTGACGAGCAATCGCTCATCCAGGCACCTGCGGCAGACGCGGCGGTGCGCGAGGTTGCCGACGGAAGCGTTGAGTTCCGCGACGTGTCGTTTAAGTACCGCGCGGATGCTGCCGAGGATGTGCTCGAGCATATCGACCTTCGTATTGAGCCGGGCTCCACGGTGGGCGTGCTCGGCGGCACGGGCTCGGGCAAGAGCTCGCTCGTGCAGCTCATCGCGCGCCTGTACGATGCGACCGAGGGCGCCGTGCTCGTGGGCGGGCGTGACGTGCGCGACTACGACCTGGTTGCCCTGCGCGATGCCGTGGGTATTGTGCTGCAAAAGAACGTGCTGTTTACGGGCACGGTGCGCGAGAACCTGCGGTGGGGCGCGCCCGATGCCACCGACGAGGAGCTGCTGCGTGCCTGCCGCGCGGCGTGCGTGGACGAGTTCCTGGACCGCATCGGCGGGCTGGATGGCGAGTTGGGCCAGGGCGGAGCCGGTGTTTCGGGCGGACAGAAGCAGCGCCTGTGCATTGCGCGCACGCTGCTCAAGCATCCGCGCGTGCTCATTTTTGACGACTCCACCAGCGCGGTCGATATGGCGACCGACGCCAAGATCCGCGAGCACATCGCGCAGATTCCCGATACGACCGTGATCATCATCGCCCAGCGCATCGCGAGCGTGATGGATGCCGATCGCATTGTGGTTCTGGACGACGGGCGTGTTCACGGCGTGGGCACGCATGAGGAATTGCTGGCGGATGACAACATCTACCAGGAGATTTACGCCTCGCAGATGGAGTTTGCGGGGGACGCGGACGATGCCGGCGACGCTGACGGCGCGGATAATCCGTTTTCCTCCGTCGCATGCGGATCGCTTCAGGCTCAGAAAGAAGGTGAGCGCCATGCCTAAGACATCCGCTCAGGCCCGTCCGGCCAATCTGGGGCAGACGCTCCGCCGCCTGCTCAGCTACATGGGCCACGCCAAGTTCTCGCTGCTCGCGGTGGGTGTGCTCGCCTCTATCGCCGCCATCGCGAGCCTTGCCGGCACCTATATGGTGCGCCCCATCGTCAACGGCCTGGCTACGGGCGGGGAGGAGCTGCTCACCAAGCAGGTTCTCTTTACGGCTGCTATCTACGCTGCGGGCGTGCTCTCGGCCCTGGGCTATTCGCAAATCATGGTGCGCGCGGCCCAGCGCGTGGTGTCCGACATCCGCCGCGACCTGTTCGCGCATATCCAGACGCTGCCGCTCAGCTATTTCGACAGCACGCGCTCGGGCGACATCATGAGCTTCTTCACCAACGATGTCGACACGGTCTCCGAGGCGCTCAACAACAGCTTTGCCAACGTGATTCAGGCGACCATCCAGGTGATCGGCACCACGGCCATGCTCATCATCCTCAACTGGCAGCTCACGATTATCACGCTCGTGTGCGACGCGGCCATCGTGCTGTACGCGCGCTACTCGGGTATTCGCTCCAAGCGCTACTTTGCCGCCCAACAGGCGTCGCTCGGCGACTTGGACGGATACGTTGAGGAGATGGTCTCGGGTCAAAAGGTCATCAAGGTCTTTAACCACGAGCAGGCTAACGTTGCCGGTTTTGACGCACGTAACCAGGAGCTGCGCCGCACCGGTGGCGCCGCGCAGGCCTACGCCAACTCGATGGTTCCCATGACTGTGGTGATCGGCTATGCCAACTACGCGATCGTTGCGGTGGCGGGCGGCATGCTCTGCATCAACGGCCTGGCCGACGTGGGCGCGCTCGCGAGCTACCTGGTCTTTGTACGTCAGGCGGCCATGCCCATCAACCAGTTCACGCAGCTGGGCAACTTCTTGCTCAACGCGCTGGCCGGTGCCGAGCGCCTGTTTGCCGCAATGGACCTTGAGCCCGAGGCGGACGAGGGCTGCGTGGAGCTGGTGCAAACGGGCGAGTCCGCGTGGGCGTGGAAGATTCCCGAGGGCAAGGGCGTGGGCGCGTACGGGCACTTGCATGATGTGGCTGCTGTTGATGAGTCGGGCCGCGCGGTGGCTGCCGACGGTACCGAGCTCACGTGCGGCTTGGTCCCGCTTGCCGGCGACGTACGCTTCCATGCCGTGGACTTTTCCTACGTGCCGGGTACGCGCGTGCTCACGGACCTCAACCTGTTTGCCAAGCCGGGGCAAAAGATCGCGTTTGTTGGCTCCACGGGCGCCGGCAAGACGACTATCACCAACCTCATCAACCGTTTCTACGAGGTCGATGACGGCGAGATCACGTACGACGGCATCGACGTCAAGCACATCGCCAAGGCCAGCCTGCGTGGGTCGCTCGGCATTGTGCTGCAGGATACCCACCTGTTTAGTGGCACCATTGCGCAGAACATCCGCTTTGGCAAGCTCGACGCGACTGACGAGGAGGTGCGCGCCGCCGCAGAGGCCGCCTGCGCTGACTCGTTTATCCGCCGTCTGCCGCAAGGCTACGACACGCCGGTCACGGCCGACGGTGCCAACCTGTCACAAGGCCAACGCCAGCTCCTTGCTATCGCGCGCGTCGCCGTGGCCGATCCGCCGGTGCTCATCCTGGACGAGGCCACAAGCTCCATCGACACGCGCACCGAAAAACTCATCGAGCGCGGCATGGACCGCATCATGCGCGGCCGCACCACGTTTATGATCGCGCACCGCCTGTCCACCGTCCGCGACGCCGACGCGATCATGGTCCTCGAGCACGGCCGCATCATCGAACGCGGCACCCACGAGGAGCTCCTAGCCCAGCACGGCGAATACTGGCAGCTAGCGCAGGTCGCGCGCGCAGACGTGGTGTAAGAGCGTCCTGAGGTCCGTCGCTGCAAGTCCCGATGTTACTCCTTCTTGAGACCGTGCTTCTCGACTATCTCGTCCACTATCT
>CABQHT010000068.1 GCA_902464035.1 uncultured Collinsella sp. | reverse complement strand
AGATGGCGAGCGCGCGACGCTTGGCGCCATCGCTTAGCTGCGAGCCGTCGATGATGGCGGTGACGTCCGCCAAAGAACGGTGGTGATGGTGGTGGGCGTGATGGTGACCCTCGTGGTCGTGGTCATGCTCGTGGCAGTGCTCGTGTTCGTGCTCGCCATGATCATGATGGTGGTGCTCATGCTCGTGCGTGTGCTCGGCAGCTGCTTCGTTGCCGTAGAGCCAGACCATATCGTGATCGTGGTTCTCGAGCTCCTCTGCAAGCTGGACGTCGAAATCGCAGGCGTCGATGCCATGCTTGCTTACGCGTGTGACGGCGATCGTAAAGCCGTCGACCGGCAGCGTGGCGAGCTGCTCGCGCAGGTGCTCCTCGCTGGCGCCTAGGTCGAGCAAGGCCGCGACGGTCATATCGCCGCTGATGCCCGAGGTGCCGTCGATGATAAGCGTGTGCTGATGATTGGACATGGAATGCTCCTTAACGGGCGCAGGGCGTGCCGGCGCTCAGATGATTGATAAGACTTGCCTGGTAGGCGGCACCAAAGCCGTTGTCGATGTTGACGACCGAAACGCCGCTGGCGCAGGAGTTGAGCATGGCGAGCAGCGCGGCTACGCCACCAAAGCTCGCGCCGTAACCCACGCTGGTGGGAACGGCTATGACCGGACAGCTTACCAGGCCGCCGACAACGCTCGCCAGTGCGCCCTCCATGCCGGCAATGGCGATGACCACCTGTGCCTGGGCAAGTTCCTCGGCATGCGCGAGCAGACGGTGCAGGCCGGCGACACCCACGTCGTAGAGGCGGTCGACCTCGTTGCCATAGAACTCGGCCGTCAACGCGGCTTCTTCGGCGACGGGCAGGTCGCTCGTGCCGGCGCAGGCGACGACGATGCGTCCGTTGCCGGTAGGGAAGGGCTTGCCGCCCACGAGGGCGAGCTGTGCGTCCGGGACATATCCCAGGTCGATGCCGTTGCCAAGAAGCTCAGCGGTGCGCGCGGCTTTTTCGGCATCCAGGCGCGTGACCAGGATGCGCTCCTGGCCGGCATCGCGCAGTGCTTCGATAATGGCGGCAATCTGATCGGCGGTTTTACCGGCCCCGTAGACAACCTCGCCGGCTCCCTGGCGCACCCCGCGCGAAAGATCGAGCTGCGCAAAGCCCAAATCGGCGGTCGGAGCCGTCTGGATGCGCGTGAGGGCGTCGGCAGGGGTGACTGCTCCGCCGGCAACATCGCTCAGCAATTGCTCAAGATCTCGCTTATCCATATATGTTCCCTTCGACGGCGCAAAGTCTAGCACTCAAAGGGTATATTTCCGAACACTAAGACAAAATTGTTCGGAAACTATAGGACAGACTGATTCAATTGTTAGACGGATCGACTAGTCGCGCAGGATGATGTCCATGGCGAGCATCAGGTTGCGCTCGTCGATGGTAAACGGGGCGGCCTCGCGCGTCTTGGGCTTGGCGCAAAACGCGATGCCCGTGCCTGCGGCCTGGATCATGGGGATGTCGTTTGCCCCGTCGCCGATTGCCACGGTGTGTGCCATATCGACGCCGCACTCAACTGCCCAGTCCAGCAGCTGGATGAGCTTGGACTCCTTGGTCACAATGTCGGCAGCCAACTTACCGGTGAGCTTGCCGTCCACGACCTCCAGACGATTGGCCAGGCAAAAATCGATGCCCGTGGCAGCCACGATCTTGTCGGCGACCTCGTGAAAGCCGCCGCTCACCACGCCGACCTTCCAGCCCTTGCTGTGCGCTGAGCGCACAAGCTCCAACGCGCCGGGGGTAAATGTCACGCGCTCAAAGGTGCGCTCGAACACGCTCTCGTCCAGGCCGGCGAGCAGCCCCACGCGCTCCTCGAGCGCCTGCTTAAAGTCAAGCTCGCCGCGCATGGCGCGTTCGGTGATCTGTGCCACCTGCTCGCCCACGCCGGCCTCTTCGCCCAACAGGTCGATGACCTCCTGGTTGATGAGCGTGGAGTCGATATCCATAACGATGAGGCGTGCAGTCATGGCGGGCCTTTCCGAGTGCTGTTTTATTGGGGCATATTGTCGCACGTGACGAGTGCGGGCGGGTGCCGCGGCGTGTCAATTGTTTCGTCTCCGTCAAGTCTTTGGGCAGGAGCTACTTTTCCGCGGCACATCGACACAGGTGCGATAAGATAGAACGCCATGTCTGGCTGCGCGGTTTACGCAGGTCGGGCAAATCTGTACGACGCCGCCCGGAACGACACGGGGCGGCACAGATCCATAAAGGAGGATCACTGGTATGAGCCAGACCCGTCCCATCGACGAGCATTCCATGCACACCCGTACCTGCGGCGAGCTTCGCCGCGAGAACGTGGGCGAAGAGGTCACCCTCACCGGTTGGGTGAGCCGTCGCCGCGACCACGGCGGCCTTATCTTCTGCGACCTTCGCGACCGTGAGGGCATCACGCAGCTCACCTTCGACCCCGAGCACTCCGACGGCGATGCCTTTAAGATCGCCGAGACCATGCGTCCCGAGTGGCCCATCAAGATTCACGGCGTCGTGCGCGCCCGTGGCGAGGAGACCACCAACACCAAGCTCGCGACCGGCGAGATCGAGGTCCTCACCGACCACGCCGAGGTGCTCAACACATCCGTCACCCCGCCGTTCCAGATTGAGGACGGCATCGAGACCAGCGAGGACACCCGTCTGCGCTATCGCTATCTGGACCTTCGTCGTCCCGAGATGATGGCCAACCTCAAGCTGCGCTCCGACTTTACCTTTGCCATTCGCGAGGCGCTGCACAACCGTGAGTTCATGGAGGTCGAGACGCCCTCCCTGTTTAAGTCCACGCCCGAGGGCGCTCGCGACTTCATCGTTCCCAGCCGTATTCAGCCGGGCAACTTCTACGCCCTGCCGCAGTCCCCGCAGCTCCTGAAGCAGCTGCTTATGGTCGGTGGCGTCGAGCGCTACTATCAGGTTGCCAAGTGCTTCCGCGACGAGGACCTGCGTGCCGACCGTCAGCCCGAGTTCACCCAGGTCGATATCGAGATGTCCTTCGTGGACCAGAACGACGTTATGAGCGCGCTCGAAGAGGTCCTGGCCGACGCCTTCGGCCGCATGGGTGTCGAGATGCCCACGCCGCTGCGTCGCATGGACTACTGGGAGGCCATGGACACCTATGGCTCCGACAAGCCCGATACCCGCTACGGCATGCACTTGGTCGACCTGACCGACGTGTTCGCCAACTCCAAGTTCAAGGTCTTCGCGACTGCTGCAAACGAGGAGGGCTCTGTCGTCAAGGCCATCAACGCCAAGGGCGCCGGCGCCTGGGCGCGTGCCAAGATCGATAAGCTTGCCGGCGTGGCCTCCACGTTTGGCGCCAAGGGCTTGGCCTGGATCGCCTTCCGCGAGGACGGCTCCATCAACAGCCCCATCGTCAAGTTCTTCTCGGACGAGGAGATGGCGGCTCTGCGTGAGCGCATGAACGTCGAGCCCGGCGACCTTGTGATGTTCGCCGCCGGTCCGCGCCTGCTCTCTGACGAGATCCTGGGCGGCATGCGTTCCCACATGGCCAACGCGCTCGAGATCAAGCGCGAGGGCCACGACTTCCTGTGGGTCGTCAACTTCCCGCTGTTCCACTGGGACGAGGACCGCAAGGCCTATGCAGCCGAGCACCAGCCCTTTACCCTGCCGACCGAGACCGACATCGCCAAGATCGAGGCCGACCCGCTGGCAGCCGGTTCCTGCACCTACGACTTTGTCATGGACGGCTTTGAGGCCGGCGGCGGCGGTATGCGTATCCACAACGCCGAGATGCAGATGTCCATGCTCAAGCTCCTGGGCTTTACCGAGGAGCGCGCCGAGTCGCAGTTCGGCTTCCTCATGGAGGCGCTCAAGTTTGGTGCGCCCCCGATGGGCGGTTTCGCTCTGGGCCTGGACCGCGTGTGCATGCTGCTCACCGGTTCCGACTCCATCCGCGACGTCATGGCGTTCCCCAAGACGGCCAGCGGCTCCGATCTCATGTCGGGCGCCCCGAGTGCCGTTTCCGGCGCCCAGCTCAAGGACGTCAGCCTGCGCTTGATGTAGGCAAGCGGCTACCTATTGCCTGTAACGAGGGAAGGACGTGTGCCTTCCCTCGTTTTTTGTGGGACGGGGGTGCGCCGGTAACGTACAATAGCTACCACGTGGCTGGGTTTGCCGGCCGAATGTGCGATGCCGCGGGAGGGGACATGGTCGAGTTTACAAAGACGATTAAAGATCCGTTGGGACTACATGCCCGCCCGGTTGCGCTGCTCTACGACATTATTGCCAAGCATCGTAGCGACGTGTCGGTCAGCATCGGCGATCGCCATACCGACGGTCGCGACGTTATGGGCCTCATGGCTCTCTACGGCGAGTGCGGCGAGGACATCATCTTCCGCGTTTCGGGCGTAGACGAGGCTTCCTGCGTCACATCGATCAGAAACCTCTCGCTCTAAGCATGACAGGGCGCGGCAAAGGACAGCTCTTTGCCGCGCCTTTTTGTTTCGTATGGGAAACTTTTCCGAAAACTGAATAGGGACCCTTTCCAAAAAGTTAACCACGTGCTAGTTTACTGTAGCGAACATAGACGTGGTTAACTTTTGCTGCGTCGATGTTGAGGACGAACTGACGTTAGGAGCACACTCATGTCTTGCGGACCGCAGATGCCGGCCATGCCGCTTTCGATGGTGAAAGCGGGCGAAACCGTGCACGTGTCTCGTGTAAAGGGCAATGAGGACATGAAGCACCACCTCAAGGACCTCGGCTTTGTCGAGGGCAGCGAGGTTCACGTGGTGAGCTCGAGTGGCGCCAATATCATCGTCACCGTGCTGGGCGCACGCTTTGGTATCGATACCAAGGTCGCCATGCACATCATGACCGTCGGTTAGTTCGCAGCATTTCATAAAAGCTGAAAGGGGGAAAAGAATATGAAGACGTTGGGTGACGTTAAGGTGGGCGAGAGCTCTACCATCGTCAAGCTTCACGGCGAGGGTGCGCTTCGCCGTCACCTTATGGACCTGGGCCTCATCAAGGGTACTTCGTTCAAGGTCGTTAAGGTTGCACCGCTCGGAGATCCGGTCGAGATCAACGTGCGCGGCTACGAGCTTTCCATCCGTAAGGAGGAGGCTGCCGTCGTCGAGGTCCAGTAAGGGCCGGCGGCACATATTTCTGCAGATAAAGTTAGGTTTTTCTAACTCAATGATGCAGTGTTGAAGCACATTATCCAGCCCGTGCGGAGAAAGCAGCGCGGGCACACAAGGAAGAAGGATTGAATGGCGGATTCTCAGATCCATGTCGCGCTGGCGGGTAACCCCAACTGCGGCAAGACCACGCTTTTCAACCTGATCACCGGCGCCAACGGCTACGTTGGCAACTGGCCGGGCGTCACGGTTGAGAAAAAGGAAGCCAAGCTCCTGAGCGACAAGAGCGTCACGATTACGGACCTCCCCGGCATCTACTCGCTTTCCCCCTACAGCCCCGAGGAGCAGTGCTCGCGCGACTACCTCATGAGCGGCGAGCCCGATGTCGTTGTCCAGGTGGTCGATGCCACCAACCTCGAGCGCAACCTGTACCTGGCGCTTCAGGTCATCGAGACCGGCCTGCCCGTGGTTGTTGCCCTCAACATGGCCGACCTGGTCGAGAAGAACGGCGACAAGATCGACACGGACAAGCTTTCCAAGAAGCTCGGCTGCCCGGTCATGATGATCTCGGCCCTTAAGAACAAGGGCATCAACGAGCTGTTCGAGCAGGTAAAGAAGTCCGCTACTTCCAAGGGCCAGGTGCCGGAGCACAAGTTCGATTCCTCCATTGAGGACGTTCTGGACCACATCGAGAACAACCTGCCGGCGAGCGTTTCCGCCAACAAACGTCGCTACTACGCCGTCAAGCTGTTCGAGCGCGACGCGGACGCCTGCAAGCTCATCAACCTCACCAAGGAGAAGGCCGCTCGCGTGGAGCAGCTGGTCGCCCAGTGCGAGCAGGATTGCGACGACGACGCCGAGTCCATCATTACCGGCGAGCGTTATGGCGTGATTGCCCATATCATCGACGAGTGCCTCACCAAGGCTCCGGCCAAGATGAGCACTTCCGAGAAGATCGACCGTGTGGTTACCAACCGTATCCTGGGTCTGCCGATTTTTGTGGTCATCATGTTCTGCGTGTACTACATCGCCGTTTCCACCTTGGGCGGTACGGTGACTGACTTCACCAACGACCAGCTCTTCGGTACCGACGGCTGGTACGTGCTCGGTCAGGGCCGCGATGCCTACGACGCGGCCGTCGAGGCTGCGGGCGACAATGCCGACTCGGTCGACCCGGCACAGTACGGCCCCTATGTCCCGGGTATTACCACCGTGGTGCACGACGCCCTTGTGGCGGGCGGCACCGAGGACGGTGGCCTGGTCGATTCGCTGGTCTGCGACGGTATCGTTGGCGGCTTAGGCGCCATCTTCGGCTTCGTTCCGCAGATGTTCCTGCTCTTTGTGATGCTGTCCTTCCTGGAGGACTGCGGCTACATGGCCCGTGTCGCCTTTATTATGGACCGCGTGTTCCGCCGCTTTGGCCTGTCCGGTAAGTCCTTTATCCCCATGCTCGTGTCCTCGGGCTGCGGCGTCCCCGGCGTCATGGCTACCAAGACCATCGAGAACGAGAAGGACCGCCGTATGACGGTCATGACGACCACGTTCATTCCCTGTGGCGCCAAGCTGCCGATCATCGCCCTGCTCATGGGCTCCATCATCGGCGATTCTTCCACCACCGCCGCGTGGATCAGCCCGCTCTTCTACTTCCTGGGCGTCTTTGCCGTCATCGCCTCGGGCCTCATGCTCAAGAAGACCAAGCTCTTCGCCGGTCGTCCGACGCCGTTCGTTATGGAGCTTCCCGCCTACCACTTCCCGGCGATCCGCTCTTGGGCGCTGCACGTGTGGGAGCGCTGCTGGGCCTTTATCAAGAAGGCCGGCACGGTCATCTTCGCGTCCACCGTCGTCGTTTGGTTCCTCTCCAACTTTGGTAGCTACAACGGTTCCTTTGGCTTCCTGCCCGCGATGGACGGCATCCCCGAGGAGTTTATGGACTACTCCGTGCTCGCCATGCTCGGCAACCTGGTCGCTTGGATCTTCGCCCCGCTCGGCTTTAGCACCTGGCAGGCCACCGCACTGACCGTCTCGGGCCTCGTTGCCAAGGAGAACGTTGTCGCTACCGCCGGCTCGCTGCTGTCCGTTGCCGACGCTGCCGAGACCGACCCGAGCCTGTGGACCGCGTTCGCCGGCATGTTCCCGACCATGGGTGCTTGCGTTGCCTTCGGTGCCTTCAACCTGCTGTGCGCCCCGTGCTTTGCCGCTATGGGTACCATCCGCAACCAGATGGACTCCGGTAAGTGGACCGCGATCGCCATCGGTTACGAGTGCGCCTTCGCTTGGGTGATCGGCCTGTTCATCAACCAGTTCTACAACCTGTTCGTTCTTGGACAGTTTGGTGTCTGGACGGTTGTCGCCATCGTGCTGCTGGTTGCGATGCTCTTCCAGATCTTCCGTCCCATGCCTAAGCATGCCTGGACCGACGAGGACGAGACCAACACCGCCTCCGCCGCTGTTTCCGCCTAAGTCCAGATAAGGATTAGCCCCTTTCCACGAGCCCGGGTGTCTCAGCGACACTCGGGCTTTTGCTGCATGGGGGCGGGTTGCTTTGCGCCAATTAGTTGCGGTGGAATAGTTCCTGCTCGATGGCGTCGGCGGCATGTTTAGGGATTATTTCACCGCAACTTCTTTGGTGGGGGAGATGTGGCGTTTCCGCAGATAAAACCGACCAAAATAAACCTGTCCCTTTTTGACAGGTGGAGAATGGGGTAAAGTAAGTAGTGGTTAACTAGAGGAGGCTTGCTATGGCACCTATCGATATTGTTGTTCTGGCTGTGATCGGTATTGCGTTTGTCGCCGTGTGCGTGCGCATCTACCGTAAGGGCACTTGCGCCGACTGCGCCCAGGGCGGCGTTTGCACGGGGCATTGCTCCAACAAGAAGACCTGCGCGGCGCTTAAAGGCGTGGACAAGATTGCCGAGGATCTTGGTCGCGGCATTCAGTAATAAAACCCAGGCTCAAACGCCCCGCGAGCATCCGTTCGCGGGGCGTTTTTCGCATTTGGGGGTAGGCGCGGCGAGTGGACGAGTGATTTTGGGGTATCGTTAACCATATTGTTAATTAGCAACTTACCAACACCGGAGTAACCCCATGAGCGCTCGCGTAACCATGAAGGACATAGCCGCCGAGCTCGGCGTTTCCATCAATACCGTGCACAAAGCCCTGACGGGCAAGGCCGGCGTGAGCGAGTCCGTGCGCGCCAAAGTTAACGATAAGGCCGAGGAGATGGGCTATCACCGCAACACGAGCGCTTCGAGCCTGCGTCGCAAGGACATCAACCTGACCTTTTGCCTGCCGTGCGCATCGCGCGAGGGTGCTTACTTCTATCGCTACCTGTGGGAAGGCTGCAATCGCTTTGAGCAGGAGGTTATCGATCAGGGCATTAGCGTCGAGCGCGTCGAGTTTGGCGTCGGCGGCTATGCCGATGCACTCGAGCAAATCGATGAGCGCCTGCAGGTGGGCGAGAAGATCGACGGCCTGCTCGCTTACGTTCCGGGCGACGACCGCGCGACCCATCTGCTGGAGCAGATTGCCGAGGCGGGCGTGGCGATCGAGCTCGTCGATGGCGACCGTCCGCACCTCGACCGCCTGGGAGCCAGCTTGGCCGATTATTCAACGGCGGGAAGCCTGATGGCCGAGCAAGCGGCCAACCTAGTACATGCCGCCGGCGCCGATGCCCGTGCGCTGCTCTTGGCTGGCGATCCCTATACCGATTCGCACTACCTGACCGCCCGCGCCTTCCATACGTATCTACGCGAACACGATATTCCCTGGCAGGTTGAGGATCTTACCGGCGCTCATGCCCAGGTCAAGCAGCTCGAGCGCGAGCTTATGGACCGTCTCAATGGCCCGGATGCCCCCGAGCTGATCTGCAGCGTGTTCGCCGTGGGCTCCGAGCTGGTGGCAGATGCGCTCGTTTCGGCCGGCAAGGCGGGCGAGGTCATGGTAATCGGCAACGACCTGTTCCCCGAGAGCGCGCTTGCCCTGCGTCGCGGCATCTTTACCAATATTGTCTACAAGGACCCGGTGGGTTTGGCCTACCGCGGTGCCAAGACGCTCGGCGATTACTTGCTGTGGGGTAAAGCGCCTGCGGACCCCGTGCAAAAGGGTGCCGTGGAGATGGTATTTGCCAGCAACGTCGATCGCTACTGCAAGCTCGCGGGCATCTAACCAGCCTGAGCGGGTACCCCCGCTGGCGACGTGCATTTTTGAGAGTATTCAGCAACGTTGAGTCTCGGAGAGGGACATAACGACTGCCTTGAGGGCCTTTGGTGGCGGATTTTGCCATCAAAGGCCCTTCTTTGTGCCAATCAAGCACGGCGCACGG
>CABQHT010000067.1 GCA_902464035.1 uncultured Collinsella sp. | reverse complement strand
AATGACTCAATTACACCAGACGATCTTGTTGTTTTCGGTATTGAGCCTTTATTTAAAGAAAATAAATCGTATAACAAGGGCAACTGCTATGGCCGCAATGATCATAAGCAGGATTGTCAGCTGATGCTGCTTGCGTCGTTTACTTGACGAAACGAAGATTGATTTTCCCTGTTTTGGAGTCTCGAGATAGCGAGCCGAATGCGTCAAGGTTTGCTTGGGTCGAGGCCCTCTTTGTTGATGAGCGGCGGATGCTTTCATCGGCTCATCACTAGCTGCGCTGTTTTTAGATAATGGTGCGTCTTTCAGATATACAGGGTCTCCCGAGGCAACGCCCATATGTTTACGTCCCGTTTGGGCTTCTTCGAGCGTTTGATATCGGTTTCTTGTCACATATTTGGGCTCTGGGCCATTGATGGGCTCTTGCGAGATGTGGGGGCGATGGAATCGAATCGGTTGCGGGCTGGATGCTTCGTCCTGCTCCGGCATAAACGTGTTGTCCTGTTTTTGATCGTCCATGATGCCCTTAGCTCGTCATCAATATCGTGTATGCGCCCATTGTAAGCCAGCCGTCTAGTTTTGATGGGATTGCATACATTATTTAAGCCTTCGTTCAAATTCCGTTTATTAGACAAAACCTTAGTCAACCAGACTTAGATATGCTTATATCAATAGACTCAAAAAACTTTATAGTCGATGTATATATAAGAAGCGGCTGGGCATATATAACAGCGTCAAAAGAAGTCCCAGTCACCTAGAAGATGACTCGGCAGTCCTTAAAAGGAGTGGTAAACATGGCAAGCATGGTTCCTTATCGTTCGGTTTTTGGCGTTCGTCCTTCTGCTAGCTCGCTGTTCGATTTGTTTGATGATATGACCGATCTTGCAAACAACTCGATTGCTTCCAAGGCGTTCCCCGTTGATGTCGAGGACAAGGGCGATGGCTACGAGGTCAAGGCGTATCTGACCGGTGTCGCCAAGGATGACATCGACGTTGAGCTCAATGAGGGTCGCCTGTCCATCAGCGTGAACGTCGAGGAGAGCGCCGAAAACGAGGGTAAGAACTTCCTCCAGAAGGAGTTTAGCTCGTACAGCGCGACGCGTGGCGTATATCTGAAGGACGCTTCGAGCGAGGGCCTCTCTGCAAAGTATGCTGACGGCATCCTCACCGTTACGGTTCCTAAGATCGTCGAGAAGAAGAACGTCACGAAGATCTCCATCGACTAACGATGGCTCTGCTTCAATCGAGAGTATGAGTTAAGGGGGCTGGGAAGTGATTCCCAGCCCCCTTTTGTTGTCTTGAGGGGCTATTGAATAGTTGTCGGTTGATACTGACTTGCAGGGCGTATCGAGAGCTTCCGTGGCCCTTGAAGACGGGTGGCAGAACTGCCGAGTTCATCATCGAGACTTGCATCAAGCGCGTTGGCATAGCTTTTGACGGTAAGGCTTGGACGATTATTGTCCTGGCTGATATGCATGGCGATGAGCTGTTCGGTGCGATCGGTAACAAGTTCGCGCGCGGCTTCGGCGGCCTGGTTGTTGGAGAGGTGCCCCTTTGTGGACAGGATGCGCTCCTGAAGAAAGCGGGGGTACGCTCCTTCGCGCAGCATAGCTACATCGTGGTTGCTTTCGAGCGCGAGAACTCGACAGTCTTTGAGGATGCCTATGGCCTTGCTCGATAACTCTCCGGTGTCGGTGGCAAACCCAATGGAATCATCGAGAGCATTAAATCGATAGCCGACAGGATTGATGACATCGTGCGATGTTGAGTAGGTTTGCACGTGGATGCCGGCAATGGGGAGCGTGTCGCCGGGGTCAAATTCCTCTACGGGCAGGCGCGCGAGGTTTTCTTTGCATGAAAGGGTGTCCCTGCTGGCAAAGAGGGGACCATGCCAGTGCTTGCACCATACATCGAGCCCCTTGATATGGTCACCATGCTCATGGGTGATTACAAGAGCGGCGACGTCGTCTGCCGAGAGGCCAAGCTCCGCCATGCGTTTAAGTGTCTCGCGGCGGGACAGGCCGTTGTCGATCATGATGAGCCCCTGAGGTCCCTCGACGAGTGCGCAGTTGCCTTTTGAGCCGCTGCCGAGGATATGAAGGTGCAGGCGAGACATAAGATTCCAAAGGATACAATGAGTGCGGACGAATAGAGGAGGAAGCGAATGCCAACGGTATCTCAGCACTATGGACATCATGCCGCGCCGAGGACGGATAAGAGCGCCCTGGCAACGCGGCAGGCCGCTGCCCCCGTAGTGCTTATGGTATCAGGCGGTGCGGACTCGACGGCGCTGCTCCTTATGGCTTGCACATCAAAGCTGGATATCCAGGACGGGCGCGGCGTCGCTCCCATTGCGCGCGAGCGATTGCACGTGCTGCATGTAAACCATCATCTGCGCGGGGAGGCATCCGATGGCGACGAGGCCTTTGTACGTGACCTGTGCGCACAATACGGTTTGCCGCTGTGTGTTGAGCATGCCTATTTTGATGACGAATCGGGCAATATCGAGGCTGCGGCTCGCGAGGTGCGCTATGCCGCGGCACGGAGATACGTTCGCGAACTTTGTGCCGAATCGGGCGCACCGCGGACGGCGGCTCGTATCTGTACCGCGCATACTTCGTCGGACCGCGCGGAAACATTTTTGATGAATGCCATTAAAGGGTCGGGTCCCGCGGGTCTATCGAGCATTCCGCGCCGTCGGAACATTGTGGTTCGCCCCTTGCTCGACCTCACGCACGATGAACTCGTGAGCTATCTGCAGGTGCACGGTCAGCCATGGCGGGAAGATGAAAGCAACGAGGACGTTTCGTACCTGCGCAACTATGTACGCCATCGGGTGATGCCGGTGGTGGCACAGCGCAACGCGAGCGTCTGTAAGACGATTGGCGCCGCTTGCGAAATTCTGGGCGACGAAGACGCCTTTCTTTCCCAGCTTTCGGCACAGGCGTTTCGAAGCTGCCTGCGCAAGGAAGCGGCGGGCGCACTTGTGCTCGATGCGCGCCGTCTTGCCGCCGCTGAGGTTGTGATTGCACGGCGTATCGTGCGATTGGCGATTAAGCGCATCGATCCCGACGCGCGACCGGAGATGCGGCACGTGGAGCGCGTGCTCGCCTGCGTCGCTGCGGGCTCGGGCTCGGTTACGCTTCCTGCGGGAATTGATGCCCGTGTGGAGTTTGGCACGCTGGCGTTCAAGGCCCCGGCGGCGCGCGAGGGTTTAGTGGCCGATTGGATCTCCGTTCCCGGTCGTCTGCCGCTGGGGGCGGGGCATATGCTGACAGCGGAGCCGATGGCTGTGGAGCTGGGGTGCGATATCGTGCACCGTGCCCGCGAGCTTGCTGCTGCCGGAAAGGTTGCGGCCTTGGTGGATGCGGCGGCCCTGGGGTTTGCCGACCGCGATAGCGAGCGGATGTTAGCCGGCTCGCGCGGGGAGATTCCCACCGAGGCACGATCGGCGCGCCTGTGGGTGGATAGCCCTGTGCCGGGAGACGTGATGTGCCCGTTGGGGATGAACGGCCGAAGCAAGAAAGTGTCAGACCTGTTAAACGAGGCGCGCATTCCTGTTTCAGACCGCTCTGGCGTACCCGTGGTAAGAACGGCTCCGGGAGGTGCCGTAGTATGGGTCGCGGGCGTTCGCGCGGACGAGCGTTTTAAATGCACGGCCGCAACGCGCGTGGCATATCTGCTTCGTGTGGTCGATGCGGAATAGCGCTTCGCGCCAGCTATTCTGTGCGACGTTGACGGTATTCCCGCGCTGATGGCGCACGTGCTGGTAAATATACCCCGTGCGCTGCTAGAATGTGTAGTTCGCGTCCATGCGGCGGTGCGTGGGCGATAAGCACAAGAAAGGGTTGTCATGGCTTCTCAACATCCGGATATCGAGAAGGTTCTGTTTACGCAGGAGGATATCGACGGTATCGTCTCTCGCCTAGGCGAGCAGATTACTCGCGACTACGCGGGTAAGGATCTGGTGCTGATTGCGGTCCTGCGCGGCGCCGTGGTCTTTATGGGCGACCTGATGCGCAAGATCGAGCTGCCGACCAACATCGATTTCATGGCTGTTTCGAGCTATGGCGACGGTGTGAAGTCTTCGGGCATCGTGCGTATCATTAAGGACCTGGATATCGACATCCGTGGTCGCGACGTGCTGATTGTCGAGGACATTCTGGACTCGGGCCTGACCCTCAAGTACCTGATGAAGAATCTCGAGAGCCGTAAGCCCGCCTCGCTGGAGGTCGCTGCCTTCCTGTGGAAGGACGTTGAGGACCGCGTCTCGGCCGTCACGCCCAAGTATGTTGGAACCCATTGCCCCGATGCCTTTGTGGTGGGCTACGGCCTCGACTATGCCGAGCGCTATCGCAACCTTCCGTATCTGGGCATTTTGAAACCGGAGGTTTATTCGTAAGATGCCCGACGACCGTAACGACAACAATTCCCAGACTCCCCGGGACCCAAAGATCCCGGGGATGCCCGGAGGCAAGAAGCCCACGCGTACGGGCTGGCTGTATTTTCTTTTGGCTTGCGCGCTCCTGGGTTACGCCTTCTTTAACATGGGCTCCGGCTTTGCCAACTCCAGCAATACCGTAAAGCTCGCGACGAGTGAGATGGTCAGCGCCATCAAGCAGGATCGCGTCGAAGATCTGACCTATACGGTTCAGGACGGAAGCGTGACGGGTCATTACTGGAAGACGAAAAAGGACAAGGGCGACACGAGCGAGCTCAAGAGCTTTTCCTCGACCTATGTCGGTTCCGATTCGCTTGCCGAGCTCATGGCGGAGCACCCCGATACCAAGTACATCGTCAACACCAACGATCCCGATTTTTGGGGCGACTTGGCGATGAGTGTGCTTCCGACGATTGCCCTGATCGCCATCATGTTCTACTTTATGCGCCAGATGATGGGCGCCAATAATAGGAACATGCAGTTTGGCAAGACCAACGCCAAGACCAACGAGGCCACGCGCCCCAAGGTCAAGTTCGAGGACGTTGCCGGCGTGGACGAGGCAGTCGAAGAGCTCGAGGAGATCCGCGACTTTTTGAGCGATCCGGACCGCTATCGCAAGCTGGGTGCCAAGATTCCGCGCGGCGTTTTGCTGGTGGGCCCTCCGGGTACCGGTAAAACCCTGCTGGCCAAGGCCGTTGCCGGCGAGGCGGGCGTGCCGTTCTTTAGTATCTCGGGCTCTGACTTTGTCGAGATGTTCGTGGGTGTCGGCGCCAGCCGCGTGCGCGACCTTTTTAAGGAGGCCAAGTCTCAGGCTCCGTCGATCATCTTTATTGACGAGATCGATGCCGTGGGACGTCAGCGTGGAGCCGGTTTGGGCGGCGGCCACGACGAGCGCGAGCAGACGCTCAACCAGCTGCTGGTCGAGATGGACGGTTTTGAGGAAAGCGAGTCGGTCATCCTGATCGCCGCGACCAACCGCCCCGATATTTTGGACCCGGCGCTGCTGCGTCCCGGCCGTTTTGACCGTCAGGTTACGGTCGACCGTCCGGACGTGAAGGGCCGCGAGCAGATCTTGCGCGTGCATGCTGAGAACAAGCCGATGGACGAGGACGTTAAGTTTGAGAAGCTCGCCCAGATGACCGTTGGCTTTACTGGTGCCGATTTGGCGAACCTGCTCAACGAGTCTGCGCTGCTGGCCGCTCGCCGTCATCGTTCTGTGATCTCGATGGACGAGGTCGAGGAGTCGATGGAGCGCGTGATTGCCGGACCGCAACGCAAGGGTCGCGTGATGACCGAAGCCGAGCGCACCACGATTGCCTACCATGAGAGCGGTCACGCTTTGGTGGGCCACATCCTGGAGCACTCCGATCCGGTTCATAAGATCTCGATCGTCAGCCGCGGTCAGGCCCTGGGCTACACACTGCAGCTTCCGCAGGAGGATCACTTCCTCAAGACCAAGAACGAGATGCTCGACGAGCTCGCCGTGTTCTTGGGCGGTCGCGTTGCCGAGGAGCTCATGTGCGACGACATCACGTCGGGCGCGAGCAACGATCTGGAGCGCGCAACCAAGATGGCGCGCGAGATGGTCACGCGCCTGGGCATGAGCGAGGAACTGGGTACGCAGGTTTTCGGTGAGGCGCAGCATCAGGTGTTCCTGGGCCGCGACTATGCCGATCACCAGGATTACTCCGAGGAGACGGCGCGCCGTATCGACATCGAGGTCCAGCGCATTATGCGCGAGGCCCATCGTCGTGCTGTCGAGATCCTGGATGCCCGTCGCGATCAGCTCGACCTGATGGCCAAGGTGCTGCTTGAGCGCGAGACTGTGGAGGGCGATGCCGTGAATGCCCTGCTCGATAACGAGTGGGATGCCTACCTTGAGCGCGAGGGCGATATCCTGGCGGCCAAGGAGGAGCGCAACGCCAAGGCGGCCGGCATGCCGACCAAGAAGCGCTCGCCTCGCATGAGCGAGGAGGAGCTGGCGGCTGATGCTGCGGCCTTTGCGCAGGCGGCCATGCAGGAGGATGCCGAAGCCGCATCCGATGATGCCGGTGATGGCAATGCTGTCAACGCTGACGGCAACACCGACGCCGACAAATAGTTCTTGTAGCGAAAGCCTCTGCGGGGAAACCTGTGGAGGCTTTTTCTTTTGAGCGATATGTTGATTGGGGACAGACTTAAATGAGCGTTTTCACGCATTTAAGTCTGTCCCCAATCAACATTGCTGCGGCACTTTGCTCAGCTAAAGCGTACAATAGCGCCTATGCGAAAGGGGAACAGATGATCAACGAAACTATGTATGCTCGCGGTGCGGAAAGCTCCATCATCCGTGAGATCTTTAGCTATGGCCTTGAGCGCAAGGCACAGATCGGCGCGGAGAACGTATTCGATTTTTCGCTGGGTAACCCGAGCGTTCCGGCACCTGCCGCCGTGGCTGAGTCCATTAAGAAGGCCTTGGAGCTGCCGAGCGACCAGCTGCATGGATACACGCCTGCGCCGGGTCTGCCGCAATGTCGAGCAGCCGTCGCCGACTCGCTCAACCGTCGCTTTGGCACGAGCTATGAGGGCAAGGACGTCTTTATGACGGTGGGTGCCGCGGCTTCGCTCACCTGCACGCTCAACGCGATTACCAATCCGGGCGACGAGGTCATCGTTATCGCTCCGTACTTCCCGGAGTATCGCGTGTGGATCGAGAAAGCTGGTTGCACGTGCGTCGAGGCGCTCGCCGATGAAGATACGTTCCAGCTGAGCGTGGATAACGTGCTCAAGGCGATTACCGATAAGACCGCTGCCGTCATTATCGACTCACCCAACAACCCGACCGGTGCAGTGTATACGCGCGATACACTGACGCGACTGGCTGATGTTTTGTGCGAGATCAACGCCAAGCGCGATCCCGAGAATCCGATTATGCTTATCTCGGATGAGCCGTATCGCGAGATTGTCTATGGCGCCGAGGTGCCTTGGGTGCCTTCGATCTACGAGCACACCATCGTGTGCTACTCGTATTCCAAGTCGCTTTCGCTACCGGGTGAGCGCGTGGGGTGGATCCTGGTACCCAATACGAATCCTCAGGCAGCTCGTCTAATGCCCGCCGTTGCCGGTGCCGCCCGTACGCTGGGCTTCGTGTGCGCTCCGGCGCTCTTCCAGCGCGTGATTATTGATTGCATCGATGAGCCGAGTGACGTTGAGGCCTATGCGCGCAACCGCACCGCGCTTACCGATGCACTGGCGGAGTACGGCTACACCTATGTTAAGCCGGATGGTGCATTCTACCTGTGGGTGAAAGCGCTGGAGCCCGATGCAAACGCCTTCTGTGAGCGCGCGAAGAAGTATGAGCTGCTCGCGGTGCCTTCGGATAGCTTTGGCATGCCGGGCTGGTTCCGCCTTGGCTACTGTGTGAGCTACGAGACCATCGTCAATTCGTTGCCTGCCTGGAAGCAACTGGCCGACGAATATCGTCGAAAGTAAAGCGCTCTGCTTACAATGTTTTACGTGAAACGGGGTTTGGTGCTAAGCCAGACCCCGTTGTCTATGCCGTTGTGTGATTGGGATGAAGCAGTTTTACGACTGCCGAAAGCTATGCGTACAATGAATATACGCGACGGCCATACTGGACAAGGAGACCCGATGCCCTACCTTCTTTCTTGTGATATTCATACTCATACGATGTTCTCTGCGCATGCGTACTCAACCATCGAGGAGAACATCTATTGGGCGGCAGAGCGCGGCCTTCAGGTGCTCGGTTCCGCCGATCATTTAAGCTCGATGGTTACGCCTTGTCCCAATGACCTGCGCAGTTTCCAATTCTTTATTAACCAGGATATCTGGCCGCGCATTTGGAGCGGCGTGCTGGTGCTTCGCGGCGCCGAGGCCGATATCGTTTCGCTGGACGGCAGCTTGTTTGGCGAGGACATTCCCGTTTCGCTCGATATCGCCGGCGATTCGTATAGTCGTGAGCATTCGCTGTTCGATTTGGTGACGCGTAATTTGGATTATTTGGTGGCAAGCGTGCATAACCAGCAGTTTGCCGAAGGCGCGACGCTCGCCCAGACAACCGAGATGTACATCAATGCCCTGGAGCACCCCAAGGTATTCATGCTGGGGCATACGGGGCGCTCGGGCGTGCCGTTCGATATCGATGAGGTGCTGCTGGCGGCCAAGGCCAAGCATAAGATCATCGAGATCAACAACCATAGTCTTGAGCATGGCACGGATGCCGAGCATTGGAATGTGTGTCGCAAGATTGCCGAACGCTGCGCCGAGCTGGGCGTGGGTATTGGCGTGTCGACCGATGCCCACATTGGCATGGCCATTGGCAAGCTCGATCACGCGCGCAAGATGCTCGACGAGATTCACTTCCCGCTGGATTTGATCGTGACGCGCGACCGCGAGACGCTGCTGCGCGAGATGGCGGCAGCCGGCGTGTGTGACCTGCGCAAGGGGATGTAGCGAAGTTCATAAGCCAAGCAAGGGGGCAGTCCAGACGGGCCGCCCCCTTTCTTGTCCCAAAAATCTACCGGGGTGGATTAGCAGCGCTCGAGGACCGCGACGGTCTCGGTGTGGTCGGTATGAGGGAACATGTCGACCGGCGTGATCTTGAGCAGGCGATAGCCTCCGTCAAGGAGCTGGTGCAGGTCGCGCTCTTGGGTCACGGGGTTGCAGCTGATATAGGTGATGCGGCGCGGCTTAAGTGCGCAGGCGGCTTCGAGGAACTCGGGGGTGGAGCCGGCGCGCGGTGGGTCGATGGAAAGGACATCGACGCGCTCGTTGTTGTCGGCGGCATCTAGGATGTAATCGGTGGCATCGTCGGCCATAAACCAAGCGCTGCGGGTGAGGCCGTTGAGCTCGGCATTGCGACGTGCGTCGGCAATGCCTGCCGGATTGCGCTCCACGCCGAGCAGTATAATGCCGACACCCCTGTCCTGGGCATCCTTCGCGGCACATAGACCGATGGTGCCGCTGCCGCAGTACGCGTCCATAAGAATGTCACCCTGCTGCAGGTCCATGCCGTCGATCGCGAGCTGATAGAGCAACTCGGTCTGCTGCGGATTGGTCTGGTAGAACGCGGTGGGGGAGATATCGAACTCGCAGCCGAGCAGCTGGTCGCGCATGCATTCGGCGCCATAGACGATACGAGTCTCCTCACCCAAGATGGCATTGCCGGGGCGACCGTTGATGTTCTGAGCGACGGTGACGATATGCGGATTAAGCGCCGCGACGGCTTCAAAGAACTCCTGCGCATGCGGCAGGTCGCGCTGAGCGGTCACGAGGGTGACCATGACCTGGTCGGTACGCCAACCGCAGCGGACGACGGCATAGCGAAGCAAACCAAGATGCTTGTCCTCATTAAAGGCGGGAATATGCAGCCGCTCAGCTTCGCGTGCGATGCCGTTGAGAATCTGACGGGCACCCGGTGCCTCGACAGGACACTCGGGTACGGCAACGATCTTGTGCGTGCCGCGCTCAAAGAAACCGCAACGGACAGCACCCTCCTTACCGGGAGCAAAGGGAGTGGCGGCCTTATGGCGAAAACCGCGCGGCGCAGGATATTTGCCCGGGTCGCCCAGGGTGACGCCCATACCGCGAATGGGATCAACGGCAACACCCTCGCGCTCACAGAGCTCAGCAAACAGCTCCTCCATAGCAGCCTGCTTGGCCGCCAA
>CABQHT010000066.1 GCA_902464035.1 uncultured Collinsella sp. | reverse complement strand
AAATGATGTTCTTGAGCTCGACGGCGGCGTGGTCGTTACCGATACCGATCTTCATGGATGGTTCCTCTCTGGTCTGTGCGGCGCAAATGCTAAAGGTGTTTACCGCGTTCGACTGCATGATAGCGCGACTTTTGTGTAAACGCTCGGGCGTTTTTTGGTTAAACGCTTTAGCAGGCAATAAGACCTGCTTTTCATGAATGAATGCCGCCAGTTTGTGCTTGAGCGCCGTCCGCCGGAACCATGGTTGCGGTTTTTGATGCATTGTTATCAAATAAAAGGGCTAATTATTTTCGAGAGCCCCGCCCGTTATGCAAGCAGGAGATACCTATGCCTACCGATTCCCTTCGTGATGCCGCGTTTTGCGATGTTTTGAACCGCGAGCTTGTCTGTGCGCTCGGCTGCACCGAGCCTATTGCCGTTGCCTATGCAGCGGCATTGGCGAGCCAGACGCTCGGCTGCGAACCCGATCATATGGACGTTGCCTGCTCGGGCAACATCATCAAGAACGTTAAGAGCGTGACCGTGCCCAACTCGGGCGGCATGCACGGTATTGAGGCCGCGGCCGTGCTGGGCGCCGTGGGCGGTGACGCCAAGAGCGCGCTCGAGGTGCTCGAGAGCGTTAATGACGAAGATCGTGCTCGCGTGACCGAGCTCCTCGCCGATGCCGGTTACTGCGATGTGTCGCTTGTCGAGGGTGTGCCCAACCTCTACATCAAGGTGACCGCCACGGCCGGGGGCCATACCGCGGTCGTCGAGATTACCGATCACCACACCAATGTCACGTGCCATACGCTCGACGGTATTCCGGTGTGCGGCAAGTCGGCGGGGGAGTGTGCCGCCTGCGCCGAGCGCGTGGTGGCCGAGCGGGCGGCGGATAAGGCCGACACGCCCATGTCGATTGAGTCCATCATCGACTTTATCGAGGACGGCGACATTGAGGGCGCCCGCGCTGCTGTTGAGCGTCAGATTGAGCTGAACGGTGCGATCAGTGCCGAGGGCCTTGCGCACGCTTGGGGCGCCGAGGTGGGCCGTACGCTGCTGGGCGCTCGTGCCGATGACGTCGCCTGCCGTGCCCGTGCCCGTGCGGCCGCCGGGTCCGACGCCCGCATGAACGGCTGCGCGCTGCCGGTCGCCATTGTGTGCGGCTCGGGCAATCAGGGCATTACCTGCGCCTTGCCCGTCATGGAGTATGCCGAATACCTGCGCTGCGACCACGAGCGCCTGGTGCGCGCCGTGATGCTGTCCGATCTTATCGCCGTGCATATCAAGAGCTATATTGGTGCGCTCTCGGCGTTTTGCGGTGCTATCTGCGCCGCGTGCGGCGCCGGCGCTGCGATTACCTGGCTGTGCGGTGGCACGCGCGAGCAGATTGGCGCGACGGTTTCGAACACGCTCGGTAACGTTGGCGGCATCGTGTGCGATGGCGCCAAGGCGAGCTGTGCCGCCAAGATTTCGGCTGCCGTCGATGCGGCGATTCTGGGACATGACATGGCCATGCAGGGGCGTGGCTTCCGTGCCGGCGAGGGTTTAATCCAGGATACCGTCGAGCAGACGATTGCCAGCATGGGCTACGTGGGCCGTGTGGGCATGAAGGACACCGACGTCGAGATCCTCAACATCATGATCGGCAAGACTCGAGTTTGTTAGTTACGCGGTTTTACCAAACCGCGTAACCGGCCGACGCTGCAAACGTCCCTAAGCGGCAATCTGCCTTTCAATCGTCGGGCATGGCCAGAAGGCCTATGCCCTCCTCTTTCAAGGCACATTGCTCGCTTAGGGGCGTTTTCGCTGACTTATGCTCAACCTGCGGCACTATTTTGTTTGGAGCGAGGGGTCCTATGACAGTTCGTTGGCTACTTGGTGCTCGTAGAAGGCTTCGATTACGGCGTTAAAGTCGCGGGCGAAGTCTTCCATGGTGCCGCGCCAGGTGGCTCGGCCGGGTTTTCCCTGACCAATATAGGCAGTCTGAATGCCGCAGGCGGGGCTGGGGAAGTCACGCTTGGGATCGTTGCCCACCATGAGGACCTCATGCGGCTCGAGTCCCATCACCTGCAGCTGCTCGAGATAGTAGGTGGCATCGGGCTTGCAGCGGGTGGCGTTTCCCATGTGCGTCACGAGTTCAAAGGGGGCGTCGGCCATGTCGCCCCAGCCTATGCGGCACTCGATGGCGCCTTGGGGAAAGCTGGGGTTGGTGAAGAGCGCGCAGCGCAGTCCCGCGTCCTGCACAGCCTGGAGCGCGGCGTGCGCGCCCGGCATAGCATGGGCGTTGATGACGTCGTCATTCTTGTGGGGAAGAACTTCGCGGTCGTAGTAGGTAAACGCCTCGTAGATGAGGGGATCGGAGAGGCAGATGCCGCACCGACGCTCAACCTCTTCTTGGTAGAACTCAAGATTGGTGCGATTGTCCGTGCCGCTGCGGCGATTGGCGTTGAGGTCGACCAAGATGGTGCCGAGGCGCGCCATCGTGCCACCGCGGCTGCGACGTCCGATGTCCGCGAGCATCGACGAGACATCCTTAAAATAGCGAAGGATGAACGCATTGAGGTTGATGCTAAGAAGCGTTTCGTCCATATCGAAAACGACAGCTTTGAGCACGCGAGCACCTTTCTCGTAAATTCGATCCAGAATCGTTGGCTGCGGATACTTTACCCCAAAGCCAACGTGCTCACTGCTTATCGTCAAGTTGTGGAGACAGCAGTTCATGAGATTACGAAAAAGTCTCCACACGCGTAAAAAATCGCAGTTCACGCTTGAAATCGAACTCATTTCCCCGTAACCTATACGAACGTGATTGCATAAGCATCACATTAGTATCTGTCGGCTCCCGAGTGTTCCTAAACGTTGTGTGCTTGTCGCACCCTTCTGTAGGTCCTAGCAATCGGGGCCCCGTAGTTCGAAAGGGGTCCACCTTTGAGTGAGATTCAGAACTCGTCCATTTTCTCTCTTGACGATGTCAATGAGGAGGAGATGAACAACCTCATCGACGGTACGATTACCGACTTTGATGAGGGCGATCTCGTTAACGGCACTGTCGTTAAGATCGAGCATGACGAGGTGCTCGTTGACATCGGATTCAAGTCCGAGGGCGTTATCCCGGTCCGCGAGCTGTCCATCCGCAAGGACGCTAACCCTGCAGACATCGTTGCACTCGGTGATCCCATCGAGGCTCTGGTTCTCCAGAAGGAGGACAAGGACGGTCGTCTGGTCCTGTCCAAGAAGCGTGCCGAGTACGAGCGTGCTTGGAACCGCATCGAGGAGAAGTTCAACTCCGGCGAGAACGTCGAGGGCGAGGTTATCGAGGTTGTCAAGGGCGGCCTGATCCTCGACATCGGCCTGCGTGGCTTCCTGCCCGCTTCCCTCGTCGACCTCCGTCGCGTCAAGGACCTCACCTCCTACATGGGCACCCGCATCGAGGCCCGCGTCATCGAGATGGATCGTAACCGCAACAACGTCGTCCTCTCCCGTCGCGTCGTGCTCGAGGAGTCCCGTAAGGCCGAGCGCTCCGAGATCCTGTCCAAGCTCAAGTCTGGCATGCGTCTCCAGGGCACCGTTTCCTCCATCGTCGACTTCGGCGCCTTCGTCGACCTCGGCGGTATCGACGGCCTCATCCACATCTCCGAGCTCTCCTGGAACCACGTCAACCATCCTTCCGAGGTTGTCAAGGTCGGCCAGGAGGTCGAGGTCGAGGTTCTCGACGTCGACCTCAACCGCGAGCGCATCTCCCTGGGTCTCAAGCAGACCACCGAGGATCCGTGGCGCGCACTGGTCAAGAAGTACCCCGTCGGCGCTATCGTCGAGGGCACTGTGACCAAGCTTGTCCCGTTCGGCGCTTTCGTCGACCTGGGCGAGGGCATCGAGGGCCTGGTGCACATCTCCGAGATGGCCAACAAGCACGTCGATCAGCCTTCTCAGGTCACCCATGTGGGCGACAAGGTTCAGGTCAAGGTCATGGAAATCGACCTCGACCGTCGTCGTATCTCCCTGTCCATGAAGTCTGCTGCTGAGACTCTGGGCGTCGAGATCGAGGTTACCCCGCTGCCTTCCGAGAAGAAGGACGAGGAGACCGACGCCGAGTAAATCGGTTTGACGATCACTTGTTTTAAGGGATCCGTCCGTAATGGACGGGTCCCTTTTTGCATTTGGCACCGAGATGCGCAATGCTGCCGGGCTGTCCACAGGCTATTGGATTGTCGGTGCATGAAAAAAGCCGACATCCCGCCTCGGGGAGGAGGCGGGAACACACCGAGTAGACGGAGGGGTGCGGAGCGCGGTCGTGTCTCGACTGACGACGTTGCCCCTCGACAGGACCATTGTAGCGCATGGCGGTTCTTGGTTTATCGTGTCGAGCGTTTGCGTTGTGCCATTGCCTGCGGCAACGGTGTGTTACACTCTTGCACTGCTGAGTGGGCCAGACGGTCGCGCGATGTGCTGCTTGCAGTACGCGTGAGGAAAGTCCGGGCTCCAGAGGGCGGGATGCCGGCTAACGGCCGGGCGGAGTGATCCGACGGAAAGCGCCGCAGAAAAGAAGACTCCCACCTGCGCCGCAAGGCGTAAAGGGAAAAGCTGAAACGGTGGTGTAAGAGACCACCAGCGTCGTGGCAACACGGCGGCTTGGCAAGCCCCATCCGGAGCAAGCGCGAATAGGAACGCTATGGGCCGGCCCGGTCCGCGTTCGGGTAGCGTGCGTGGAGCTGCACGGTAACGTGCAGACAAGATAAATGACCGTTCACGACAGAACCCGGCTTATCGGCCCACTCGGCACTTTGTTGACGCTGCGAACCCGTCAGCGCGGCAATCTGCCTTTCAAACCTTCGGGCATGACCATAAGGTCAATGCCCTCGGCTTTCAAGGCACCTTGCTCGCGCTGACGGGTTCTCGCTTTCGTTGACGGAATCATCGGCGTTGCCATTCTTTTTACTAGGGTTATCGTATTATTGAGGCTGTTTGTTGCTGCGCTTTATTTTGTTGAGGGGCTTTGTTGGACAGCTATTTTACTCTGCAATCGAATATTGAGGTTTCGGGCGAGTTTGTGGACCGCAAGAGCCGGTTTATTGCCCAGCTGGTCCATATTGAGTCCGAGGACGAGGCGAATGCCTTTATCGAGATGGTTCGCAAGCGTCATTACGACGCTCGACACAATGTTCCCGCGTGGATTTTGGTCGATGGACGCGAGCGCCAGAGCGATGATGGTGAGCCGAGCCGCACGAGCGGTATGCCGACACTCGAGGTGTTGCGCGGTGCGGAGCTCAAAAATGTTTGCTGCGTAGTGACACGCTATTTTGGTGGTACGTTGTTGGGGCCCGGTGGCTTGGTACGCGCCTATACCGCGGCGACGCAGACGGCGGTGGCCGCGGCTCAGGAGGCCGGGCAGATCGTCGAGATGACGAGTGTCGTGCCGGTTGACGTGCATGTGGCCTATCCGCAGTATGAGCAGGTGCTTCGCTTGGCCCAGGATTCCGGTGCCAAGGTTTCGGATACCGAGTACGCGGATGCCGTGACACTTCATTTGGTGTTTAAGGCGGGGGAGCAGGGGTCGTTTTGCGCTAAGATGCGCGAGCTTATGGCGGGGCGCGAGGAGATTGAGGTCAGCACTCCCGAATTTGCCGAGTTCTAACGGCGACGGTCGGCGTGCTTTTGGACGGATCCCAAGCACACCGACCGTCATTTTATGTCGCTGCCGTTTACTCGGCGAGCTGCTTTAGTACATCACAGGCGATTTCGACGGCATCGTCGATGCAACCGGGACAGCTGCGGAGCGGACCCTTGTCCGATCCGATGCCCTTGAGCGTGCCGCAGACGGTCGTCGTGTTCTTCTCGCCAAAGCGCTTGGCAATCTCGCGCGACAGCTTGTAGGTCTGGCCCTTGGTCTTCGGGTTTTCCATGCCATCGCTCATTACAAAGCCCATGATGGCCACGGCGCCCGAGATGGCGCCGCAGGTCTCGGTCATACCGCCCATGCCGGCGCCAAAGCCCTCGGTGAGGGTAAAGGCGACCTGGGGGTCGAGCCCGACAGCGGGCGCGAGCGTGCAGGCGACGGCCTGGGCGCAGTTAAAGCCACGGGCGTGGTATTCGGCAGCCTGAGCCTGACAGGCGGTGATGTCGAGCTGGGCCGTATCGATTTGCTTCATCGTTGTCTCCTTGGTTACGGTGTACCCGCCTATGGTACCCGTGACGGGGCATGCAATCATCGAGAGCTTCATGTACGCCTCGTTTTTATCTATCGAGCAAATGCCCAAGGCTTGAGATAAATACCTCTGATCAATTTGTTCCTTAACCTACCTTGGGGATGGGTTGAGAGGGGTGCAGGGTAGCGGTATCGTGAACCGAATAAAACGTAACCCAGGCAAGGGAGCTAGATATGAGCGAGCAGACCATCGGAACTACATGTGTTCAGGGCGGCTATCACCCGGGAGATGCCGAGCCGCGCCAGGTGCCCATCTACCAGTCCACCACGTGGAAGTACGACACGTCCGAGCACATGGGCAAGCTGTTTGACCTAGAGGAGTCGGGCTACTTCTACAGCCGTTTGCAGAACCCCACGTGCGATCTCGTTGCCGCCAAGATCTGCGAGATGGAGGGCGGCACCGCTGCGATGCTCACGAGCTCGGGCATGGCTGCGAATTTCCTCGCGATCTTTAACGTGGTCGGTGCCGGCGATCATGTGGTCGCGAGCTCTGCCATTTACGGCGGTACGTATAACCTGCTCGCCCACACCATGGGCCGCATGGGCGTGACCTGCACGTTCGTCGCCCCCGACTGCACCGACGAGGAGCTTGAGGCGGCATTTGAGCCCAATACCAAGCTCGTCTTTGGCGAGACGATCGCCAACCCCGCCCTTGCCGTGCTCGATATCGAGCGTTTTGCCAAGGCCGCGCATGACCACGGCGTGCCGCTGATGGTCGACAACACCTTCCCGACGCCCGTGATGTGCCGTCCCTTTGAGTGGGGCGCCGACATCGTCACGCACTCCACCACCAAGTACATGGATGGACATGCTGCCTACCTGGGCGGCGTGATCGTTGACCACGGCCAGTTTGACTGGATGGCCCATGCAGACAAGTTCCCGGGTCTCACCACGCCCGACGAGAGCTACCACGGCGTGACGTATGCCGAGAAGTTCGGTCGCGAGGGTGCCTTCATTACCAAGGCAACCGCTCAGCTCATGCGCGACCTTGGCCCCATGCAGAACCCGCAGGCGGCGTTCTTCTTGAACAGCTCGCTCGAGAGCCTGCATGTGCGCATGCCGCGTCATTGCGAGAACGGCCTGGCCGTTGCCAAGTTCTTGCAGAGCCATCCCAAGGTGCGCTTCGTGAGCTATCCAGGCCTGGAGGGCGATAAGTACTATGACATCGCTCAGAAGTACATGCCCAACGGTACCTGCGGCGTTGTGAGCTTTGGCTTTAACGGTGGTCGCGCGGCGGCCGAGACCTTTATGAAGAGCCTCAAGCTCGCCCAGATCGCCACGCACGTGGCCGACGCCCGCACCTGCTGCCTGCATCCCGCTAATGCCACGCATCGCCAGATGAACGATGAGGAGCTCATCGCCTGTGGCATCTCCGCCGACATGGTGCGCCTGTCGTGCGGCCTCGAGGATACGGCCGATCTGATTGCCGACCTTGAGCAGGCACTCGAGCAGTGCTAGGCTAGCGTTCGCATAAGGCGCCGATGCTGGCAGAAAGCTTCGGCGACCTTTCGTTCCGATTCCGTAGGCGGGACCCCAATCGCGACTGTTTGTAGGCGATTGGGGCCCCGTTTTTGCGTTGCGCCACTCGAAAGGATGGATATGGAGAAAACCGCAGAGCAGCTGCGCCGCGAGCACATTGCCCTTGAGGGCGACACCCATGGCAAGAACAAATGGGCGATTCTGTTTACCGTGCTCATCATGACGTTTATGTCGTGTCTGGATTCGACCGTCGTGACCGTGGCGTTGCCCGTGATGCAAAAGGAGCTGGGCGTGGGCCTCGACCGCATCCAGCTGGTGAGCTCGGTGTACCTGCTTGCGACATGCGTGGCTATGCTGCCGTTTGGCCGCTTGGGCGACGTGCGCGGCAAGGTGGGCGTATTCCAGCTGGGCGTCATCGTTTTTACGGCCGGCTCGCTGCTTTGCGGCCTTTCGACTTCGCTCGAAGCTCTTATTCTGGCACGCATTGTGCAGGGCGTCGGCTGCGCGGCGGCCATGGCTAACAACATGGGTATCATCACCGAGTCGTTTCCGGCGCGCGAGCGCGGTCGTGCCATGGGCATTCTCGCGACCTTCGTGGCCCTCGGCATGATGTGTGGCCCCGTGCTGGGCGGCATGCTGGTGGCAAGCTTTCCCTGGGAGAGCATCTTCCTCATCAACCTGCCCATTGGCGTCATCTCGTTTATCGTGGGGCTCTATACGCTGCCGCATGTTAAGCCGGAGGCTGGCGAGCGCCTCATGTCCCTGATCGAGGCTGCTCGTCGCTGCTTTGCAAATTCGGCCTTCACCATCAACCTCGCCTGCATGCTCATCGTGTTCGTTGGTATTGGCGCATCAGAGTTTATCCTGCCGTTCTATTTTCAGGACGCCCACGGCTTTGGTTCCGACATCTCTGGACTACTCTTTTTGGCGTTGCCGATGGTGAATGCCTTTATCGGCCCGCTTTCGGGTACGGTTTCGGACCGTGTTGGCTGCGAGGGCCCCACGGCGGTCGGCCTAGGCGTGTACGTATGCGGTCTTTTTGCGGTAAGCACGCTCGACGAGCACTCTTCCATCCCTGTGATCGTGTGCTGTGTCGCGTTTATGTCGTGTGGCACGTCGATTTTCCAGAGTCCCAACAACTCGCTGTACATGGGTTCGGCCCCGCGCGAGGCGCTCGGTTTTGCGGGCAGCCTGGGTAGTCTGGCGCGCTATGCGGGTATGGCAGTGGGCATTACAGCGGCGTCGCATATCCTGTATGGGCAGATGAGCGTGGCGATGGGTGAGGCCGTGACCAGTATTGTTGCAGGCCGTCCGGATGTGTTCCTGTTTGGTTTTCGTTCGGTGTTCTATGTGTTGATGGCTGTGGCCGCTGTCGGCTTTGCGTTCGCCATGGTGCGTTTGGTGAGGATGCGCGCCCGCCATTAGCGTGTTGGGAGGCTGTCTGCCACGATTCGCGCCGTCTCAAAAAGACTCGTTTGTGGTGCGATGCGGCTTGTGGGGCGGGCGGGGGTCGGTCCGTGGTAGACTATCGAACAACGTTTATTAATCGCGCGGTATCGTTGCTGCGAGAAGGGGTTGCGCCATGCAGGAGCTTGAGGATCGTATTCGCCATGACGGCATCGTAAAGGCCGGTAACGTCCTTAAGGTTGATGCCTTCCTCAACCACCAGTGCGACGTTGAGCTGTTCGACCACATGGGCGCCGAGTGGGCCCGTCTGTTCAAGGATGTCGAGATCAACAAGATCCTGACGATCGAGGCTTCGGGTATTGGCATGGCTTGTATTGCAGCTCAGCATTTTGGCGGCGTACCGGTGGTCTTTGCCAAGAAGGCACAGTCCATCAACCTCGATGGCGAGCAGTATGCCACGACCATCTACTCCTTTACCAAGCAGAAGGAGTACCCGGTCATCGTTGGCAAGCGCTTCCTGTCCGAGGGCGACAAGGTCCTGATTATCGACGACTTCCTGGCCAACGGCTGCGCACTCGAGGGTCTTATCAAGATCTGCGAGGCTGCGGGTGCCGAGGTTGCCGGCATTGGCATCGCGGTGGAGAAGGGCTTCCAAGGCGGTGGCGATAAGCTCCGCGAGCGCGGCTTCCGCGTTGAGAGCCTGGCCCGTATCGCCGATATGGACTGCGATACCGGCGAGATCACCTTCGCTTAAGCGCGCAACACAAGCGATTGGTATGCGATGTGACAAAGGGACTGTCCCTTTGTCACATTTTTTTGTATGAGGGGAGGTGCTGATATGGACGAGAACAAGATGGGATGGCGCGAGTATGCGCGCTATGCCGAGATGTCGGTCGAGAGGTTGGCACGCGACTGCGAGGTGCAGGTGTTTCGCGCGACAGGTCCGGGCGGACAGGGCGTGAACACGACGGACTCTGCGGTGCGCATGAAGCATGTGCCTACGGGGATCGTCGTGACGGCGCGAGAGAGCCGTAGCCAGTTTCAGAATCGTGCGAGCTGCCTGC
>CABQHT010000065.1 GCA_902464035.1 uncultured Collinsella sp. | reverse complement strand
TACTAAGGCCGACAAGGTCTAGAACTCCCACCGGGAATCCGGGGGCGTGACGGGGCTTCTCTCCGGAACGTCCTCGGACATGCAAAGAGGCTCCGCATCGCGCTTCGCGCTGCGGAGCCTCTTTGCGTCCTGCGGAATGTTCCGGAGAGAAGCCCCGTCACGCCCCCGGATTCCCTGCGTTTACGGCCTTGAGGTCGGCGTGGGCGGAGGACTTGGTTGTTGGGAATACGTGTCCCGGTCGCTGTTTCGCGCTTTGCGCGAAAGGCGCGTTACTTTGGGATGGGTGGGGAACGTGGTTGTTGCGGCAACTGATCTCCACCACAAATTACCCTCGGCATACTTGCGCCTATCTTTCCTCGTGCTACACTTGCAATTGCTGTTTCAGGGCGGGGTGGAATTCCCCACTGGCGGTAAATCGGGCGGTGCCAAAGGGGTGCCGTGGCGCAGGCGAGGCGTCTGCGACCGAGCCGATGAGTCCGCGACCCGTGTGTGCGTTGGTTCGCATGCCGGCTGAACTGGTGAGATCCCAGTACCAACGGTTAGAGTCCGGATGAAAGAGGCAGGTGATCTTATGTCTGAACAGTCGCAGCATATCCATTTTGAGAACACGAATAGGTGGAGCACCAAACAGCTCGTTACCATGGCGCTGATGTGTGCCTTGGGTGCCCTGTTTATGTATGTGCAGCTGCCCATTCTTCCCTCGGCGCCGTTTTTGACGTATGACCCGTCGCTGGTGCCGGCGATGGTGTGCGGTTTTGCGTATGGCTCTGGCGCCGGCACTGCTGTTGCCGCCATGGCGATCGTTATCCATGCGCTCACCACGGGTGACTGGGTCGGCGCGCTTATGAACCTGGTTGCCACGCTGGGCTACATTCTGCCCGCGGCTATCGTCTACCAGAAGATGCATACCTATAAGGGTGCCGTGATTGGCCTGGTGCTCGGCGTCATTGCCGCTACGGCGTTGTCTATGGTCGCAAACCTTACCATTGGCGTATGGTTCTGGTATGGCTCGGTCGATGTGATCGCCCCGCTTATGATTCCTGCCGTGCTGCCGTTCAACCTTATCAAGACCGTGCTTAACTCGGTGTTGACGCTAGCGGTGTATAAAGCAGTCTCCAACCTCATCACGCCTAAAAAGGACCAGGTCAAAGGCCGCGCATGATTGAGTGTCGGGGCGTTTCCTTTAGCTATGACGGTGCCGTACCGGCACTCGACGGCGTCGATCTGAACATCGAGGACGGGGAGTTTTTCTGCATCCTCGGTGGCAATGGGTCGGGTAAGTCGACGTTTGCCAAGCATCTGAATGCACTGTTGCAGCCCGATGCGGGCACGGTACGCATCAACGGCATGGATGCGTCCGACCCCGAGCTGGTCTACGACATTCGTTCGACCGCGGGCATGGTATTCCAAAATCCCGATGACCAGCTGGTGGCAACGCTTGTCGAAGATGACGTTGCGTTTGGTCCCGAAAACCTTGGCGTGCCATCGGCACAAATTGTGCAGCGCGTACGCGAGGCGCTGAAGGGCGTGGGCCTGGTGGGCTTTGAGCGCCACGAGACCCACGCGCTCTCGGGTGGCCAAAAGCAACGCGTGGCGCTTGCTGGCGTGCTTGCCATGGAACCGCGCGTGCTCATCTTGGATGAGGCTTCCTCGATGCTCGATCCGCGTGGGCGCAAGGGCCTCATGAAGGCTTGCCGCGCGTTGCATGATCGCGGCATGACCATCGTGATGATTACGCACTTTATGGAAGAGGCCGCCGAGGCCGATCGTGTCGCGGTGTTTCGGGCGGGGCGCGTTGCCATGCTCGGTACGCCCGAGGAAATCTTGACGCGGGCGGACGAACTTGCGCAGCTCAACTTGGATATGCCGGCGTCGTGCTGTCTAGGTAGGGCACTTCGTGCGAAGGGCGTACCCGTTTGCGCGCAGGTGCGTGAGGCGGATATGGTCGCCGAGATTGCACAGGCTTATGCCGAGTGGAGTGGGGCGGACATCGCAGAGCGGCCTTCCGCATCCCAGTTGGAAATCGCTGACGGCACTGTTCCGGTAGACAACGAGGGCAACGCGTCGGAGCCCGTCATCGAACTATCCCATGTTTCGTACAGTTATTCGTTCAGTCCGCGCGAGCGCCGCCGCTGGCATAAGCGCTCGGTCACTGCGGGCAAATCGAGCAAACAGACCCTCTGGGGCAACGACCCTAGCAGCCCGTGGGCGCTGCGCGATGTATCGCTGACGGTGCGTCGCGGCGAGTTCCTGGGCTTAGCAGGTCATACCGGTTCGGGCAAGTCGACGCTGGTCCAGCATCTCAACGGTTTGATTCGCCCCCAGGAGGGATTCGTTCGCGCGCTGGGGCTCGATCTTTCAAACAAGAAAGACGCCGCCGCGGTTAAGGCCAAGGTCGGCGTGGTGTTTCAATATCCCGAGCGTCAGCTGTTTGCCGAAACCGTGACGCAGGACGTGGCGTTTGGTCCGCACAACCTTGGCTTGCCGCAAGATGAAGTCGACCGTCGCGTCGAGTCGTCGCTCTCGCGCGTGGGCCTCGACCTTTCCACGGTCGGCGACAAGAGTCCCTTCGAGCTTTCGGGCGGTCAGCAACGGCGCGTGGCATTCGCCGGCGTGCTCGCCATGGAGCCCGAAGTCCTGGTGCTCGATGAACCCATGGCGGGGCTCGATCCGGCTGCGCGCAGGGATTTCCTTGAGCTTATCGGTCGACTTCACCGCGATGGCCTGACCGTTGTCATGGTTTCGCATAGTATGGATGACCTGGCCAATTGCTGCGACCGTATTGTCGTGATGAACGAGGGCGCGGTGTTTGCCGAGGGCACGCCCGCTCAGGTTTTTGCGCATGCGGATGAGCTCAAGTCGATCGGCTTGGGCGTTCCCGCCGCCCAGCGCATGGCGTTGGCGCTCGCGGAAGCGGGCGTGCCGCTGCGCTTTGACGGCCTCTATACGGTTGAGTCACTGGCAGACGAGTTGGTGGACCTGCTAATCGGTCGCTCGGGCGGTCCTTCTAACGTCGCGGACATTGCTAAATCCAAGACGGTTGCGCGAGAGGAGGGCTGCTAATGGAGGCGTTTTCGTTTGGCAGCTACTATCCCGGCGATAGTGCGATCCACCGCCTGGACCCGCGAACTAAGTTGCTTTTGGGCTTTGTGTTTCTGATCACGACGCTCACGGTCAGCAGCTTCCGCGGACTGGCCCCGGTCGCAATCTTCGTTGTCCTGATCTATACCGTGTCCCGGGTGCCGTTGCGCCGGGTCCTATCATCGATGGCACCATTGCTGGCGATTGTCGTGGTGGTCGCAGTGCTCAACCTGTTTTCCGACCAGAGCGGGCGCATTCTGTGGCAGCTTGGCTTTTTGCAGATAAGCGAGGGCTCGCTGCATTCCGCCGCCTTTATGGCGTGCCGCCTGAGCTTGATGATGGCCGGCATGAGCGCCATTACGCTCACCACGCCCACGCTCGACCTCACCGTGGGCTTTGAGCGTCTGCTCGCACCGTTTGCGCGTGTGGGACTTCCTGCACACGAGCTCGGCATGATTATGGGTATCGCGCTGCGCTTTATGCCGCAGTTTGCCACCGAGATGAAGCAGACGGCCGATGCGCAGGCGAGCCGCGGTGCGCGCGTGACGGGAGGCCCGCTCGGCGGCGTGCGTATGCTCGGCAGTGTGGCGATCCCGCTGTTCACGGGTGTGTTCCGCCATGCCGAGACGCTGTCTGCTGCCATGGATACACGCTGCTATCACGGCGAGCAGGGCCGCACGCGCCTGCATGCGCTTGCATTTCGCCGCGGGGATGCGCTGGCTGCGGTGGTGACGGCGCTGCTGCTCGCGTGTGTCATCGTCATCAACCTTCAACTTGTTTAGGCGCGATTCGAGCGCAAGAAAGGGGTCCCTATGACCGACAACGACCGCATGGCTCAGCTCGAGCGCGCCTGTTCGTATCTCAGGCGCATTCCGGCGTGGTATCTTGCCACGACCGATGCGAGCGACGGGCATCAGCCCCGCGTGAGGCCGTTTTCGTTTGCCATGCTCGATGACGGTAAGCTGTGGTTTTGCACGTCGCGCGACAAGGACGTGTGGGCGGAGTTGAGCGCGAATCCCAAGTTTGAGCTCTCGGGCTGGAAGCCGGGGGAATGTTGGATCGTATTGACCGGCGAAGCCGCACTTGAGGACGACGCAGTTGCGAGCGACAAGGTGCGTCAAGCGGGTTTTAAGCACATGGTGGGCATCGGCGAGGAACACGAGAGTGCCAACGACGGCCGCCTTGCTTTCTTTTCGGTCCGCAACATTGCCGCCCGCTTCTGCGATATCGACGGCAGCGAAGAGCATCTGGAGCTCTAGCGCGTCTCAAATTAACTACCCGTTCCAAATTGGCTAGTGGCAGGAGGACGCATGGACGGATTGAATACGGTTTTGGAGTATCTGACGTCGGTGCCGGCGTGGTACTTGGCGACGAGCGTGGACGGGCAGCCACATGTACGTCCATTTTCGTTTGCTCAGATCCAGGATGGCAAGCTGTGGTTTGTAACAGCGCGCACCAAAGATGTGTGGCAAGAACTGCTGCAAAACCAGCGCTTTGAGGCCACGAGTTGGTGGCCGGGCCATGGCTGGCTCATCTTGCGCGGGCGTGCCGGCTTGGATGACCGGGCTTTAGGCGAAATGCGCGAAGCCGGGTGGAAGCATCTAGAGCACCTGGGCGAGCACTATGAGGGGCCTAACGACCCCACGCTCGTCTTCTTTAGCGTCGAGGATCCCGAGGCTTTTATCTGCAATCACGACGAATGGGTGCCGGTCGAGCTCTAGCCAGCTGGCTCATCCTAACAACTTGGTTTTCGCATGGGCGGGCCCCGTATTGCCCGGCGCCGTTAGGAGCGCCGGTCAATACGGGGCCCGCTCCATTTGTCAATTCCTTAAGCGAATGTGTCGGGAATGTTTCAATGCATGAATATGCAAGCCATTTACGTAGTCATGCATCTTTTGGTGCTAAAGTTTCAACCCACTTCATAACGACCGCTGCGAAATGCGCATCGGTGCATAAATCGCAGACAAGGAGTCTGATATGTCTTTGAAGGTTGGAATCGTCGGCGCGGCTGGATATGCCGGAGCCGAGCTCATTCGCCTCGTCCTCGGTCATCCCGAGTTTGAACTTGCTGCCATTACGTCCAACGCCGATGCCGGCCAGCCGTTGTCTGCGGTGTACCCGAGCTTCACCGGCGTAAGCGATCTTGTCTTTACGACGCATGATGCCCCCGAGCTCAAGAACTGCGACGCGGTCTTTTTGGCCGTGCCGCACACGGCTGCCATGGCACAGGTGCCCGCGCTGCTTGCATCGGGCGTCTCCTGCTTTGATCTTTCGGCCGACTACCGTCTGAACGACGCGTCCGTTTTTGAGGCTTGGTATGCCGCCGAGCATACGAGCCCCGAGCTGCTCAAGACCCGTGCCTTCGGTCTGCCCGAGCTGTTCTGCCAGGACTTGGAGACCGCCGCATCCGACCATGCCGACGGCAAACCCGTGCTGGTCGCCTGCGCCGGTTGCTATCCCACCGCAACGAGCCTTGCCGCCGCGCCCGCCGTGCGCGCGGGCTGGGTGGCCGAGAACGGTCCCGTGATTGTCGATGCCATTAGCGGCGTGACGGGCGCCGGTAAGTCCTGCAACGCCCGCACCCATTTTTGCAGCGCCGACGAGAACTTGGAGGCCTACGGCGTGGGCAAGCATCGCCACACGCCCGAGATTGAGCAAATCCTTGGCCTGACCGATCGCGTCGTCTTTACCCCGCACCTGGCACCGCTCAAGCGCGGTCTGCTCTCCACGGTGACGCTGCCGCTCGCGCCGCAGGCTCTCGACACGCTGGCTCTTGAGGATGTCGTCGACCATTACAAGCAGTTCTACGCCGGTCGCACCTTTGTGCGCGTGCTCGATGCCGGCCAGCAGCCCAAGACGGCTTCGGTCGTCGGCACCAACGCTGCCCAGATTGGCCTCGCGCTCAACAAGCGCGCGGGCGTGCTGGTGGCGACGGGCGCCATCGACAATCTGTGCAAGGGCGCTGCGGGCCAAGCAGTCCAGTGCGCCAATATCGTCTTTGGCTTTGACGAGCGACGAGGCTTGCCTACAGTGGCGTGCCCGGTGTAGCACATTCGATTGTTAACGATTTGGTAGTCGGGCATCGAATGGGGCGCCACTCTTAAGCTGGTCTCATGATCACGACTGGCATGGCGCGCCAACCGATGTCCGTTTTTTGTTTGACATAAGGAGTCATAAAGACGATGAATACCGAGCTGTTTGATATCAAGATTCGCGCCGTCGAGGGTGGCGTTACGGCTGCGGCTGGTTTTAAAGCCGCAGGCATCCACGCTGGGTTCCGCAAGAATCCCGAGCGCCTGGATTACGCGCTCGTCGTGCCCGATAAACCCTGTCCCGGTGCCGGCGTGTTTACCACCAATCGCTTTTGCGCGGCGCCCGTGCAGGTGAGCCGTGCTAACCTGGGCGGTGCCGACAAGGGCTACGGTATCATCGCCGGCGTTTCGGTCAACTCTGGCAATGCCAACGCCGCCACGGGTGAGACCGGCCTTGCATGCGCGCGCGAGACGTGCAGCATCGCATCGCAGGTCATCGGCTGCGAGCCCCAGCAGATTCTGGTTGCCTCCACGGGTGTGATTGGCCAGATTCTGCCGATCGACACGTTTGAGACCGCTATTCCTGCTGCCTACGAGGCGCTCTCCGCCCACGGTGGCGCCGATGCCGCTCGCGCCATCATGACGACCGACACGCACTCCAAGGAGTACGCCGTATCCTACGTCAGTGAGGCTGCGGGTCATGCAGACAATGTCTATACGGTAGGCGGAATGTGCAAGGGCTCGGGCATGATCATGCCCAACATGGCCACCATGATCGCAGTTATCACTACCGATGCCCCCGTCGAGCCTGCGGCGCTTCATGCCCTGCTGCTCTCGACCGTCAAGCAGACCTTTAACAAGGTAACGGTCGATTCCGACACCTCGACCAACGACACCTGCATCATGCTTGCCTCCGGCGCCGCTGCCGCAGATGCCGAGGCCATCGTCGAGGGCTCCGATGCTTTTGACGAGTTGGCATTTGCCGTGCACGAGGTGTGCGAGAGCCTGGCGCGCAATATTGCCGCCGATGGTGAGGGCGCATCCAAGCTTGTTACGGTCAACGTTACCGGCGCCGTGAACGACGAGGAGGCCGATATCGCCGCCCGTGCTGTTGCCAACTCGCCGCTCGTTAAGACCTGCATCGCCGGCCACGACTGCAACTGGGGCCGCGTTGCCATGGCGCTCGGCAAGTGCGGCGTGAAGTTTAATCAGGAAGACGTTTCCATCGACATGATGGGCATGCCCGTCTGCCGTGACGGCCTGACCGTTCCCTTTGACGAGGACGAGGCTCTACGACGTTTCGAGGCGCCCGAGATCGTGATCTCGGCCGACCTGGGCGCAGGCGACGCGGCGACCACCGTGTGGACTTGCGACCTCACGCACGAGTACATCTCCATTAACGGCGACTACCGTTCCTAGATTCCAGGCACGCTGCGCATCTTGCCGCGATTGCGAACAGCGGAGCACGGCGCGATAACGATACGAAAGACGAGGCAGATTATGAAATTCGCACGCGATTGTCGTTCGAGCGAATCCAACGAAGCAACCGCGCAGCTGCTGTTCGAAGCGCTGCCGTGGATTAAGAACCTGACCGGCAAGACGGTTGTTATCAAATATGGCGGAGCCGCCATGGTCGACGAACAGCTGCGCCGCGACGTGATGAGCGACATCGTGCTGCTCAAGATCATCGGCATGCGCCCTGTTATCGTGCACGGTGGCGGCAAGGCCATCAACGAGGCGCTTAGCCACTACGACATCCCCGTCGAGTTTAAGAACGGCCAGCGCGTGACCACGCCGGCGACCATGGATATCGTGCGCGAGGTGCTGGGCGGCAAGGTTAACCAGGAGCTGGTTGCTGCCATCAACCACCACGGCAACCTGGCCGTGGGCGTGTCGGGCAGCGATGCCGGCACGCTCATCGCCGAGCCGCTCGACCCCGAACTTGGCCGCGTGGGCAAAGTGACGCACGTCAACACCGACTATATCGAGCACCTGCTCGATAGCGAGTACATCCCCGTCATCGCTACCGTCGCGGCGGGGGAGGACGGCGGTTTCTTCAACATCAACGCCGATACCGCCGCCGGTGCCGTTGCGGCGGCGCTCCACGCGCACAAGGCGATCTTTTTGACCGACGTCGACGGCCTGTACAAGGACTTTAGCGATAAAGACTCACTCATCTCCAACCTAACGCTCGACGAGGTTAACGAAATGCTCTACGGCGGCGAGGTCGATAAGGGCATGATTCCCAAGCTGCGCGCGGCCGTCGATGCGCTTGCCGGTGGCGTATTTCGCGCTCACATCATCAACGGCACCACGCCGCATTCGCTGCTCCTGGAGCTGCTGACCGATGCCGGCGTCGGCACCGTAATCCATTCCACCGAGACGGCTTACGAGTTCGATACGCATCCGCATCCGCTTTCGACGTTTGCTGCGCGTCTGACCGAGAACCTCGACGAGGTCGAGAAGCTCCAGACGGTCTAGCTGACCGCAGCCGCCCCATTCCTGCACCCATAGCCCCGCGCCGTCTGGCGCCCAACGAAAGGCATCCCATGTCACTTGCAGCTCAGCAATCACTTGAATCCCATTACGTTATGCATACCTTTGGCCGCTCTCCGGTCGAGTTTGTCGAGGGTCACGGCATGAAACTCACCGGCGACGATGGCCGCGAGTACCTCGACTTCCTAGCCGGCATCGGCGTGTGCAGCCTAGGTCATGGCAACCCGGCTGTGCTCTCGGCGCTCGAGGCACAGACCAAAAAGCTCATGCATGTCTCCAATTACTTCTACATTGAGCAGCGCGGACAGGTCGCGGCGCTGCTGTCCAAGCTTGCTAACGACGACGTAGATGGTGCGCGCGTGCTTGCCGATGCCATTGCCGCCGGCGATGAGACCACGGCAGCTGCTCTTGGTGCCCCGGCTGCGGACGAGCAGGTGTGGGAGACCTTCTTTGCCAACTCCGGCGCCGAGGCCAACGAGGGCTCGATGAAGCTCGCGCGCCTGTACGCCAAGCGTGCCGGTAACGGCGGCAACACTATCGTGTGCATGCGCGGCGGCTTCCACGGCCGTACGCTCGAGACCATTGCCGCCACCATGCAGGATTGGCTGCAGGATAGTTTCCGCCCGCTGCCGGGTGGCTTTGTGGCCTGCACGCCCAACGATATCGATGAACTGCGTGCGATCTTTAAACAGCTGGGGAGCGAAATTTGTGCCGTGATGCTCGAGCCGATTCAGGGCGAGAGTGGCGTGCACCCCATGACCGAGGAGTTTATGGCGGCAGCGCGCGACCTGGCACACGAAGTGGGCGCCGTGCTTATAGCCGACGAGGTCCAGTGCGGCATCTTCCGCTCCGGCAAGCCGTTTGCATTCCAAACCTATGGCGTGGAACCCGACATCATGAGCCTTGCCAAGGGCATTGCCGATGGCGTGCCCATGGGTGCCGTCGTAGCAAAGAAGGAGATTGCCGACGTGTTTAAGCCGGGCGACCACGGCTCGACCTTTGGCGGTAGCTGCTTGGCTGTCGCGGCGTGCGCCGCGACGCTCTCCGCGCTCGTGCGCGGCGATTATGCCGACCATGCTGCCAAGGTAGGCGCCTATATGGAGGCAAAGCTCGCCAAGCTGCCGAACGTGACCGAGGTGCGTGGCCGCGGCTTGATGCTCGGCTGTGATTTGGATGATGCCGCGGGCGACGCGCATGATATTGTTGCCCGCGCGCTGGCCGCCGGTGCCGTGATTAACGCTACAGGTGCTCATACGCTGCGTTTCCTGCCGCCGCTCGTGTGCGAAGAGGCCGACGTGGACAGCCTAATCGAGATCCTGGCGGGTGTCTTGGGCTAACGCGGCGCAATAACTCAATTTGGACCGGGTTCCGGACTGCGGATGTGCCATATGCGGCACGATTCGGCGGTCTGGAGCCCGTTTTGCCATAAATCTGCAATGGCCAGGAGAGCCTTTGGACAAAAAATGCCAAATATGAGTACTGTCACCAGTTGAATCTCATATGAAACCGACTGCTTAGGATTAGTTAGACCACACATGTTCAGTTATGTTAATGGGAAAACAGCTAGTAAAGGCTTCAAATCGCTGATTCAGAGCTAGATTTATCCAGCGAAACCCAAAAATCGCTGCTACAAAATTGGTAACAGTACTCATTTTTGCCATTTTTTGGCCACGACCTTTGTGACAGACGTGCTGGCGGGGTCGCGCGCGCAGACGTGGTGTAAGAGCGTCCTGAGGTCCGTCGCTGCAAGTCCCGATGTTACTCCTTCTTGAGACCGTGCTTCTCGACTATCTCGTCCACTATCT
>CABQHT010000064.1 GCA_902464035.1 uncultured Collinsella sp. | reverse complement strand
CTCAGCACGCTGGCGATCGCTTTGGCAGCCCTATCACGCGCCGTCCAGACGCAGCGGCCCTAAGCGATGGAGCAGATTCGCCGCTGGTTAGTATACCCGTACTCCGTATGCCCCCACGTAAACCACAGATGACGAGGCGGACGGAGTGGGCCTGGTCCGATTGTCTCAATCTGTAACAGTTACGGGGCAAAACCGGGTCTACACGTTACAGATCGAGACATTCAGTCAGCCTCCTTGGCTAACATCTCGATCTGTAACATCTACAGGGCAAAACTTCCCCTACGTGTTACAGATCGAGACAAACGGTCGGCACGGTTCACAAACGTCTCAATCTGTAACAGTTACGGAGCAAAACCGGCCCCAAATGTTACAGAACAAGACAGAGGGGGATTTCCGTCCAGTCCAAACCAAATCTCTCGCTCTTCCTGCAATTTCGAACATGTGGCCTATAATGTTGCTTTGGTTACGCTACATATTGCGCAGCCATTTAATACGTCGCCCACCGGGGGCCATTAATTTCTATCGCCTTATTGGCTAGGAAGCAATCAAAGGAGGTATCCGTGGCAGCAGAGACGCCTTGCTCGGTCCTCTATAACGATATTCGCTCGTTCGGCGGTCTTAAACATCTCGAGATCGCCCGAATGCTCATCAATGGAAACTCTTATCTCGGCAGTACCCTGCTCGAGAAATGCTCTTCCAACCGCTCGTATCTCACCCGTTACATCGTCCATCGCGAGCCTGACCAGTGCGCGCCCGCCATCTACAGCGACTTTGCCGTCACCACGCTCAATCTTTCCGCGGCAATCTGCAGCAAGCTCGGCGGCGGCGAGTCCGCCTATCAGGCAATCGCCGAGCACTATCGCGGCCCGGCCGCCAACGAAATGATGTCGGCTCTCGCCAGCTACAAGCTGGACAGCCGCCTATATGCAAATGCCCTCAATCACATCGACAACTTTGACGGCAATGCCGTGCGCGAGAAGAGTACGCTTTACCTTATGCTCTTTGTGGCAACGGGGGCGCTCGCTGACCCCATCCAAGGCGTGGCCACCGTCGAGCGCTTTTGCGACAGCAAGACAGGCGGGCACTTTGGCACCACCGAAACTACCGTCGGACGTGGCTTTATGAGCAGCCTGGAGCAGCCGCGCACTGTCGCCCCCAACCTCGGTCTGCTCAGAACCCATGCCGACAACTGCGCCGACATGCAAATCCATCCCCTCACGCGTGACCCGCGCGGCACGGTAATTGGGTCCTTGCCCAAAACCTCGCCCAGCATCACCGATGTGGGCGCCGACGCATCGCGCGAGCATCTTCGCATTTGGCTTGAGGGTGAGCACTGGTACGCCCAGGGCCTTGGATCGACCAACGGCACAGTGCTCGAATCGGGCGCGGGCGACGGCGATATTGTGATTGAGCCGCCGCGCGACCAACGCGAGCCCGGCAAGATCTATCCCCCGGTGGAAATCGAAAACAGCGACAGGCTCCATCTGGGTCTCTACACGACATTCCTTGTCATTGTGGACTAGCGCGGACGGCGATCGAAAGACGGTCGCCGTCCGTCTTTCGTCTTCTACCTTCTGCGTCGTAAACGACAATACTCAGCGGCATACGTGGACAGTGCGGTTATCATGGTATTTTACCGATATCCGCACTGCCCACGTATACGCGCGGCAACCCATGCCAGACAAAGGAACGCCATGGATACTACCGATAGCGCCTATGGCGACAAACTCATCCGTCTCGACACGTTCGATACCGCCGTGGCAGTCGACCCCAGTGCCGAGGATGATGCCAAGCGCCGGTTTATGACGCTTATTCTTCAGACGGCATACCGCGACGGCGGCAATATCGGGCACGTGCTGCGCGCAACCAACACGAGCGGCGAGGTCTTTGCCGTCAAGCTGCTCAAGGACAACGCCATCCTTTCCGACCAGACGCCCGACCGCTCCGCCGAGCAATCGGCCGCGCATCTGGCCAACACCGCCGCACTGTTCGAGGAGTACCGTCATCTGTGTACCGTCTCGCACCTGCGCGGATTTCCGCGCGTCTATGGCTACGGATCGTGCGAGAACGACCCGCTCATCCTCATGGAGTGGGTCGAGGGCACCTCGCTCAAGCAGGCGCCGCCCTTGCTTCCGCACGACGCCTCGGGTGGGCTGACCACCCAGATGGTCGCCGCCGTCGGAAACGCCGTGCTTCGCGCGCTCTTGATGACCCAAGGCCTCGTGAATCCGGTCATCCATCGCGACCTGTCGCCTGCCAATATCATGTTCCGCACCACCAGCCGAACGCTCGAGCAGCAGATTGCCGATTGCTCCTTTGACCCCTGCCTCATCGACATGGGCTCCGCGACCATGGCCCTCGGCGACGACACGATCACCCGGCGCGCCGACATCTGGCGCTTTGCCACGCCCGCATACGCCGCGCCCGAAATGCTCACGCAGGATATCGAAGGCATCGCGGCCCTTCGCCGCTCGCCCGCGATCGACGTCTATGCGCTTTCGAGCATTCTGTACCAGCTCTACAGCGGTCGCAAACCGTTCGATGTCGAGTCGACGGGTGCCGCGGCGACCGGCTCGTTCTACCTCATAAAGACCAAGACCAAACCGGCGCCGCTCGAGCCGCGCTGCGAGGGCGACAAAGCGCTTGTCCAGATCATCATGAAAGGCATCTCGGTCGAACAGGGCGATCGCCCTACCGAGCAGCAGATGCTCGAGGTGCTCTCGACGTACCTCCCCGCTGCAGAATCTGAGGACCGCGAGGGCGCAGGAGTCGAGGCCGCAATTGATATCGATTCTGGCACGCACCTTAAGGTCGACGTCGCCGGCGAGCGCGCGCGAGAGATCCTGGAGCAGGCCCGTCACGATGCCATGACCCGCCGCCGCTTTGTCATCGGCGGCGTCGTTGCAGCCGTTGCGGGGCTCGGCGTTATCGGGGCAGCAACCCATGGCTTTGGCATCCCCGACTACCTGGACGGCATCCGCGGTTCGCTTGACGACTACACTTGGGATCAGCTGCAGGAGATTTCGCTCAAGATTAAGGCCGCCGAGACCCGTAGCGAGGCACGCGAGATTGCCAAGCGCTATCATCTGCTCGACGATGACGGTCATATCCCCTATCCATGCACCAAGCGCGTGAAGCTCGCCAACGGGCTGGAGGTCGGCGCTCAGCTTGTGGGCATCCGTCACGATGAGCTTCTGGACGGGACGGGCAAGGCCGGACTGACGTTTATGTTCGATGCGGGTATTGCCGAGCGCAACGCTGCGGCTGAACCGCCGAGCGCCGGCTGGGCAGATTGCGAGCTGCGGGAATGGCTCAACGGCGACGGCCTTAAGCTGCTGCCCAACGAGTTGCGCGCACTCATCAAATCCGTCAAAAAGGTCTCGAATAACGTTGGCGCCGCCAACAGTGCATCGTGTCTGAGCGAGTTGCCCGCAACCCTTTGGCTGCCCGCCATGGTCGAGCTGTGCGGTACGCAACCGCCCGATTCGTTTGCCGAGGACTATCACTACCTAGCAGACATCTACAACGGCGAGGGCAAGGAGTATCAGCTCTTCCGCGAGCTCAAGGTGAGCCCGTATTCCACGAACGAGACGATGGTCCGCCAGTGGAAGGGCAAGGACACCTGCTGGTGGGAGCGCACGGTGAGCCCTGACACATCGGAGAGTGGAGGCACACTCTATTTGAATCGCGTGGGACACGACGGCGACGTCTTTACGTACGCAACGCCTGCGGAAAAGCCAAACAAGCGAACCTGTGTGATCCCCGGGTTCTGTATCTAGGCGGCGGGCGTCTTGCCGTGACGGGACCCCTCCCCGGCAATCGTCTCGATCTGTAACACTAGCTCGGCAGATACAGGTCTAGATGTTACAGAACGAGACAAACCCCCGCCCTGCGAGACAACATCTCAATCTGTAACAGCAAGGGGTTAAAAACCTCTCTAGATGTTACAGATCAAGACATTTGAGTTGACCGCGGACAGTCTGTCTCGATCTGTAACAGTTAGAGGTCATATTTGCTGCTAGATGTTACAAATTGAGACATTGAGTTTCCCGTCAACTGTTTGTCTAAATCTGTAACAGCTATGGTTCAAAAACCGGTCCAGACGTTACAGATTGAGATGTTTGGCAGAGACGGCCACCGATTGAGCAGCCACCCTCATCTGTAATGAAAAGTCATACATTCCAACTATTACTAGACACCCCCAGGGGGTATGGGTGTATAGTATCGGCAGGTTAACAATTTCAACACCAAACTACAGAAAGGAGAAGCCGTGGCTCAAGATAAGTTCGACGTGGGCGGCATGACATGCGCCGCCTGCCAGGCGCACGTGGACCGTGCCGTGAGCAAGCTCGACGGCGTCCAAAGCGTCGCGGTCAACCTGCTCGCCGGTTCCATGATGGTCGACTATGACCCCACGCAGGTCTCCCCCGACGATATCTGCACCGCCGTCGACCGCGCGGGCTACTCGGCCTCACCCGTCGATGCGGGCGACGGTGCCGACGGCTCAAACGGCAGCACGCAAGTCAGGTCCGGCGCCGCCCACATGGAGTCGCCTACCAAAAAGCTGGAGGCCGCCGCCTCTGCCATGCGCACCCGCCTCATCGTCTCGATTGTCTTTCTCATCCCGCTGTTCTACATAGGCATGGGGCACATGCTCGGCTGGCCGCTGCCCGGCATTTTCACCGACCATACCCACAGTATGACGCTCGCCCTCACCGAGCTCGTCCTGCTCATCCCCATCGTCTATGTCAACGACGCGTACTTTATCAACGGGTTTAAATCGCTCGCGCACGGCGCGCCCACCATGGACGCCCTTATTGCCGTGGGCGCCACCGCCTCCATCGCCTGGTCGCTCTACGCCATGTTCATCATGGCCGACCAGCTAGCCGCGGGTCAGGTCCACGAAGCCATGATGACGAGCATGGACAACCTGTATTTTGAGAGCGCCGGCACGATCTTGTCGCTCGTCACCGTGGGCAAATACCTCGAGACACGCAGCAAGTCCAAAACCGGCGGCGCCATCGAGGCGCTCATCGACCTGGCGCCCAAGACCGCGACCGTCGTGGCAGAGGACGGCAGCGAAACCACCGTCGACGTCGACAGTATCCTTCCCGGCCAGGTCCTGCGCGTACGCCCCGGAGAGTCCATCCCCGTCGATGGCGTGGTGCTCGAGGGCAGCTCGGCCGTGGACGAGAGTGCGCTCACCGGCGAGTCCATCCCCGTGGAAAAGACCGCCAGCGACACCGTCAACGCCGCCACGGTCAACCGCACCGGCTCGTTTACCTTCCGCGCCACGCGTGTGGGTGCCGAGACATCGCTCGCCAAGATTATCCAGCTCGTCGAGGACGCCAACGCCACCAAGGCGCCCATCGCCCGCATGGCCGACAAGGTCGCCGGCGTGTTCGTGCCCGTGGTGTTTGTAATCTCTGCCGTAGCTTTTGTGGCGTGGATGGTGCTGACCGGAAGCGTCAACGAAGCGCTTACCTCCGCCGTCGCCGTGCTGGTGATCAGCTGCCCGTGCGCGCTGGGCCTGGCCACGCCCGTCGCCATTATGGTCGGCACCGGCAAGGGCGCCGAGATGGGCATTCTGTTTAAGAGCGCCGAGGCGCTGGAGAACCTGCGCAGCGTGGGCACCGTGGTGCTCGACAAGACAGGTACCGTCACCCGCGGCAAGCCTGCCGTGACCGATATCGCGGTAGCCACGCGCGCCGACGGCACGCTCGCCATGAGCGAAAAGGCGCTGCTCAAGCTGGCCGCCGCGCTGGAGCGCTCAAGCGAGCACCCGCTGGCCGAGGCGATTATGGCCGAGTGCGAGGCGCGCGGAATTGTCGCGCGCATGGTCGAGGACTTTGCCGCCGTGCCCGGACGAGGCGTTACGGCACGCGAGGGGCAGAATGTCATCGCAGCCGGCAACGTGCGCCTGATGGACGAGTTGGGCGTTACCGTGCCCGCGGGTCTTGCCGAGCAATTTGCCGCCGAAGGCAAGACGCCGCTGTTCTTTGCCAAGAACGGCGAGCTTGTCGGCACCATCGCCGTGGCTGACGAGGTCAAAGAGACGAGCGCCGAGGCCATCGCTGCGCTCCGCAAGCTCGGCGTCGACGTGCGCATGCTCACCGGCGACAACCGCGTGACGGCCGAGGCCATCGCCCGCCGCGTGGGGCTGAGCAGCGAGCAGGTCATCGCCGACGTCCTCCCCGCCGACAAGGAGCGCCACGTGCGCGGGCTGCAGGATGCGGGCAGCAAGGTCGCCATGGTGGGCGACGGCATCAACGACTCCCCCGCCCTGGCGCGCGCCGACGTGGGCCTTGCCATCGGCGCAGGCGCCGACATCGCCAAAGAGGGCGCCGACGTGGTACTCATGCGCAGCGACCTCATGGATGTTGCGCGCGCCATCGAGCTTTCGCGCGCCACGATCCGCAACATCAAGCAGGACCTGTTCTGGGCGCTGTTCTACAACGGCATCGGCATTCCGCTGGCGGCAGGCGTGTTCTTCCCCCTCACCGGTTGGCAGCTCTCGCCGATGTTCGGCGCCGCGGCCATGAGCCTGTCGAGCGTGTGCGTCGTAAGCAATGCTCTACGCCTACGAACCTTTAAGCCTAAAGTGGCAAAATAGGTTCACCCTTAAGTCCATTTAGAACGGGCTTTCCAGGTGCCCGAGATTGACCTGAAAGAGGAGCGACGCGTACTTTGGTACGCGAGCGACGGCTTGAAGGCCAAGGTCGGGTGCCTGGGAAAGCCGACACAACAGAGAGGAATACCAATGCGATACACAATCAAGACTTCCGGCCTCATGTGCGGCCACTGCGACGCTACCGTCGAGACCGCGCTGCTCAACGTGGCCGGCGTGACCGACGCCGATGCCGATCACGAGACCCAGACCGTCCAGGTGGAGTGCGCCGACACCGTGACCGCCGAGCAGCTCGCCGCCGCCGTCGAGGGCGCGGGCGAGAAGTTCAACGCCCTGTCCGTGACCGCCGCATAGCGGACTGTACGTACCCATCCCGACCAGAAACGAGGACCCGCCATGATGGCAGACCATAAATCGGTGACCCGCATGCTCAAGACGGCACGCGGTCAGATTGACGGCATCCTGCGGATGGTCGAGGAGGACCGTTACTGCGTCGACATTTCCACGCAGCTCATGGCCACACAGGCGCTCATCGCGCGCATCAACGCCGACGTGCTCAAGGCGCATATCGAGGGCTGCGTGACTTCGGCAATCGAATCGGGCGACGAAGACCTCAAAGCCGCCAAGCTCGCCGAGATCGAACGCGTCGTCGACAAGCTCTCCAAGTAATTGGGGCATTGGGGACAGACTGCTTTTGCACCATCTTGGTGTATCGGGGACAGGTACGTTTGCACCACATTGGTGCAGATTGACCTGTCCCCCTTGCTCTAAATCGGGTATAAAGGCGTGCAGCATATCGAACGAAAGGCAATTTGCATGAATGACTTTATGAAGGGCCGCAATGGTGCCGATGAACTCACCATCGTGATGGGTTTTGCCGGCATTGTCATCGCGATGATCGGATCGATAGCCCACATCCAGTGGCTCAGCTGGATTGCCATCGCCGTAATCGTGATTGGTGTGCTGCGCGGCCTGTCCAAAAACATCGACGCACGTCGCAAGGAAAACGCGGCCTTTGTCGCCGCGACCGCGAACGTCCCCGGCTTGGGCAAGTTCGTCGCCAGCTTGGGCGGTGGAACTGCAGCGGCCGGCACCTCGCGCGCGGCTGGAACGAGCAAGGAAGACTTTGAGCGTGCCAAGCGCACGGCCAAGAAGATGTGGAAGGGCCGCAAAACTACGGCCTACCTCAAGTGCCCCAACTGCGGCCAGATGCTCTCCGTCCCCAAGGGCAAAGGCAAGATCCGCGTCACCTGCCCCAAGTGCCACGCCAAGATGGAAACCCGCTCCTAGCACCCGCACGCGGGACAAATTAATCAGGTTTGTTCCCAAATCTTAAGTATTTGTTCGATAAAAAAGCCGAGGCCTCGTGTTGAGACCTCGGCTTTTTGTATGTGGCAACGGAGCTACACCTTTGTCACACCTATGCCACACCGTCGCGGGCCAGCTCCTCAGCCAGCGCTTCGGCAGGCATGGCCATAATCGCGTCGAGCTCGGCGTCCACCTCGGGAATACGCTTCACCTTGAGCTTGCGTACCAGATCACCGCGACACATCACATGTATCGGCTCACGCAGAGCGCACAGGTCATCGAGCGGATTCTTACGCGTCACCAGAATGTCGGCCGCCTTGCCGCACTCGATCGTGCCGGTCTCACCACCCAAACCCAAAAGCTCGGCATTGACCTGCGTGGCCGTATGCAGCGCAAACGCATTGCTCACGCCGACGTACTTGGCAAAGTAAGCAACCTCGCGCCACATGTCGTACTGCGTCACGAACGGGCAGCTCGAGTCCGTGCCCAAGCCCACCCTAACGCCGGCATCCAGGGCAGCGCGTGCGCTCTCGATAATGCCCGAGCACACGATGTCACCGTTCTTCTTTTGCGTGTCGGTCGAATGGGTTTTCTCCGGGTCGAGCAGCACAAACGGCAGCGCCGGACTGATCGTGCAGGTCACGCTCGGCGCGCGGCCCTCAAGCTGGGTACCCGCGGCACCGTGATACAGATTCAGAATCTCCGGGGTCATCGGAGCGCCGTGCTCAATCGTATCGACGCCCGCTTGAAGCGCGGCCTTCACGCCCTCGGTGCTCTCGACATGAGCCATAACCGGAAGGCCGACCTCATGCGCCGCCTTGCACGCCGCCGCGGCGACATCGACCGGCATGCGCAGCACACCCGGCTCGCCCACCTCGGTCGCGTCGAACACGCCACCCGTCACGAACAACTTGATGACGTCGGCGCCGCGCGCATACAGGTCGCGCACCTGCTCGGCTGCCTCGGCGGGAGTATTGGCCACCTGTGCGAACAGACCCGCGCCGTGGCCGCCCGGCACCGTAACGCCCGTGCCCGGCGCCACCAGACGCGGGCCCTGATACTTTCCGGCGTCGATGGCGTCGCGCACGGCGATGTCGGCAAACAGCGGGTCACCTGCGCCGCGTACCGTGGTCACGCCGCTCGCCAGCTGCTGCTGGGCGCTGCCCTTGAGGATATGACGAACGATGGCGCGGCCCACGGGATTATCGAGTTTCTTCATGAGCGCGCCCGCATCACCCGCCGAGACCGGCTTGCCCGAACCGCACAGATGCACGTGCATGTTGATGAGGCCCGGCATGAGGTACGCGCCTGCCAGGTCGATGACCTCGGCACCCGCCGGCGCCTGTGCCACGGCACTCGGGCCAATCCAGGTGATGACGCCGCGCTCAACAGACACGGCCATATCGGACTGCAGCTCCATATGCTCCGAGCCATCCAGAATAGTCGCATTGATAAACAACGTGGGACGATCGGCAGTCGCCATATCGGGCTCCTCCCTCACGATTAACTTGAACATTTGTCCATTATCGCCCAGTCCCGCCGGATTGCTGCAGACGCATCGGTTAACGGAAGGAAGAGGGGATGTGGGGAGACGGAACACGCTGCAGCCCCACCCCAACGACACTAGGGAAATGTCTCGATCTGTAACAGGTACAGGGTTATTGGGCCCCTTGATGTTACAGATCAAGACATTCGGTCGACGTTTCGCCGGTTTGTCTCGATCTGTAACAATTACGAGCTCAAACAGCCTCTAACCGTTACAGATCGAGACAAAACCTCTCAGCGCCCATACCACTGGCATCTCCACTCCTCAGCCAATTCAACCTGCCGAGGAATACCCGCCAGCCTCATTTTCTCGACCAGCTTCCCCGGGTCTTTGAGTTCGTTAAACGTAAACCGAAGCACCTTATGCCCGAGCATTGTCAGATGAGATTCCCGCTGACGCTCTGCCACGAATGGGTCAACCGACTCCCGACCCTCGCCGCTCTGCAAGGTGTACTTCCCCTTTCCGTCGAGCTCGCCGATGACACACGTCCCGTCCTCGAGCCGCCAAAAATAGTCGACGCGAAACACCTGGCTCGGATCGAGCGGGTCGCGAAACTCCACCTGCAGCTCCGGAACCGGAAAGCCGTACGCAATAAAGAATGCTCGGAACCGAGACTCGCCGCCGTTTTCAGACAGCCCGTCCGCATACGACGCAATCACCTGTGCCCTGCGATACCCTCGCCTGCCCTCGCAATCGGCGCGGAGGCGCTCGCACAAATCCCCACGTGATACGCCTTTCGCCCGCAGTGCAGAATCGGCAATCGCCAACCCGTAGGAGAACGGCGCACGCAGTAGACAATCCTCCACCGTGCGCCAAAACGACGTCACCTGCACGCCGTCGACTTGTTCAAGTGCGCCCGCCGCCTGCGGACGCAACAGCCGACATCCTGCACTCAGTGGCACCGAGCAACCTGTCTTAACAAGATATCGTGGCCCAAGCAGATCATTCGGCACCTCCAGACCCCACAAAAGCGCCGCGTCATAGCCCCAAAACGCCCAATCGGGATGAAACTC
>CABQHT010000063.1 GCA_902464035.1 uncultured Collinsella sp. | reverse complement strand
CGGCCGAGCGTCTTGGGGCCAACGGGCATCTTCATGGGCTCACCGGTATCGGTGGCGATGAGGCCGCGCTGCAGGCCGTCGGTCGAGGACATGGCGACCGTGCGGACGACGCCGCCCGGAAGCTGGCTCTCGACCTCGAGGATCGTGCTCAGATGACCGATCGGGGTCTCGGCCTCGACCGTGAGCGCGTTGTAGATCGGGGGCACCGCGCCGTCAAACTTGACGTCGACGACAGGGCCGATGATTCGCACGATGCGACCATCACCGGCAGTCGTCTTCTTGGTGGCTTCCTCGACCGCAAGCTTTACGGTGTTATTAGCCATTACTGTTCCTCCAATGCTGAGGCTCCGCCGACGATCTCGTTAATCTCGGTCGTGATCGAAGCCTGGCGCACGCGACTATACGTGCGGGTAAGGGTCGAGATGATCGCGGTGGCGTTTTCCGTCGCGGAGTGCATGGCCTTGCGGCGTGCACCCTGCTCGGCAGCCGCCGAATCGATCAGGGCCTGGTAGATGACCGTCAGGATATAAGACGGCACAAGCTTGCCGAGAACATGCTCGGGAGAGGGCACGAACTCGAACGTGGACGAGATGCGCTTAGGGGCGTCGGTCTCGTTCTTACGCGGACCGTGGGCCATAGCGATCATCTCGGGGTCGAGCGGCAACAGATGCTCGACGCGAAGCTCCTGATCCACGCGGTTCTTGGCGTGGTGGTAGACAAGCTCGACACGGTCAAGCTCACCGGCACGATACGCATCGCAGATATGAGAGGAGATCATGCGGGCCTGATTGAAATCGGGCTCAGAGGAGTTGCCCTCAAAGTGCATGACAACGTTTGCGCGGTCACGGAAATACGTGGCCGGCTTACGCCCGCACGCGATGATCTCGCACTCGATGCCGTCGTTCGCCCAAGAAGCGGCGAGCTTTTCGGCCGTGCGCTCCACCGTCGTATTGAAACCGCCGGCAAGGCCGCGGTCCGAGGCAATAACGACAATCAGGCCATGCTTGACGCTCTCATGCTTCTGCAGCATGGGATCGGTGCCCGAACAGGAGGCGTCGCCGGCGACCGTCAACATGACGTCGGTCAGCGCCTCCTTATAGGGCTCGGCCTGCTTGGAGCGATCGAGGGCACGACGGATCTTGGCCGTAGAGACCATCTCCATCGTGCGCGTGATCTGCTTGGTCGTGGTAACCGAGGAGATTCGCTTCTTAATGTCGCGAAGGTTGGCCATGGGGCTTAGTTCTCCTCTGATCCAGAAACATCCGAATGGTGCTTGGCCATGAACTGCTGCTTGAAGTCGCCGATGACGCGCAAGAGCTCAGCCTTGGTGTCATCATCGATCTTCTTGGCGCGAACCTTGTCGAGCAGCGAACCAAAGCCATTGTCCATGTACTCGATGAGCTCGGCACGGAAGGGCAGCACGTCGGCGATCTCCAGGTCATCCAGGAAGCCCTCGTTGCCAGCGAACAGCGTAACGATCTGCTCGCCAACCTCAAACGGCTTGTAACGCGGCTGCTTCAGGAGCTCGGTCATGCGAGCACCATGGGTCAGCTGCTTCTGAGTAGCCTCGTCGAGGTCGGAGCCGAACTGCGTAAAGCCAGCGAGCTCCTGATAGGAAGCGAGGTCCAGACGGAGGTTGCCGGCGACCTGCTTCATGGCCTTGGTCTGCGCATCGCCACCGACGCGGGACACGGAGATGCCCACGTCGACTGCCGGGCGCTGACCCTGGAAGAAGAGCTCGGACTGCAGGTAGATCTGACCATCGGTAATGGAAATGACGTTGGTCGGAATGTAGGCCGAGACGTCGCCGTCCTGGGTCTCGATGATCGGCAGTGCCGTCATGGAGCCGTAACCGTTCTTCTTGGACATCTTGACGGCACGCTCGAGCAGACGAGAGTGCAGGTAGAAGATGTCGCCAGGATAGGCCTCGCGTCCGGGCGGACGATGCAGCGTCAGCGACATCTGACGGTAGGCCACAGCCTGCTTGGACAGGTCGTCGTAGATGACGAGCACGTGGCCGCCGGGGTTGGTCTCGCTGGCGGGCTTGCCGTCCTCGCCGTTGTACATGAAGAACTCGCCGATAGCGGCACCGGCCATAGGCGCGATGTACTGCATAGGGGCGGAATCGGCAGCGGTGGCCGAAACGATGATGGTGTAGTCGAGCGCACCGTGCTGAGCGAGGGTCTCGCGGATGTTGGCAACCGTGGAGGCCTTCTGGCCGATGGCGACATAGATGCAGACCATGCCCTTGCCGCGCTGGTTGAGGATAGCGTCGATGGCGATGGCGGTCTTACCGGTCTTACGGTCGCCGATGATGAGCTCACGCTGACCGCGGCCGATAGGCACCATGGAGTCGATAGCGAGCAGACCGGTCTGAACCGGCTCGCACACCGGGGTACGATCGATGACGCCGGGAGCCTTGAACTCGATGGGGCGACGGTGCGTGGCGACGATGTCGCCCAGGCCGTCGATGGGCTGGCCGAGCGGATTGACGACGCGGCCGAGCATGGCACGGCTCACGGGGATATCCATAATGCGGCCAGTGGTGCGGCACTCGTCGCCTTCCTTGATGGAGTCGACGGCACCAAACAGAACGGCGCCGACCTCGTCACGGTCAAGGTTCTGGGCAAGGCCGAAGACGGTCTCACCGGTATCGGAGCTCTTGAACTCCAGAAGCTCGCCTGCCATGGCGCTCTTGAGGCCGGAGACGCGCGCGATGCCGTCGCCTACCTCGTCGACCGTTGAAACCTCATGCGTATCGACCGTCGCGGAGAGGCTCGTGAGCTGCTCCTGCAGTTTCTTGGCGATATCCTGGGCATTGAGGGTTTCGGACATTAGGCTTCACCTCCGTACGAATTAGCAGAGTTTGCGAGGGTCTCCTGCGCGATGCGCAGCTGCGTCTTGACGGAAATGTCACGACGCTCGCCGCGGGCCTCGAGCACCAGGCCGCCCACGATAGACGGGTCGACCTGCTCGATAAGGAATACCTTGCGGCCGAAGTCCTGCTCGCATTTCTTAGTGATGGTTTGACGCAGCTCGTCGTCGAGCGGGATCGCCGTGGTGACGGTCACGCCCACTACATCCTCGTCTTCCTCGGCAACATACTTAAAGGCAGCTGCCACCTTGGGAAGAAGGTCGAGCTGGTCGCGCTTGGACATGGTGTCGAGCACGGCGATGATCTCGGGGCTGGCAGAAGCCAAGCGCTCGATCATCTCGAGGTCCTCGAACACATGGTTCTCGGCCTTAGCGGCTTCCAGAAGGGAGCGCGCGTAGGTCTCGAGCACCTTGTCCTGATAGCGGCTAGTCGGCATTCAGGCTACCTGCTTCCTGGATGTAGCGCTCGATGAGCTTCTTCTGCTCGGCCTCGTCCTCGAGTGCCTCGCCCACGATCTTGGTGGCGACGGCAACGGACAGGTCGGCGATGGAGCTCGCGGCACCGGCGTAGATGGACTTGCGCTCGTCCTCGACGGTCGTATGGGCCTTGGCGATGATCTCCTCGGCCTCCTTGTGAGCAGCCTCGATGATACGGGCGCGCTCGGACTCGGCGTCCTTACGGGCCTCGAGAACGATGTCGGCAGCCTGACGACGGGCGTCGGTGACGATCGAGTCGGACTCAGCGCGCTTGGCGATAGCCTCCTGCTTGGTCTTCTCGGCCTCGTCGAGGCTCTCCTCGATCTTCTTGCCGCGCTCCTCCATGGTTTTCATGATGCCCGGCAGGGCAACCTTGGCCAGCACGATCCAGATAATCAGGAAGGCGATAAGCGCCGGGATGAACTCCGCCATCTTAGGGATGAGGATGTCCGCACCGGCAGCGCCGTCCTCAGCGAACGCGGAAACCGGCATGAGCAGCGCGGCCGCGGACGCGGAGAGTGCGATCGCGCTCTTCTGGGATGAAAGATTCATACTTGACGCTCCGTGCTATTTAACGATCAGCGCGACAACGAAGCCGATCAGAGCCAGAGCCTCGCCGAAGGCGGAGCCCATGATGAAGACGGTGAACACGCGGCCCTGGACCTCAGGCTGACGGGCCATAGCACCCGTAGCACCCAGAGCAGACAGGCCGATAGCAAGACCAGCGCCGATAACACCGAGACCGTAACCGATAACTCCCACGATTCCTCCTTTGTCGTGCGTGTCTTATTTCACGCAGGATAACCTTTTTATAACTGCCGGGCTCCATGGGTACGGGCACCGGCGGTTTAACGAATTGCCTTACCTTTAAGGCGCGAACGGAAGACTACTCCTCCTCCGCGACCTCCTCTGCCTCGGAGACATACACGGCGGTAAGGACCGTGAAGACGTAAGCCTGGATGGCGCCGACCACAAGCTCGATCGCATAGATCAGGATGAGGATGGCAAGCCAGGCTAGCGAAGGCAGGGCGCCGACGGCGTGGGCCGCGGAAACCTGCTGAAGCAGCGGCTCCATGAACATGCTCGCCATGATGGCGAACGAGCCCATGACCACGTGTCCTGCGAACATGTTGCAGAACAGACGGACGGCGAGCGTGATGAGGCGCAGGAAGGTCGAGAAAAGCTCGACGACCCACACGAGCACGTTCATCGGGAAGCTCACGCCCTGCGGGGCGAGGCTCTTGATGTAGCCGATCACGCCGTGAGCCTTGCATCCGTAGTAGATGAAGTACACGAAGGCGAAAATGGCGAGTGCGGCGGTGGAGCCGATTGCGCCGGTGCCGGGCTTCATTCCCGGGATCAGGCCGATCATGTTATTGATCAGGATGAACAGGAAAAGCGAGCACAGGAACGGGAAGTGCTTCTTCCAGTTCTCACCCACGACACCCTTGCCGATATCGTTCTCGACGTACTCGATGATGTACTCGAAACCGTTGACGAAGAAGCCCTTGGGAACCAGGGTCTGCTTCTTCTTGAACACGGCCAGGACGATCAGGAGCACGATCGTGGAGACGATCAGCCAAAACGAGTACTGCGTGATGCCGCAGCTCAAATCGCCCACGACAGGGGTGGAGCTGAACTCGCTGACCAGATGATTAATCTCATCAGGCAGCTTTTCAAAAATTTCCACGACTTACCTTTCGACCTCATGAGGATCTCGCAGCGCCTTGGCGACACGAACCGCGCAGGCGGCCATAAAGGCCACGAAGCCGATCGCCTCGCCCAGGAGGAACATGCGAAATGCCTCTCCGAACAACACAAACACAACCAAGGTAAAGACGAGCAGGGCGATTGCCGAGACCGCCAGACTCACCATACCCTTGAGCATGTCCGCATTCTGTTTATCGTCAAGAACCGGCTTGAGCGTAAAGACAAAGGGAAGGAAGGCAATTGCGCCCGCGATGGCGCCTGCAACGATAGCGAGCAGATCGGCTATCTGAAACACTGGCGTCCTCACTTTCCTTTTTAACGCTTCACAGAACAGTTCCCGCCAAACATTGGTGACTATTGTACGAGCCAATCGCTAAAGTACAACCGAAAAAGCATCGGTTAATACGCACCTGTTCGTTTTCTTAAGACCTTCTTTATGCCGCAGGTACGGTAATACGTTTTTCTCGAACCCTGCAGGGCAAAACGTCCGTTAACAGGAGTGCGCGCGTTCGCCTTTTGTTCGTCCGCGCGCACCGTTTCTTCGTATTTGCAGCCGCGGCCGTTTAGCCCAGCGACTAGAGCGTGCCGTAGATGCGGTCGCCGGCGTCGCCGAGGCCGGGAACGATGTAGGCAGCCTCGTTGAGATGGTCGTCGATGGCGCAGGTATAGATATGCACATCTGGGTCCTTCTCGGTCAGCGACTTGAGGCCCTCGGGGGCCGCGACGATGCACAGCATGCGGATGTCCTTGACACCGCGCTCGCGCAGGTAGCTGATGGCCATCTCGGCCGAACCGCCCGTGGCAAGCATGGGGTCGACGACCAGGCAGATGCGCTGGTCGATATCCTTGGGCATCTTGCAGTAATACTCGTGCGGCTCGTGGGTGACCTCGTCGCGCTCCATGCCGATGTGGCCCACGCGAGCGGAGGGCACCAGGTCGAGGATGCCGTCGACCATGCCAAGGCCCGCACGCAGGATGGGCACGATGGCGAGTTTCTTGCCGGCAAGCTGTTTGAACGTGGCGGTAGTGATGGGGGTCTCGACCTCGACGTCTTCCATAGGCAGGTCGCGCATGGCCTCGTAGCCGTCAAAAAGCGCGAGCTCGCGCACGAGCTGGCGGAACTGGTTGGTGCCGGTATTTTTGTCGCGCAGGATCGATAGCTTGTGCTGGACGAGCGGGTGATCGACAAGGGTCACACGGGACGTATCGTAGGTGACGGTCATGGGTTGATTGCCCCTTTCGTTGCGGCCGGAAGACGGCCTTGCTGACACGGCGCACGGCGATGTTGTTGCCGCGCGCCGTGCATAAGTTTAGCGGTTTGTTGTATCGAGTGCCCCGTCGCAACCCTACTGAACGGTGCTGAGCGAACGCTTGACGGCATCACGCCAACCAGCGAGGTTGCTCTCACGGCGCTCGGCGGACATATGAGGATGGAAGATTTTGACGATCTGAGCGTTTTGCTCCAGCTCCTCCAAATCCTCCCAGTAGCCGACGGCAAGGCCCGCCAAGTACGCGGCGCCGATCGCCGTGGTCTCCACCGTCTCGCACTGCAGCACGGGCATATCCAGCAGATCGGCCTGGAATTGCATGATGAACTCGTTGCGCGAGGCACCGCCATCGACGGACAGGCGCTCAATCGAAAGTCCCACGTCCTGCTCCATGGCGCGCAGCACGTCATAACTCTGATAGGCCATGGACTCGCAGGCCGCACGCACAATGGTCGCGCGACTCGAGGCACCGGTCAGGCCGCACACGATACCGCGAGCATGCGGGTCCCACCAGGGAGCGCCCAGGCCTGCGAAGGCGGGGACGAGGTAGCAGCCCTCGTTGTCGTTGATCGAAGCGGCGAGTTGCGCGGACTCGCTCACGCTCGAGATGATGCCCATGTTGTTGCGCAGCCAGTTCATGGTGGAGCCTGCGGCAAAGATAGAACCCTCGAGCGCATAGCTGATCTTGCCGTCCGCGGCGATACCGATCGTGGAGACCAGACCGTTCTTGGATTCGACGATCTCGTCGCCGGTGTTCATGAGCATAAAGCAACCCGTGCCATAGGTGTTTTTGGTCTGGCCGGGATGGAAGCAGCAGTGGCCGAATAGCGACGCCTGCTGGTCGCCCGCCACGCCCATGATGGGTGGCATGTTGGTCATGATGTCGCTCGCAACGCGGCCGTAATCGCCCGAGCTCCAACGAACCTCGGGCATCATGGAGCGCGGGACGTCGAAAAGCGCCAGCAGATCGTCGTCCCAATCGAGCGCATGGATATTAAAGAGCGCGGTGCGGCTGGCATTGGTGTAGTCGGTAGCAAAGACCTGACCGCCGGTGAGATTGTAGATGAGCCACGTGTCGATGGTGCCGAACATAAGGTCGCCCGCCGCGGCGCTCTCGCGCGCGCCGTCGACGTTATCGAGAATCCACTGCACCTTGGAGGCCGAGAAATACGGGTCGAGCGTAAGCCCCGTGCGGGAGCGCACCAGCTCTTCTGCGCCCTGCTCGACCAGCTCGTCGATCAGAGGTGCGGTGCGACGGCATTGCCACACGATGGCGTTATAGATGGGTTGGCCGCTTATGCGGTCCCACACCACCGTGGTCTCGCGCTGGTTGGAGATGCCGATGGCGGCAATGCGGTCGGAGTGGATACCGCTCTTAAACTGGACTTCCATCATGACGGCGATCTGGCTAGCAAGGACCGCCATGGGGTCTTGCTCCACCCAGCCGGGACGCGGGAAGCTGGTTTTGACGCTGCGACGTGCCTGCGCGACGATGCATCCGTACTCGTCGACGATGGTCGCAAGTACCGAGGTGGTGCCGCAGTCGAGCGCCATGATGTAGGAACCGCCAAAGTTAAACGAGGCATCTTCCATGCCCAGGCTGCCCAGATTCAACGACATCGCTTACACCTTTCTATTGCATCGGGTCGGACAGGACCCGTTCGATCTCTGATGCGGGAAGTGCGCCTTGGCGCAGGATCTGGAGCCCGCCGTGCTGGAACGACACGATGGTCGAGGCATCGCGACACGGAGTCTCACCGGCGTCGACGGCAACATCGACACCCTCCAGGATGCGACCCTCGACGGCGGCAAAGCTTGCCGGCGAGGGCGCACCGTGCGTGTTGGCGCTGGTGCAGGCAAGGGGGCTGCCACAGGCGCGAATGAGCGCCTGCACCACGGGCGAGGCCGAAGCGCGAAGTGCCACCGTGTCGTCGGCGGCGCGCATAAAGGTCGGCACGCAGGGGGCCGCCTTGACCACGATAGTCAGGGCGCCCGGCCAGCATCGTCGGGCGAGCACGCGGGCCTCGTTAGGGATATCCACGCCATAGCGGTCGAGTGCCTCGGCATCATCGACCAGCCAGGCAACCGTTTGGGTGAGCTCGCGCTGCTTGAGGGTAAAGATACGACGATAGCCGGTACCGAGCGCAGGAACTGCGGCGCCATTGACGGCAGCCTGCGGATCGCGCGGCCACGATGGGAATTCGCTTGTATCTTGGGGCACGGCGTCCGAGAAGGCGTTGACTGCCACGGCGACACCGTAGACGGTCTCGGTCGGGATCAAAGCCAGGCCGCCGCGGCCGAGCACCTCGGCCGTGCGCTCGACGGCAAGCCGATGCGGCTCGCGCGTTCCCTCGTATACCCGATAGACCGTCTGCATGTGTATGCCAGCCCCTTACGCTCTGGTGCAAGTTTGTTTACTGTGGGGCATTCTCGCACGAAACGTTCAACCTATTTGCCCAGAGCGCATGTTGGTTTGGTGAGCGGCTCTAGTAGTCGGTGAAAGTGAGGGGGTTATTGGACTGCGACGAACTTCTTTGGCCTGCCGGCGTGGCGTTCTTGGGCGGCGTAGCGCTCGATGCTGTCTATCGTTATCATCCGACGGCCGTCGACGAGTTCAACATCGAGCTTTCCGGCTTTGACCAGCGCGGTAATCCGCGGAGCGGAGACTTTGAGGTCCAGCGCTGCGTCTTTAAATGTTCGGCACGCCGCTTCCCGAGCGTCCTCGTGGTCGATTTCGACTGAAAGGGCCACGACCTCGGCCGAGCGTTCGTACCCTGCCGGAGTCAAACCGTTGTTGAGGTCGTCGGCCAAAAACGCCATCAGTGCCTCGGTGGCATGGGCAATCGCTTCTTCGCGCGTATCGCCATCGGCAAAGGCGCCGGGAATCTGCGGGAAGCTAGCGCAGTAACCGTCGTCTTCTTTTATGAGAACGCAGTCATAGGTAAATCGCTGCCTCATTTTGCCTCCAACTACCATCCAGCTTGGCGACGAATACTTGCCCATGTGCCCTTCTTTGGTCGATCACCACCAGAGCCGTTCACGGTGACAACGCGGTCACCAGAAACATACTTAGCATGACTACCGACTTGCGCGACCTTCACGAATCCATCGTGCTTGAGTAGGGCAATGATTTCCCGAAAGGTAGGAGGTTGCATGGGCCGACCTCTTTCAGCCGTCCTAATTATAAACTAATTTATAATTTTTTCTAACCAGTTAATAAATATTACTGGCGTTGCTTGGGCTCGGTGACGATGGCTCGGACAATGCGGGGGCGATCGGTGAGGTCGTGGACGATACGCACGTCCGAAAGGCCTGCTTGACGACAGAGCTCGGCCGCGGCGTCGAGCGCGCCCTCGTAGAGCTCGCAGGCAAACAGGCCGCCGGCACGCAGCATGTAGGGCGCCGCGTTGAGCAGGCGGCGGAAGATATCGAGACCGTCGGCACCGCCCTCGAGCGCCAGATCGGGCTCAAAGTCCTTGACCTCATGCGGCAGCGAGCGCATGACATCGGTGGGGATGTAGGGCGGGTTGGAGACGAGTACGTCAAAGGTGCCCCACTCTTCGCGGGGAATGGAGCTCACCAGGTTTGTGAGGCTGAAGGCGACCTCGTCGGACGTGAGGCCAAGCGCATCACGGTTTTTGGTAGCAAGGTCGATGGCGCGCGGCTCGATATCGGTAGCAGTGCAGGTAACGTGGCCGCGGCGCTCCCAGGCAAGGGAGAGCGAAATGCAGCCCGTGCCGCAGCCGACCTCGAGAACGCGGGCAGTGCGGGGCTCGGCTGGGGCAGGCGCAGCGGCATCCTGAGCTGAAACCGTCTCCTGGTCGGCGCCCTCGATGGCGATGTCGTATTCGTCGAGCTCGGGCTCGGCGGCTTTTGCGGCTTCGGCTTCTGCTGCTTGCGCGGCGGCTTCCTCGGCCTCGCGATCGGCAAGCTCCTCGGCATAGGCGCGGCTACCGAGCACGTCGCTACCCAGCGCAGCCTCATCGGCGGCCGTCAGGTTGGCAGCACGGCGCTCGGCGGTCGCGCGTTCGTCGGCCAGCGCCGCCTCAGCTTTGCGGGCCTGCTCGACCTCATCGTTCCAAGGCAGCTCAACACGCTGACGGGCAGCGGCCTCGGGGCTCAGCACCTCGGTATCCAGATAGTTCAGGACTTCTTCGACGAGCATCTCGGTCTCGGGGCGCGGGATGAGCACGCCGGGGGCGCACGCGACGTCGATCATGCGAAACTGCGTGCTGCCGGTGATGTACTGCAGCGGTTCGCCCTTGGCGCGGCGGACGACAGCCGCATGCATGGTCTCGAGCTGGGCCGCGTTAAGCGTCTCGTCCATGCGCATATACAAGTCGATGCGCGCCAGACCCGTGGCCGCGCACAGCAGCCACTCGGCAGAAAGACGGGGATGCTCCTCGCCGCGCTCGGCCAGGTACTCCTTGGTCCACTCGAGACAACGCTTGATGGTCCAGATCTCGTTTGCCATGGGGTCCTCCCCTCTTGAGCGCCGGGCGGCGCGTGAATGTCGGAGCAGATTGTA
>CABQHT010000062.1 GCA_902464035.1 uncultured Collinsella sp. | reverse complement strand
TCCTTTCGGTCGCCGCCACCTTACTGTCGTTGCGCACCGCCCAGTTGGAACGTGAGCAGGAGCGCATGCGTCGCACCCGTGACGAACTGCAGGAACGAGCCCTCGCGCTCGAGGCACGCAACCGCGACCTCGCCGACCGCCAGGACTACGAAGTCGAGCTCGCGACGCTCGCCGAACGCGCCCGCATCGCGCGCGAGATCCACGACAACGTCGGTCACCAGCTCACGCGTGCCTCACTGCAAACCGAGGCCCTACGCGTGGTCCACGCCAACGAGCCCGGCGTCGCCGCCGACTTCGCCGACGTCAAGCACACGGTCGATGAGGCGCTTCAGCTCGTGCGCACCAGCGTCCATGCGCTCAACGACAACGCAGCCAATCTCTCCGTGCAGCTCGAACGCATCGTTGAGGACGCGCGCTCGGACGGCGGTCCGCAGATTGAACTTGAGGTTTTGGCCGAGCACGCACCAGCCAACGTCGCCAACTGTTTTGCGGCGGTCCTGCGCGAGGCGCTCTCTAACACCATGCGCCACGCTCACGCCCAGAACGTCACCGTGCGATGCATGGAGCATCCGTCGTTTTACCAGCTCATCGTTACCGACGACGGAACGGGAGCGACCAAGACGAACAGCCGAGGCATCGCAGAAGGCATGGGGCTCGGCTCCATGCGTGAGCGCGTCGAGGCGCTTGGCGGGACCTTTACCGCCGGGCCGCGTGCCGGCGCCCCCGGCTGGCGCGTGTTTGCCACCGTCCCCAAACAGCAAGGAGATGAGGCCCGATGAGGCTCATAATTGTCGACGACGACCGCCTTGTGGTCGATTCGCTCAAGATTATCCTGGGTGCCCAGTCGCAGATCGAAGTCGTGGGCACCGGCGCCGACGGCAACGACGCGGTCGCGCTCTACACCGAGCACGCACCCGATATCGCGCTGCTCGACATCCAGATGCCGGGGCGTGACGGCCTTTCGGCGGCGCGCGAGATCCTCGAGCGCGACCCCGCGGCACGCGTGGTGTTCCTGACCACGTTTTCGGATGACGAGTACATTGTGTCGGCGCTCAAACTGGGCGCCCGCGGCTACCTGATCAAGACCGATGTCGCCGCCATTCCGCCAGCGCTGGCGCAAGTCATGGATGGCAAGCGCGTGCTGGAGGGCAAGGCAATCGAGGACGTCGATTTTGATGGGATGGACGTCGAGGCCGGCACGCCCCGCCGGCCTGCAGCCTTTGCCGGCCTGACCGACCGCGAGTTCGAGGTCGCCGAGCTCATCGCCCGCGGCCTCGACAACAAGGAGATTGCCGCCACCGCCTATATGGGCGAAGGCACCGTGCGAAACCACATCAGCTCGATCCTGGCCAAAATGGGCCTACGCAACCGCACCCAAATCGCCATCGCCTACCTGCGAGGGTAACTCAAAGAATCGGCGACTCAGTTGCGGTGAAATACGGACTGCTGTGCCCCCTAGGGCCGCCAAACAGTCCGTATTTCACCGCAACTTATAGAGCAGTCGCACAAAAGTGCCGCCACGGAGAAGGGAGACGCCTCCGTGGCGGCTGGGGGTGGGGTGGGGGCTATGTTTTTGGCTCCCCGCCAGCGGCTCGGGGCCCTTGGCCCCGGGCCGCTGTCAGTTTGCCTAGCGCTTACGGATGCCCCAGATCAGGGCACCGACGCCGGACATGGCGACGACAAACGCCATAAGGAGCGCAGCTGCCTGCTGGTCACCCGTGGTGGGCAGGAAACCCTTGACCGTCTTGACGATGTTCGTCACGGTCTTGGGCGTACCGGGGTCGGGCGTCGGCACGGGCGTTTCGGGCTTCTTGTACGTGTTGTTGAACACGATACCCTCGACGCTCTTATCGCCCTTGGTATAGGCAACGCTCGCCTTGAGGTTGCCCTCGCCGTCATCGACCACGTTGACGGTCGCGGTAAAGACGGACTTGTCGTAGGTCATACCGGCCTCGTCGCCCTTGACCTCGCTGATGGTGTAGACGTACGTTCCAGGCTCGCTGTACTCGAACTTGTCGAAGCTGATCTTGCCGTCGGCATCGTTGGTGACGGTGGACTCGACGTCCTCACCAACGAGCTTAAAGCTAAACTCGTCCTTCTTGAGCTCGCGTCCCTCGAGCACCTTGATCGCGCCGATGGAGACCTGCGTGGGCATGGCGTGATACTTGTTGGTAAAGCCAGCGGACTCGGTGGTTCCATCGAGCTTGTGCGTCGCGGTCAGCGTACCGTCGCCGTTGTCCTTGACGGTGGTCACGATGGTGTAGGTCGCGCTGTCATAGGTGACGCCCTTGTACAGGCCGAGCGCGTTGGGGCAAGCCTCGCGCAGCGTGTACGTGTGCGTGCCGGGCGCCTCGTAGCGGATCGGGCTCAGCGTAACGTTGCCGTTGGCGTCGTTGGTGCCACTAGCGACAACCACGCCGTCCTCGAGCAGATCAAACGTGAACTCGGCAGCCGCAAGGTCACGTCCGGTCAGACGCTTAACCGTCTTGACCTGATCGGTCACGGACGAATCGGTGGGCGTCACGCTGTAGGTGTTGGTGAATGTGAAGGCCGCACCGTCGTCGCCGTTGCGCACGACACTCAGGTGTCCGGCACGGTCGTCAGTCACTGTGTAGGAAACCTTGCGCGCGGTGTTGGCGTCGTTAGTCACGCCAGGGGCGCTACCGGACTCGGTCACCGTATAGGTAAAGGTGTGCGAGCGCGGAGCAGCGGGGGCCTCGGGCTTGGACTCGTCCTTGGCCTCGTCACCGCTGGCGTCAGCGTCAACCTCGGCCTCGTCGGCGTTGGCTTCAGCGTCGCTCGATGCATCGCCAGAAGCATCGTCCGTCACGCCCAGGGCGCGGTTGAGGTCGTCGAGCGTAAAGTGGATCTTGCCAAAGTCCACGTTGCCGGCCGCGTCGTTGGTCACGGTTGTGTGCTCGGGCATCGGAGCGCCGGCCTCGTCGGCAGTCACGGTGAAGGTGAACTTTCCCGTGATATCGGCCGGGGTCAGACCCTCGGCAGCCTGGAGCTTCTTGGTGCCGGCAAGCGCGGCATCAACGGCATCGGCGCCGTAAACGTTCTCGAACAAGGGCTGAATTCCGTCGTAGGCGGGCGTCGCCGTCAGAGTCCCGTCACCGTTATCGACGACGATGACCTTAAAGCTAAAGCTCGGCTTTGCGGCGGTAATGCCCTTTGCTGCGAGCGGAGACGTGTACTCGAAGGCCGTGTAGTTGATGGTCCATGCAAGCTTGGCATCCGTGTCGGTACGGATGGCGCGGTTGGCGTTTACCAGGTCGGCGAGCATCTCGGTCGTGTAATGCAGGGCACCAAAACTCACTTGGCCGTTAACGTTGGTAACGCACGTACCCTCGATGGCTTCCGTCTCGCCCGCATAGGCGATGCCGAAGTAGAACTCGCCGTCGGCCATCGGACGACCGGTCAGGGTCTTGGTGGCAACGATCTGAGCAACGTCACCACCGTGCGCATCGGTCGATGCGCTATAGCTGTTTTTGAACGGGACCAGAGCGCTCTCAACCTTGTTCTCGCCGCTCTTGTGGATCGTCTCGTGCGTGCCCTCGGGACCGCCGGAGACGGTCGTCGTAGCGGTAATCGTACCGGCACCATCGTCGGTGACAGCGATCGTCACGGTACGGACAGCATCGTCGTAGGTGTAACCGGGCTTGTGGTCGTTCGTCTCGGCCACGGTGTATTTGAAGGTCTTGCCGGCGTCAGCCTGCGTAAACTTGACCTCCTTGCCGGCCAGAATGTCGATCAGGCCGACGGTTCCCTCTGTCGCTGCAGGGGACTTGTACACGTTGGCACCCTCGTGCAGGCCGAGCGCGTTGGCAGAAGCCGCGTCAGCGGGCGTCACGGTAAAGGTGAACTGGCCCTCGGTCATGGGACGTCCGGAGAGGGCCTTGCTAAGCTTAAGGCCGCCGGCCGCGGCGTAATCGAGCTCAGTGCGGTACGTGTTGGTGAAGCGGCCGCTTTCCTTCTTGGTGACGTTGGCGGTCAGGACGCCCTTGCCGTTATCAGTCACGGTCACTTCGGCGGTCGCGACATGTCCGTCATACGTCATGCCTGCCGCGTTGCCCGCGTTCTCGCGAATCTCGTACTTGTAGGTTCCGGCAGCCGTGTAGTGGATCTTGCCGAACTTGATGGCGGCGATGCCGTCCTTCGCGTCCTTATTACTCACGGTTACGGTTGCGGGATCGGGCAGCGGGGCGCCTTCGGGGGCGGTGATGGTAAAGCTGAACTCGTCCCCATCCGTCCAGTCGCGGCCGTCAATGGCCTTGCTCAGGCCAAAGTCGAGCTCTGTGTCGAGCGGGGTCACGCTGTAGGTGTTCTCGAAAGTTGCTTCCTTAACGTCCTTCAGAACATGCGTGGCGCTGAGCGTACCGTCGCCGTTGTCCGTGATGGTGGTCTCGATGTTGAACTTGGCATCGCTGTAGGTGATCCCGCCGGCGTTGTCCTTGACCTCGCGCAGCGTGTAGGCGTGCGTTCCGGCCTTGGTGTACTCGATGGTGCTCATCGTGATCTTGCCATCGGCGGCGTTCTTGCCGGTGGCGACGACCTTGGCGTCCTTGCCCTCGCCCTCGACGAGCTCGAAGGAGAACTCGCCCTCAGCCATGTCGCGGCCGGTCAGGAACTTGGTCGCGGTGATCTGGTCGGTGACGCTCGTCTCGACAGGCGTCACGCTATAGGTATTGGTGAACGTAAAGGCTGCGTTGCCATCCGGCTTGCGGGACACCCTCAGATTGCCCTTGCTGTCATCGGTCACGGTGAAGGAAACCTCGCGCGACAGCTTGGCGTCGTTGGTCACGCCGGCAACCTTACCGGACTCGGTCACGGTGTAGGTAAAGGTGTGCTCGCGCTTCTCGGACTTCTCGCCCAGAGCCCTGTTAAGGTCGTCGAGCGTAAAGGTAATCTTGCCAAAGTCGACCTTGCCCTTGGCATCATTGGTCACGCTCGCGTTCGCGGGCATGGGTGCGCCCTCTTCACCGGTCACGGTAAAGGTGAACTTGCCGTTGATGTCGGCCGGGGTCAGACCGTCGGCGAACTGCAGGTTCTTGATGCCCGCAAGCGATGCCTCGGCAGCATTCGCGGTGTAGGCGTTCTTGAACTTGATACTCTTGACGTCCTCGGCGCCCTTCAGCTTGTGCGTGGCCACCAGCTGGCCCTTGCCGTTATCGCTGATGGTCGTCACGATGATGTAGAAGTTTTCGTCGTAGGTGACACCGCCGGCATTGCCCTTGACCTCGCGCAGCGTGTAGGTGTGCTGACCGATCTCGGTGTACTTGATGGCCTTGAACGTAACGTTACCGTTGGCGTCATTCTTGACGGTCTCGATAAGCTCAGAGTCCTCGCCCTTGAGCTCGCGGAGCTCAAAGCTGAACTCGCCGGCCGCCAAGTCGCGCCCGGTCAGGGACTTGGTCACGGCAATCTTGTCGGTGACACTGGACTCAACAGGTTTCGCAGTGTAGGTGTTCTTGAACTCGGTCTTGCCCGAAGTCACCTTCACGTCAGCGCTGAGCTCGCCCTTCTTGTTGGGCGTCACCGTCACGGTGATCTTCGCGACGTTCTTGCTGTAGGCAACGCCGTCAACCGTGGTCCCAGCGTTCTTCTCGCTGACCTTGTAGACATACGTGCCAGGTGCCTTGTATTCGATCGTGCCGAAGTTAATGGCCGCCTTGACCTCATTCGGATCGTCATTGGTCACGGACACAGTCACGGGCTCAGTCGCGGACTCGGGCATCGGGGCGTTGTTCTCGGACGTCAGCTCAAACTCAAACGCGTCCTCTTTCGTCCAGGCGCGGCCCTCGAGCACCTTGGTCAGGCCGAAGTCGGCCTTGGTGTCCACCGTCGTCGGCGTCATGTCGTACTTATAGCTGATCTTGCCGTTGTTGCCCAGGTAGGAATTGACATGCGTCGCGGTCACCTTGGCGGACGTGTTGTTCCACTTGGGATTGAGAACATCGGAGGCGGTATGGGTGTTGTTGCCGCCCACGCTATCCTTGGTGGTGTGGAGCTCGTCGATAAATGCCAGGCGCGGTTCCGATGCTAAACGACAGGTTGCCGCTCTTATCGTCGCGAACAATAGCGCCGTCGAACTTCGCAGCGTCGCCGCCCTTGAATGCGATGACATCGATCGCGGACTTGGCCTCGCCGTTCTCGCCCTGCTCCTCAAACTCATCCTTGTAGTAATACTTACCGTCAGCAGTCAGCGAGCCCTTTGCCGGCTTCGTGCATTCCTCATCCGTGTAAATGGGCGTCTGCTTCTGGAAATAGTAGTAGCGGTTGGTATCGGCCGGCTCAAAGTTCGCAACCGTATCACCCAACGCACCGGCCTTCCACTTGTTTGCGTAGAAGCTCACGGTCTTGCTGTCATCGTCGGCAACGGTCGTATTCTTTTCGATGTAAGCCTTGAGCCCCGTGACCTTCTCAGGCGTAAATAGGTTGTCAAGCGCAACACTCTTCACGCTCGAGGCATACTTCACCTGGATGGGCTTAACGCTGTCGACCGAAAGCTTGCCGTCTACGGTCTTAAAGTGGCTCAGCGGAATCAACGACGCAGGAATGTTAACCGTTACGATATCGCCCTTCTGGGGATTATCATCGCCGGCACGCTGTACGGTGATAAGCAGGTCTTTTGCCTTGTCGGTGAACTCGTAGGTGTCGGTATTGGTCTCTTTGTTGATCGCCTTGCTCACCTTGGTAAACGGCGTGCCGTTGATGACGACTTCGGTAAATCCGTCGACCTGCATAAAGTCGCCCAGCTCGTCGGTAAACGTGATGTAGCCGGACTTGGTCTCGTCGTAGCCCTTATGGATTTCGGTCGGATAAGGCGGCTCCGACGTAATGGCCTGTGAGATGTCGTCGAAGACCTTCTTGAGCTCTTCGGCATTGGTCGCCGACTTGTAGAAATCGGAGTTTTCCGCACGCGTGCCGTGAGTGTTCCATGCCGTAGCATTGGGGTAGTTGCTCGACACGGCCTGCATGAATTTGTTCTCTTTACTTGTCTGCGAGTCTTGGACGACGGCGCTGGGATTCGCACCGTTAAAGATGCCAATGGTATAAACGGTGGCCTTGGCGTCCTTCATGTCCTTGGCAGCCGTCACGGCAGCGTTAGCGACTTTAGAATTGAATTCACTTTGACTCGTTGGCGTACCATCAGTAAAGAAGACAATAATCTTCTTGGCGTCTTTGCGACCAGAAGTCCTGTCCTTAGCCAGCTCCAGACCATAATCGGCACGTGTGGCACCGGCGGGTTTAATACCGGCAATTGTATCCTTAAGAGCTTTCACGTTGCTGCCGGAACAATCAATCAGGTCCTTCATAACCTGCGTGTTATTGTAGACGTACCCTTTGTCACGATACGTATCGTTGCCGATATCGTTGGACTTATCGCCCGCGAACTTAACAATGGCAACCCTATGTTGCCTATCGACACCCTCGATACTCTCGTTTTGCTTGGCGATAGTATCGATAAAGCTGTTGGCAGCGCTCTTGAGCGCATCGATACGCTTGGTGCGATCTCCGCCACCCATAGGATCATCCATCGAGCCAGAGGCATCCAGCACCATCACGATATCGAGCGGCGTGGTGACCGTCACGGTTGAATTGGACGTCGAGGACATCGCCGAAAGCGTGGTCAAGAAGTCCGACTCTTCGTTTTCTCCGGTTGCCTCAACCGTTTTGTCGGTCCAGATTCGACCGACGTTTTGAGTCGTCACCTTATTGCCGCTGTGGCCGGCCGCCCATTTTTCCCAGCGTCCGCTGGTATCGGGGTCGACGACCGTCGGTCCGCTCACTGTCGGTCCGTCCATTCCCGTGCTGGACCTGGCGTTGGCCTCGGGCAGCATGGCAAATGCTGCAGCCGGCAACACAAGCACTACGGCAAGTATCACCGCCAAGAGACCCCTCGTGTACTTACTCATCGCGTCTCCCTTCTCGCGGTCTCAGACCTTGCATCAGCCTAAAGTTACGGAATGAGACACAATTAGGGCAGGTAACACATGTTCCAGATTCGGTTTTGGGCGTGAGACAAATGTCTCACCAAAGTTGAGACACGGCGTTTTCGCAGGAAAACGGGTGCGACTCGGAGCCATCAGGCAAAAATGACCCACTTTCCTCCGTCCTTGGGGGATCAGGGGCTGTTACGGATATGGTGCCATTTCAAAACTGTGCTGGATTACTACGATAAAAATGAGGTCTCCAACCACACGTGACTCTTTCGCAAAACCGCAAGCCGTCTACCTGCGGTTTTGATTTTGCCAAATGCGGTGTGGTTGGGGGTAGGCGATTTATCGTAGTAATCCGGCATAGTTTTGTTCGCGACGGTTCCACCGCGCGTTTAAGCGCGGGGCCGGTGGGGCATTTTTGTCCCGCCGGCCCCCATTCCAGCGCAATGCCAGCCCCATTCCAGAGCTACTCCGGTTTGGTTTCTACCGTGGGAGTCTTATCCGCCGCAACTGGAGTGCGGGCGGTGTCCATGGTCAGACAATGCTTGGGGCAGCTTTCGATGCACTCACCGCACACCACGCAGGCATAGGGATCGATCGACCACGTTCCGCCCTTGCGATCGACCGCGAGCGCGCCCGCCGGACAGCGACGCGCGCACATGCCACAGCAAATGCACACGTTCATGTCGTTGACGATATGCCCGCGCAAGCGCTCGGGTGCCGCGAGCTTCTCCTGCGGATAGCACACCGTGACCGGCTGCTTGACCATAGAACCCAAGGCCGTCTTGGCAAATGTCAGCAAACTCATGCCGCGCCTACCTTTCCGTGCAGCTAATGCAGGGGTCGATGGTCAGGATAATCATGGGCACGTTGGCAAGGAGCACGCCCTGCAGCGCATGTGTCAGACCCGCCAGGTTCTGCGACGTCGGCGTGCGCACGCGGAAGCGGTCCAGGTTCTTGGTGCCGTTGCCGCGCACATAGTAATACGCCTCGCCACGCGGCTGCTCAATCACAACCTCGCCACGCGCGCCGTCGGCCGGCGTGAGCTTGGTGCGCCCGCCGATCCCGTCGTGCGGAATCTTGCCCACTAGCTCCTTGATGATGTCCATAGCCTGCGTGACCTCGGCGCAACGCACCTGACAGCGGGCATAGCAGTCGCCATCGGTAGCGACAATTGGCTCAAACGCAGCCAGATCCGCATAGGCGCCGTCGCCAAACATGCGCACGTCATAGTCCACGCCCGAGGCGCGCCCAAACGGGCCGACCATCGAAAGCTCCAGCGCGTCCTTCTTGCTGATCACGCCCACGCCATGCAGACGCTCGCCGCAGCTGTCGTCGTCCAAAAACGTATGCACCAGGGCCTCGTAGTCGGGACGCATGGCATCGAGTGTCTGGACAATGCCCGCCAGCTCGGAATCCTCAATGTCATGCTTAACGCCGCCGATCTCGTTAATCGACAGAATCACGCGGCCGCCGCAAGTGCTCTCAAAGATCTTGAGAATCTGCTCGCGCAGGGTCCACGACCGATAGAACAGTGCCTCGAAGCCAAAGGCATCGGCGAGCAGGCCCAGCCACAGCAGATGCGAGTGGATGCGCGAAAGCTCGTGCAGAATGGTGCGAATATACTGCACGCGGCCGGGCACCTCGATGTCGAGCATGCGCTCGCAGGCGCTGGCATAGCCGCAGCTGTGACCCACGGCGCAAATGCCGCAGATGCGCTCGGCGATGTAGCCAAACTGATGCATGTCGCGCTTTTCGGTGAGCTTCTCGAGCCCGCGGTGCACAAAGCCGATCTGCGGAATTGCCTCGATGACGCGATCGTCCTCGATCACCAGGTCCAGATGAAGCGGCTCGGGCAGCACCGGGTGCTGCGGGCCAAACGGAATAACGGAGCGATGTGCCATGGACCTTACGCCTCCTCTTTCTGCTTGTCGCGGGCGGCCTTGGCGGCAAGCGCCGCGCGGACCTTGGCCGCTTTCTCGGGATCCATGGCGGCGAGCTTTGCCTCCATCTCGGCGGCCTTGAGCGCGGCCTTCGCAGCAGCCTCATCGTGCTGAGTATCGGAGCCGGCAGCCGCAGCGGGCTGAGCAGCGGCGCCCGCGGCATCGCCGGCGCCCGCAACGCCCTCCCCTGCAGCAGCCGCAGCCGCGGCAGCCTTCTCGGCAGCGGCCTTGCGCGCCTTGGCCTCGGCAGCGGCGCGAACCTTCATGGCCTTCTCGCGCGCAGCCTTCACCTCGGGCGTGATCACGCTCATGGGTTCAGCGGTCGAGACCTGGTAGAAAAAGCCCTTAAAGTCGATCTGCATATCGGTAATGGCAAGACCAAACAGGTCGTGGGCCTCATTTTCAAACGGGAACACCGCGGGGTAATACGAGCTGATGGACGGAATCTCCTGGTACTGGTCGATGCCCTCAACCACCAGATTCTCGATCGCATAGCTGCCGTCCTGCGCAATATGTTCCTGAGCAGCACGAACGTTGATAAACGTATAGACCAAGCGATACGAGCCGTCGTCGACGTTGCGCTCGGCGTGCATTTGCACAAAGCGCGCGCCGGCACCCTTGAGCGCCTGGACATGCGACAGGAGCTCGTCGATCCCGACGGTGGTATAGATTGCCTTTTGCATTACTCGGCCTCCTTTGCAGCGGCGGGCTCGACGGCAGCGCTGTCAGCAGCGGCGGGCCTGACGACCGCGTCGCCAGCCGCGGGCGCATCGTCAACCCCGGCCCCCGCAGCAGCCACAAACCCGTCCTCGCCCAGCTCAACGCCACCGTCCCAGGTTGCGGCACCGCCCACGGTAAGCGGATCGCCGCCGGCGCGCATCACAGCCTCCTTCTGGTCCAGGATGCCGCACGCCTCAACAATGGCGTCGATCACGGTCTCGGGGCGAATGGCGCACCCGGGCGCGTACACGTCCACGGGAATCGCGCGGT
>CABQHT010000061.1 GCA_902464035.1 uncultured Collinsella sp. | reverse complement strand
AGCTCATTCGCTCGCTCAAGAACCTCGCTAAAAAGTCCGACAGCGTCATCATCGCCACGGACTTCGATCGCGAGGGCGAGCTGATTGGTTCGGACGCCCTCAACAAGGTGCGTGAGGTGGCGCCCGACTTGCCGGTTGCCCGCGCCCAGTACTCTTCGTTTACCAAGGCCGAGATCACGCACGCCTTCGATAATCTCGTCTCGCTCGACCAGAACCTGGCCGACGCCGGCGAGAGCCGTCAGCACATCGACCTTATCTGGGGCGCGGTGCTCACGCGCTATCTGACGCTCGCCAAGTTTGGCGGCTTTGGCAACGTACGCTCCGCCGGTCGCGTGCAGACACCGACGCTTGCCCTGGTGGTCGAGCGCGAGCGCGAGCGCATGGCGTTTGTGCCCGAGGACTATTGGCAGATTCGCGGCATGGGCGCCGCGCAGGGTGCTGCCGAGGACGACCGCTTTAAGATTGCGCACAAGACGGCACGCTTTACCGACAAGGACGCTGCCGAGACGGCGTACGGCCATGTTGACGGCGTTGCGACGGCAACCGTCGCCGCGGTGACCAAGCGTTCGCGCAAGCAGCAGCCGCCCACGCCGTTTGCGACGACATCGCTGCAGGCTGCCGCCGCGGCCGAGGGCATCTCGCCTGCGCGTACGATGCGCATCGCCGAGTCCCTCTACATGGCCGGTCTCATCAGCTACCCGCGTGTCGATAACACCGTGTACCCTGCGACGCTCGATCTGGGCGCCGTGGTGAGCGACCTGGCAAAGATCAACCCGGCGCTGGCGCCCGTGTGCAAAAAGGTGCTCGCCGGTCCCATGAAGCCCACGCGCGGCAAGGTCGAGACCACCGACCACCCGCCTATCTATCCCACGGGCGAGGGCGATCCGTCCACGCTCGATGGCGGCCAGCGCAAGCTCTACGACCTCATCGCCCGCCGCTTCCTGGCGACGCTCATGGGTCCCGCGACCATCGAGAACACCAAGCTCGAGCTTGATGTGAACGGCGAGCCGTTCGTGGCTTCGGGCGACGTGCTTGTGACCCCGGGCTTCCGCGAGGCGTACCCGTACGGACTCAAGCGCGACGAGCAGATGCCGCCGTTGGAGCAGGGCGATACGGTCGATGTGTTCGACATTAAGCTCGAGGCCAAGCAGACCGAGCCGCCCGCGCGCTATAGCCAGGGCAAACTCGTGCAGGAGATGGAGAAGCGTGGCCTGGGCACCAAGTCCACGCGCGCGAGCATCATCGAGCGCCTGTATGCCGTGCGCTACCTCAAAAATGATCCCGTGGAGCCGAGCCAGCTGGGTATCGCCATCATCGACGCGCTGACGCAGTTTGCCCCGCGCATCACGAGCCCCGATATGACGAGCGAGCTCGACGGCGACATGACCCGCGTCGAGCGTGGCGAGGACACCGAAGAGCATGTCGTGACGCACTCGCGTGCGCTGCTGGCCGGCGTGCTCGACGAGCTGCTCAAGCATACGCAGGAGCTCGGCGACGCCATCAGCGACGCCGTCACGGCCGATGCGCGCGTGGGCGCTTGCCCCAAGTGCGGCAAGGACCTGGTTATGAAGACGAGCGCCAAGACCCGCGGCAGCTTCATTGGCTGCATGGGCTGGCCCGACTGCGACGTGACCTATCCGGTGCCGAGCGGCGTCAAGGTGAGCCCGCTCGAGGGCGAGGCCGCCGTGTGCCCCGAATGCGGTGCGCCGCGCATTAAGTGTCAGCCGTTCCGCCAGAAGGCTTTCGAGATCTGCGTGAACCCGACGTGCCCCACCAACTACGAGCCCGACCTTAAAGTGGGCGAGTGCAAGGTGTGTGCCGAGGCCGGACGCCATGGCGACCTGATCGCGCACAAGAGCGAGAAGAGCGGCAAGCGCTTTATCCGCTGCACCAACTACGATGACTGCGGCGTGAGCTATCCGCTGCCGGCGCGTGGCAAGCTCGAGGCGACGGGCGAGACCTGTCCCGAGTGCGGCGCCCCCATCGTGGTGGTCAACACGGCGCGCGGTCCGTGGCGTATCTGCGTCAACATGGACTGCCCGACCAAGGAGAAGAAGCCCGCCCGCGGCCGCAAGACTACGACCAAGGCGAGCACGGCAAAGAAGACCACGGCTAAGAAAGCCACTGCCGCCAAGAAGACGACCGCGAAGAAGTCGACTGCCAAGAAAGCAGCCGCCGACAAGTAACGGCGCAGTCGAAACAATGCCCAAAAAAACGAGCGAGGGTCTCATGATCCTCGCTCGTTTTTTTGACCGGCAGTTAGGGACGTTCCTTTTTCTGCCGGCAGTTTAGGAACGTCCCTAACTGCCGGCTCGGGAACGACAAAGCGCTAGTTCACCTCGACAGGCTTGGCGCCGGGATAGCGCTCCTCAAAGTCTAGGCGGTACTTATTGTCATTGGTGCCCGCCACGTTGTCGCGCGACAGCGGCGCCACGATCTCATTCTTGTGGTCCGCAGGCTTGGCGTATTTCAGGCTGATCTCCCAGGCATCACAGATTGCGTCAATGCGGTGATCCAGGTCGTCGTACAGGGCGATGATGTCCTTCCAGGAGCTGTAGTTTTTGGAGCTCGTCGGGACGTCCAGGTCCTCGACGATGTCGTAATACTGCTCGATGGTGTCCTCCGTGCGCTCGGCGACGTCGGCGAGATTTTGACGGGTGGTTCGATCCTCTTCCAGATAGTTGCCGTTGAAGTTCTGCGCGCAGCCACGGACCTGGCTGTCGAGATCTTCGAGCAGGTCGTAGTATTCGCTCAGGCGACGGTAGAGGTTCTGCTCGGAGAGCGTTGCTTCGCCGCCATCCTCGTCGTCATCGTCATCATCGTCGTACAGGCTGTTGGGATCGCCGAGAGGCTTTAGGTCATCGTCGTCGACGTCATGGTGCAGCTTAGCTACCTCGGCAGTCGTCTGCGTGGCGGCGTTGTCGAACGGTCTGATTGCAAAGAAGATGACCAGGGCGATGATGATCGCCACCAGCACAACGATAACGGCGATAAGCGGCCCGGTGCCGCTCTTTTTGGAAGCGGGGGTCTGTGGCGAAGCGGGCACGTATGCGGGAGCCGGCTGCTGTTGGGACGAGCCGCTCGCGACGGGTATGCGTTGCGTGGTCTCGACGGCCGCGGGGCTTGCGGCGGGGTCGGGGCTATAGGCGAGGGAGTCGTCCGCCTTGGCTTGCGGCGTATCAAGGGAGCCGGTCTGCTCAAAAGCGGGCTGGCTATCGCTCGCGGCTGTTTGCTCAACGGGTGCACCGCACGAGGTGCAGAACTTGGCATCATCTGCAAGAAGCTTGCCGCACGAGGCGCAATACCGAGACATTGCCACTCCTTTCGCCACATTTCAATGCAATACGACGATTATACCCAGCATCCAAAATTCCCCATCATAAGTTGCGGTGAAATAGGGACTGTTTGGCGGTCTCAGAGCTTCAATCAGTCCCTATTTCACCGCATCTTTGGAAAGGCGCCTTTAGCCATTGGGGACGTGCCGAGCACTGGGGTATCATGGCTTGGTTGATATATCTGCATTTACGCGCCTTGTAGGAAGGGGCTGCGCCCATGGCTTTTGAGCCTGCTCAACATAGCTTTATCACGCTCGAGGGCGTCGACGGTGCCGGCAAGTCCACGCAGGCGCGCCTGCTTGCCCGCGCGCTCGAACTCGCTGGCTATCAGGTCGTAACTCTGCGCGAGCCGGGTGGCACTGCCATCAGCGAAAAGATTCGCGCCCTGCTGCTCGACCCCGCCAACACGGCGATGGGCGATACCTGCGAGTTGCTGCTCTACGAGGCGGCGCGCGCCCAGTTGGTGCACGAGGTCATAGCCCCCGCCCTTGCGGCCGGCAAGGTGGTCCTGTGCGATCGCTTCTACGATTCCACGACCTGCTACCAGGCATTTGCCGACGGCCTCGATCGCCAGATGGTGCGCGACGCCAACAACCTGGCCGTCGCGGGAACGTACCCGGCGCTCACACTCGTCTACCACATCACGCCCGAGCAGGCGGCGCTACGCATGGCAGCCCGTGGCGCGGCGGATCGCATGGAGGCCAAGGGCATGGCATTCCAGGAGCGTGTCTACGAGGGGTTTTGCGCAATTGCTGCCGAGGAGCCAAACCGCGTAAAGCTCATCGACGCCACTACGACCGTCGAGAAAGTCTTCGAGAAGACGGTCGAGCAGGTTCGCGCGTACGGTCTCGACATTCCGCGGGAAGCCGTCGCCGCCGCGCTTGCCAAGGAGGCCGAGTAACATGGCCCCCGCTCAGGCAAGTCTGCTGGCCAAGCTCGACACCCAAGAGCGCGTGCGCGACTTTTTGACCAATGCCGTCGCCAGCGGTCGCGCATCGCACGCCTACCTGTTTTTGGGCGCGCCCGGCGCGGGCAAGCTCGACGCCGCGTGGGCGCTCGCCCAAGCCTTCCTGTGCGAGCAGGATGGCTGCGGCTCATGCGACAGCTGCGTGCGCGTTGCTCGGCATACGCATCCCGACGTGCACTATTACACGCCCGAGAGCGCCACGGGTTACCTCATTGCCCAGACCCGCGAGCTGCTCGATGACGTGCCGCTGGCGCCCATCCGTGCCAAGGCAAAGGTCTACATCATCGACCGTGCCGAGCAGCTGCGCGCCAACACCGCCAACGCGCTGCTCAAAACGCTCGAGGAGCCGCCCGAGGGCGTCATGTTCATCCTGTTGGGTACCTCGGCCGACGTGATGCTGCCCACTATCGTGAGTCGTTGCCAGTGCGTGCCGTTTCGGCTGGTATCGCCTGCCGTCGCCGCGCAGGCCGTGAGCCGCGCCACCGGTCAGGACCCTGCGCGTTGCCGCATGGCGGTCGCCGTGGCGGGAAGCCCCACACGCGGCATCGAGTTTCTTAAGAGCGCCGAGCGCCAGGACGCCCGCCGTCAGATGGTCCGTGCCATCGATTCGCTCATCGCCGCCGACGAGGCCGACGTGCTCAGTCGCGCCAAGTCGCTCATTGTCGCCGTCAAGGCGCCGCTCGCCGAGGTCAAGTCCACGCAGGAAAAGGTACTCGAGCAAAACGCCGACTACCTGTCGCGTGGAGCATTGAAGCAGCTTGAGGACCGCAACAAGCGCGAACTCAACGCGCGCGAGCGTTCGGGTATCATGGAAGCGCTGGCGAGCGCGCGGACGCTCATGCGCGACGTGCTGCTGACACTTCAGGACGAGGCAGCCGACGTGGTGAACGATGATGTGCGCGACACAATCGGTCGGCTTGCCGCCGCGACCAATGTTGCGGGTGCCACCCAGGCGCTCGAGGCGGTCGCGACCGCCGAGCGCAACATCGCCAGAAACGTTACTCCCCAGCTGGCCATCGAGGTCATGCTGTTCGATATCAGGAAGGCACTGAAATGCCGTTAGTCGTACCCGTTAAGTTTACCTACGCCTCGCGCGACCTGTGGTTTGACCCGCAGGACCTGGATATCCTCGAGGCCGATTATGCCATTTGCTCCACCGAGCGCGGAACCGAGATCGGCTTGGTCACGGCCGATCCCTTCGAGGTGCCGCAAGAAGAGATCGGTCAGCCGCTCAAGCCCGTACTGCGCGTGGCGAGCGACATCGACCTGCAGCTTGCCGACGATCTTGCCATCCAGGGCGACGAGGCCATGATCGATTTCCGCCGTCTGGTCAAAGAACTCGACCTCGAGATGAAGCCGGTCGGCGTCGAGTACCTGTTTGGCGGCGAGAAGGCCGTGTTCTACTTTGCCGCCGAGGAGCGCGTCGATTTTCGCCAGCTCGTCAAGGATCTGTCCTCGACGCTGCACATTCGCGTCGACATGCGCCAGATCGGCGTGCGCGACGAGACTCGCCTGGTGGGCGGCTATGCCCAGTGCGGCCAGGAGCTCTGTTGCACGCGCTTTGGCGGACAGTTTGAGCCCGTCTCGATCCGCATGGCAAAAGAGCAGGACCTGCCGCTCAATTCCTCCAAGATCAGCGGCGTTTGCGGCCGCCTGATGTGCTGCCTGCGCTATGAGTTCGAAGCGTACAAGGACTTCAAGAGCCGTGCGCCCAAAAAGAAGACGCTCATCGATACGCCGCTCGGCAAGGCGCGTATTCAGGAATATGACACGCCGCGCGAGCAGCTGGTGCTGCGCCTGGAGAACGGCAAGGTCTTTAAGGTCAACCTGGCCGATATGACCTGCTCGGAGGGCTGCAAGAAGAAGGCTGCCGAGCAGGGCTGCAATTGCCGCCCCGACTGCGTGACGCGCGATGTGCTCGAGCGCATCGAGTCGCCCGAGATGCGTCTGGCGCTCATGGAGCTCGACCGCGAGAACGGCGTCGACGTGGGCGATGGCCTGTCGGGCGCCGACCGTCTGGCCGGTACGTCGATGCCCAAGCGCCGTCGTCGCGATGCTGAATCCGATGCTCGCGCCGGTCAGGGGCAGGGCGAGGGTCGTGGCCGCGGAAAGGGCCGTGGCAATGCCGCAACGCCTGAGGCCGAGGAGGCCGCCGGTGGCCGTCGTCGTCGCAAGCGCGCGGGCTCGGGCGATGTCGGCGAGGCCGCGGCTACAGGCAAGAATTCCCCCCGCGAGCGCGAGGCTCAGCAGCCCCAGCAGCAGAATCGCGGCGGTGGCATGAATCCCACGCGCCGTCGCCGCCGCCATTTGTCGAGCGAGGAGCGCGAGGACGCCTTCCGCGCCGCAGCTGCCCGTGAAGCCGGTGCTGCTCCCAAGGGTGGTTCGGGTTCCGATACGCCTGCCGACAAGGGTGGCAAGTCGCGTGGCGAGGAGGAGCGCGCCCCGCGTCCGCGTCGTCGCCATTCCTCGGGCGCGCAGCAGAAGCCCTCAGTGCCCTCCGTTGCCGATCAGGTCTCGGATGGCGAGGTCAAGGTCACGCGCCGTCGTCCCGGAGATGGCGGGGGAGCGGCTGCCAAGGCTTCGCGTGGCGCCGCTCGCGACGAGCGCGAGCGGCGCGAGGATCGCGGTGGCGAGGGCTCGGCCGACCAGGGTCAAAAGCGCCGTCGTCGTCGCCGTTCCCGCAAGCCGCGCCAGGATGGTGGCGAGGGCTCGACCCCGTCTTCGGCCGCACCACAACCGCCCGCCGGCGAATAACGCCCGCGAGCGGATTTAACCCGCCTTACCCCAATCGCGTCGGGGTACCATAGCGCTGAATCAACAACCCTCCCTGCGACCGAACGTAGGGAGGGTTGTGTCTTGAAGAGCCATCTGAACAAATTGAGCCGTCTGCAGGGTGCCGGCGCCCTACCGTTTGCGGACGAATTGCTGCCGTTTGCCGAGCGGGCGGCACGCGAGGCACTCGAGGTATTGTCGCCAATACGATGTGCCGGCTGCGAGCGCGCCGGTGCGCTTATTTGCCAAGACTGCCTGGCCGCGCTCACGCTCATCGACCCACGTCATAGCTGTACCCGATGCGGCTCCCCGTTTGGGGATTTGCTGTGCACTGAGTGTTCGGTCGAGGGCACGTCCTCGGCAATGGCGGAGGCGCTCGACCGCTGCCTGGCGTGCTCCGTCTATGCGCATCCGCTGCCGCGCATCATTAAAGCGTACAAGGACGCGGGCGAGCGACGTCTGGCTCCGTATCTGGCGGAGCTGCTCTACGACACCGCCCTGCATGCCCAGGTCGTAGCGCCCGATCGCTACGGAGGCGTGCTGTCCGGTGCGGATGCGGTGGTGTTTGTGCCTGCGACGGCGGCAGCGTTTCGGCGGCGTGGCTTTGATCATATGGAGGCCATTGCGCGCCCATTTTGCGAGCTGTCGGGTGTTCCTCTGCTCGATGCCCTCGTCAAGTACGGGCATGGCGACCAGCGCGAACTCGGTCGTGAGGAGCGTCGCGAGCGTGCCCAAGGCATGTACGAGACGGTTGAGGACGTGCACGGCCGCCGCCTACTGCTTATCGATGACGTTATCACCACGGGCGCGACCATGGCAGCAGCCTCGGCGGAGCTCAAGCGTGCCGGCGCTGCGGCAGTCGATGGCCTTGCTATCGCACGTGTTTGGTAGGGGTGGTTTTGTGGCAGTGAAGATTGAGCGGCGCAACGAGCCGACAGGCGAACAGCTAGCGGCTTCCGTAATCCTAACAGGCGCCTCGGCGCTGCGCATGATGCGCGCCGAGCGCCGGCAGATGGGCTATATCAGCTGGAAGGACCTTAATCCCGATGATGAGCGCCGTGTGCTGCGCACGTCGTCGCCCTCGACCGAGGATATCTATCTTCCTGACTTGGTGCGAATTGGAGCCAAAAGTGGCGAGGTGCAAGAAGATCTGTGCTTGCTGGTGGGATCTGCGGCGCAGCGCCGCCGCATGCCTGGCGTAGGCTGGTCCGTGTGTTCCGGGTTGCCCGCCGGCTCGATTCTAGAGGTGGAACCGGGGGTGTACAGCCTATCTCCCGAGGCCCTTTGTGTTGCCGTTGCGCGCGAGGTCGGCTGCATCCAGGCGTTTGCCCTGGCCCAGGAGCTGTGCTCTAAGATTTCACTGAGCGACCGCGGGAAGTATCTGCCTCCCTACACCTCGCCTGTTACGAATAAACTTGCAAAGGACAAGGACCAGCCAGCAGACGTGGGCTACTTTGAAGTCGAGCCGGCGCTGACGCCCGATCGCCTGGCAGATTACCTTGCGACATGCAAGGGAAGCACGGCCAAACAATTGCAGCGTCTGTGTCCCTACTTGTCAGAAAACCTGCTCTCGCCCATGGAGTGCATCATGCTCGCTCTGTTTTCGCTTCCGTTTTCCTATGGCGGGTTTGCCTGCGGACCTTTTAAGACCGACTACAAGATCGAGTTCGATGACCGTGCGCAGGCAATCTCGGGGATGCCGCATGCAGTTTGCGATGCGTATCAGGAAGCAGCCCGGTTTGACCTGGAATACAACGGTGAGCTGGGCCATTCCTCCCGGGGGGGGGGACGTATCCATGATGAAAAACGCAACACGGGCTTGATTACTATGGGAATCGAGGTCGCGACGGTCAACAACGAAATGCTCTGCGACATGGAAGCGATGGAAGCGCTCGCATGGCGCATCCACCAGCGTATGCGAAAGCGGTACCGGAATCGTGTCGATGCCCGCAGGAAGAAGCAAGAGGCGTTGCTTAACACGCTGCGGGCGTGTTTTGGGCTTAAGCCGGTCTAATTCACGTCGAAAATAGGGGGTTAATCATATGCCCTGGCCAAAATATGGCAAATATGAGTACTGTCACTAAATCAGTAACAGCAAGATCAAGGAATTTAGGACTCGGAGGCGTCATAAAGTAAGAAGATAATAAACAAATGTAGAATAACTAAGCATCAGGTTGGCGACACTGAGCGCATAATCTGTCCGAGAGGCCAAAATTGCCTGTTGCTAAATTGGTGACAGTACTCATATTTGCCATTTTTTGGCCACAGCACCCTAGGAAGGGTGCCCCGGAGCTCCCCATAGGGGGAGCTCCGGGCTTCACAGGGGCACGAATAGCCCACTCCGACCTGCGAAATCTGTACTCGCGATGCGAATGACGCCCCTAACCTTAAACTTTAGCTTGAACTTAGCTATAATGCGCTACGTTCCTACCAGGCTGTGGTTGCGGACGGACGAAATGCCCGTCCTAGTCCAAGACAGACGCGGTCAAAGGGATCCACGTAAGCGACCGCGTGCGCGCGGCGCGATCATGGCGCGTCCTAGATGTAAGCCGCACCGTCCGTTCTACTTTCTTTGGGGCAATACCGCCTCGCGGGCGAGCGGGCCAGTCGTGAAGGTGGCTGCGGCCTCCCGAGCAAACACCCCGGTGCGCAAGTGTGGGGTCAAATACCAGGTCAGCTGGTGGGAACAATCTGATATTCCGCGCAACGCACGGATCGTATACGACACAGAAGGCAGGGTAGTGGACATGGTGAGGGGCAGCTTGATGCACGCGGCTCGGTTAGGTGCTGGGACCGCAGCGGTCATCGCCGTTTTGGGCCTGAGCGGATGCGCGTTCAACCCGCTGTCTACGTTCACGACTCCCACGATCGACCAGATCGAGTACGAGACCGTCACGCCCGCGGTGTCGGATGATGCCCTGGTCACCCCCGGTACCCTGACGGTTGCCCTCGATACCTCCGATGCGCCGCAGGCCATGCAGGGCGCTGACGGCGAGCTCACGGGGTATGCAGTCGACGCTGCCCGCGCCCTCGCAAGCCGCATGGGCCTTAAGGTCGCCTTTGTCGATGCGTCCTCGGCAGGTTCCGCGCTCGGTGACAAAAAGGCTGATATCTTTATCGGCGAGATCAACTCCACGGATGGGGACGTTAGCTCGCTCGGCACGTGCCTGTACGATGCCGCTTCCGTGTTCGGTAAAACCAGCGATGGTGGGTCGCTGAGCGTTTCCACCGATACCCTTAACACGTCTACTCTGGGTATCCAGATGTCCTCGGCCTCGCAGGAGGCGCTTGCTAAGCAGAGCATCACCGCCAACCAAAAGACTTACTCCAACATCAACGAGTGCTTTGAGGCGCTCGAGTCCGGCGAGGTCGACTATGTGATCTGCGACTCCACGGCTGGCGGTTACCTTGCGCGACTGATGAGCGAGATCTCCTATGTCGGTGCGCTCGAGGCGCCCTCGACGCTTGGTGTTGCAGGCCTTTCGTCCAATGACGAACTGTGTCGTGCCGTGAGCGATGCCCTCGACGGTATTACGGCCGACGGCACGCTCGAGGCGGTCCACTGCGTCTGGTACGGCACGATGCCCTACGACCTCACCACTAAGACGGTTTCGGGCGCTAACGTGCAGCCGGGCGACTCTGAGTCCAGCGAGACCACATCCTCCGGCAGCGAGTCCTCCGATTCCAACAATGAGACCGCATCCTCCGAAGACAAATCGTCCAGCCAGGAAGACACCATCACCGACGACGACATTAACAAGCTTAATAGCTAGTTATTGCTAGGGGTGGCGTCTCCTATGCGCTAGGAGAGATGCCCCTTCACGGTTTCAACACGCACTGCCGGGCTTCCCCAATAGGGGAGCCCGGCTTTTTCATCTCTATAAAACCAGCAGGTCAAAGCCAATTTTCGGGACCAAATACAAAGTCGCCGGCTCCCTCCTATAGCGCACTTTGCCACAGAAAAGTGCGAGACTTCGGTATGCGGTATCAAGCAATCGTTATTCGGGTCTTTGGGAATCCGCGTGATTAAATGCACGGCAATGGGTACATAGCCAGTACAGTAAGTCC
>CABQHT010000060.1 GCA_902464035.1 uncultured Collinsella sp. | reverse complement strand
CCGCGGGCGAGGTGCCCGCCAAGTACCGGGCAATGGACAACGTCATCACGGTCTAACAGCAGGGGACGGGCTAAGGCCAAAACCACCACAAAGGTGCCTGTCCCCATTGTGGTGGTTAGTAACGAAAACCGAGTAGTTTTCTCAATAGAAAAGCGGCAACGTCCATCACGGGCGTCGCCGCTTTCGTTGTCTGCCGGTTTGTCTAAGTCTGTAACAACTGGACCGTTAAAAGTGGGCTAGGTGTTACAGATCGAGATACTTACGAACCGCGCCGTCCCTTTGTCTCAATCTGTAACATCTGGGACTGATTTTGCCGAGTTACTGTTACAGATTGAGATTATTCCCTTGAGGGGATTCGAATGTCTCGATCTGTAACAGATAGACCGCAAAATGGGCTTTAGCTGTTACAGATCGAGATGTTTGGGAATCCGGCAGAGCCATCGCGGCAAAACCACCATAAAGGTGCCTGTCCCCTTTGTGGTGGTTTAGGGCTCCCAGGGGCAGGGGGCTTCGATGTGGGTGTGCTCGCCGGTTACGGGATGCGTGAAGGACACGCTGTGGGCGTGGAGCATCAGGCCGCAGGGACGCGGCGTTCCGTACAGGTCATCGCCCACCAGGGGATGGCGCTCGCTGGCCAGATGTACGCGGATCTGGTGCTTGCGGCCGGTGAGCAACTCGACATCGATATACGAGCGCGTGGGCAGGCCGCGGCGGCTCTTAAGACGCTTGAGCACCTTCACGCGCGTTTGAGACGGCTTGCCGCTGGCGCCGACGCGCATCTTTCGGCTGTCGTGACGGTCGCGGGCGATGGGCTTGTCGATGAGCTTTTCGTTCCAGTCGATCTTGCCCTCGGCGAGCGCCAGGTAGTGCTTTTCGAAAGCGTGGTCGATGACCATCTGGTCAAAGGCGGGCTGCGTCTGCTTGTCGAGCGAGAACAGCACCACGCCGGTGGTGTCGCGGTCCAGGCGGTTGAGCGGCTGCATGTCGGTCGCGGCAAAGCCGTCGCCCATCGCCAGTAGCAGGTCGCTGGCGTAGTCGGTGAGCGTGCGCTCGCCGGTGCCGTCGCCGTGGACGATCATGCCGGCAGGCTTGTCGATGGCCATGAGCCAGGCGTCGCAGTAGAGGACTTGAGGTTCTTCGTTCACGTGTAAGCCTTTCGGTTAGCTGATTCCCACAAACATGCAGCCCGAGGTCGCCCCGCGTAGGCGGGCGGCGGGCTTGCGGCCGGCCTGCGCTGCTTCGACGGCACGACGGACGCGGGCGACGGCACGGCCCACCTCATCCGTCTCGAGCAGCGTTCCGTCCACCATGAGACGACGCACGCCAGCATCGAGCAGCTGAGGGACCTGCGGCGTGAGGTCGATGGGGTAGGCATCGTACAGGCGAGAGCGGCCGTGGATGTCGGTGCGGACGGGCATGACATTTCCGTCGATATTCTTGAGCGAGAGCTTGCGGGCACGCAGGCGGCAGTTGGCACAATCGTGGATGCAGCCGTTGGCAACCTGCAGAATGCAATGCTCGCTCGTCATAACGCGCGGGCGGCCGAAAACGGTGATGCCCAGAGCCGCAGGCGCGGCGGCGCCGAGCGAGACAATCTCGTCGAGCGTGATCTCGGGTGAGAGCCAAAACGCGCCGGCTCCGCGATCAGCGAGTGCCTCCATGCAGGGCGTGTTGTGCACCGGCAGGCAAGAGCGAATCTCGACCGTGGCGCCGGCCTGCGCGGCTACGGCGAGCTCGGAGATATTGCCGACGGCGACAGTCGCTCCAGCAAGAATCCAGGGATCGACGCGCTCGTGGTCAACGGCGCGGCAGACCTCGTCGAGTACGGGCACGATACCCTGCTCAAATGCATCGGCAGGGGAGAGTCCGACAGCCTTGAGCGCATCGGTGGTCATGTAGATGCGTGCGGCGCCCTCGGCACGAGCTGCCTCGGCGGCTTCGAGCGTGGTGACGGCGGCGCAGATCTGCGGCTCGTCGCGGTAATGCGCGGGCATGGCGCGCGTACATTTGTCGAGTACCGGCAACTCGAGCGTTTTTGCGCGCTCCTCGTACGGCGCCAGAATGGCCTCCTCCAATGCCTTACAGGCGGCGGCGCGCACCTTGTGCACGGCGGAGAATCCCATACCGCAGCCGGCGTCGAGCGAAACGTCAAAGCTCGTTGCCTCAAAGGGCGAGGAGCCCATGCGGCCCACATGCTCAACCAGGTCTGCCGCCTCGACGGCGCGGGTCTTGGCGGCCTCGACGGTGAAGCCCGTGGCGGCGGCGGTGAGCGCGGGGTTGTCACAGCAGGTGAGTGTGACAGCAAACGGCTCGCCCAGGCGCGCCACGACGGACACATCAACAGCTCGGCGGCGCAGCACATCGCGCTTGAGCGCGGCGCCGGCGGCGTCGATGGCACGCTGACTGCGAATCACGCGGACGCGGCAGCCCTCGGGCATGCTGCGGGGCACGCGACATTCGATGATGTCGCCCGCGGCGGCATCATCGGCGGCAATGGTGGTCAGGAACTGGTCGAACTCATCGTCGTGGCGAAGCTCCAGCAGGTCGCCCTTGTCCACGGGCTCAAACAACTCAATGCGGGCGATGGCGGCGCGGCGACGGCGGTCGTCGGGCTTGAGGCCGCGCACATCGCGGTTGGCCGAGCGGCTGCCTAGCACCGTGCCCACGATCTGGCCGCGGTTGTTGGAACGCTCATAGCTCATCATCTCGTCGCCCGAGGTGCCGTCCTGATAGGCGTGCGTAAAGTCGCGGTTGAAGCAGCGCTTGAGCTGGCGCTGGCGGGCGGCTTCCTCGTCCTTGGCAACGGTGGCTCCGGATAGCATGTCGTCAATCTGCCGACGATACACATCGACGATGGAGTACACGTAGTCCGGTGCCTTCATGCGGCCCTCGAGCTTGAGCGATGCGGCGCCAGCGTCGTACAGACGGCGGACGAGCTGCGAGGTGTTGGTATCGCGCGGGCACAGCGCGCGCTCGCGACCGGCAGGGGAGAGAGAGCGGCCGTTCTCGTCGATCAGCTCGTAGGGCAGGCGGCAGGGCTGAGCACACATGCCGCGGTTGGCCGAGCGGCCTGCCATGGCAAAGCTCGAAAGCAGACACAGACCCGAGTAGCAAAAGCAGATGGCGCCGTGACTAAAGACCTCAAGGTCCACATCGGGCGCGGCGTCGTGAATGGTGGCGATCTCGTCGATAGAAAGCTCGCGCGAGAGAGTCACGCGGTCGGCGCCCTGCTCGCGGCACCAGATGGTCCCGCGGTCGTCATGGATGTTCGCCTGCGTGGAGATGTGCGTCTCGATGCCGGGCATGGTGCGCTTGACCTCAAAGAACAGGCCCCAGTCCTGGATGATGAAGGCATCGGCGCCCAGCGTGGAGCAGCGATGGATGAGATCTAGCGCTTCGCCCATCTCGGACTGCTTGATGACGATATTGACCGTGACGTAGACGCGCGAGCCGGCCAGATGCGCGGCGCGGCACGCCTGCTCAAAGGCCTCGTCGGTAAAGTTGGTTGCCTTGCGGCGGGCGTTGAAGCTGCCCATGCCGCAGTAGATGGCATCTGCCCCGGCGGCGAGTGCGGCGGCAAAGGGCTCGGGCCCTCCGGCGGGGGCCAAGAGCTCGGGTCTGCGGTTGGTGGTTCGACTGGCGGTTGCGGTCATATCCTGCCTTTCAAAATGCTCAGATACTCAAAAGTATAGTGGCGCCATCGCGGCGGACGAGCCCTGTGGCTCAAGCAGGACAAAGTCTTCAGGCAGGTCGCCGGTCACGCCGTTCAGCGGCCGACAGGTGCCGTTGGGCGATAAAATATTCTCGCAACGTGATAATAATCTTGCATCGCGCGGAAACCTTGAGTACTATCCCAATCAAGCGCGGCGTTCAGACCGAACTGTGCCTCCCGGTGTGAACGCCGCGCTCACGCTCTCTCAACTGATCGTAAGGAGATAAACATGAGCAAGACCGTCGTGTCTTCCGATAACGCACCTGCAGCCATCGGCCCGTATTCCCCCGGCATCCAGACTGGCAACATGGTGTTCCTGTCCGGCCAGCTGGGCATCGACCCCGCAACCGGCAAGATGCCCGAGGGCGTCGAGGCCCAGGCTAAGCAGTCCCTTGCTAACGTCGAGGCCCTGCTGACCGCTGCCGGCGCCACCTTTGCCGATGTCGTCAAGACCACGGTCTACCTGGCCGACATCGCCGACTTCGCTGCCGTGAACGAGATCTACGCCTCCAAGTTCGAGGCCCCGTTCCCCGCGCGCAGCGCTTTCCAGGTTGCCGCCCTTCCGGCCGGCGGTCTGGTCGAGATTGAGGTCGTCGCCGCTCTCTAAGGCGTTGGCAACAACTAAACATGACATGCAAAAAGACCCTGCAGTGCGAGCTGCAGGGTCTTTTGTCAAGTGACGGATTGCTTGTGGAGTCACCAAGGGTAGCCTTTTTGTTTGTTAGCCTTCCTTGCGGACTTTTTGCAGGTAGCGGTAGACGCTGGGCTCCGAGATGCCCAGCGCGGTGGCGGCGCAGGCCACGGCGCCCTTGAGCATGAACACCCCGTTGCCGTTGAGGTGGCGAATGACGTCGACGCGGTCGCTCTGACCAAGCGACACTACATCCAGCCCGCGCGCGCTCAGCAACTCGGCAATGCTGCGGTCGATGAGCTCCTGTGTAGACTCCGAAAGACTTTCGACCTCGATAGGGGCGGGCTCCGTGCGCGTCGGCGCCGCGTCGAAGCATGCCATGAGCTGCTGCGCCATGGCGTTGATGGAGCGCACGGTCGAGAGGTCGGTGTTGACGCAGAGCATACCGACGATCTCGTCATTCTCGCGGATAAAGTACGTCGCGGACTCCAGCGTCTTGCCGCCGGCGCCGCGCCCCTCGTAGCCCGTAATAAACGGCAGGTCGCGATACTTGGGGTCGTGCATGATCTTGAGCGCCAGATCGGTGGCAGGACCGCCGATCTTACGGCCGCTCACGATGCCGTTGCGAATATCGACGATGGCGTGGTCGGGATCCGAGAAATCGTGCAGCACGATTTCGCTGTTCTTACCGAGTATCTGCTCCAGGAAATCGACCATCGGCAAAAAGCGGCGTACGGTCTCGTTCACGGGCAACTCCTTTGGGTGAAATCGGAAATGTTCATAACAATTTTTTCTCATGGTAACACGCTGCTCATCATCTCGTATATCCGCAGGTACATTGCGTAATGCAGACGAACGGTATGATTTTGGCGGTAAACGGTCGACCAAAAGAAAAGTAAGATGTTATTTAGACCAGACACATTCCTGACCTGCGGAAACGAGTTATTTCAGCCGAAGAATAGTCTGATAACAAAAAATTATTATTGAGAATGAGAACCATCTTTAATACGATATGCAACGAAGGCACAACCTCAACCCCGCACTGCGTCACAATAGAGCGTCAGATGCGAAAACAACTATTTCGAGGATTGGTGGTCAAATGACCCAGGAGACGGTTACGAACGGCACTGAAGCCCTGTTCACTCGTGAAGGCATGCCTCCCGTTAAGGAAATGATCCCGTGTGCCCTTCAGCACGTACTGGCTTCGTTTGCCGGTATCATCACCCCGGCTGTCATCATGGCCGGTGTGTACGGTTTCAATAGTCAGCAGAGTACCGACATCATTCAGGTCGCGCTCATTCTTTCGGCGATCGATACGGCCCTTCAGGCCTTCGCTCCCTTCCGTCGCATCGGCGGCGGCCTGCCCATCGTCATGGGCGTTTCGTTCGCGTTCCTGCCGGCTCTGCAGGCCATGGGTGCCTCGGGCTTTAGCTTTGGTGCGCTGCTGGGCGGCGAGATCGTCGGCGGCGCCGTCGCGGTCCTCTTTGGTCTGGCCTACAGCAAGATCAAGTGGCTGTTCCCGCCCGTCGTGACCGGTACGGTCATCTTCTCCATCGGCGTTTCGCTGTATCCCACGGCCGTCAAGTATATGGCCGGCGGTATGGGTACGCCGCTGTGGGGCACTCCGCAGGCCTGGTGCGTCGCTCTGATCACCTTCGCCGTGGTCTTTGCGCTCGCCAACTTTGGCAAGGGCACGCTCAAGCTGGGATCCGTGTTCTTTGGCATGATCGTTGGCATGATCGTCTCCATCCCCTTTGGCATGATCGACTTCTCCAGCGTCGCCACCGCTCAGGTCTTCGCCCTTCCCAAGCTCATGCCCTACGCGCTCGAGTTTGATCCCGAGGTCTGCATTACCCTCGCTGTTGTGTTCCCCATGGTTGCCATCCAGGTTATCGGTGACGTCTCCGCCGCCTGCCTGGGCTCCATCGACCGTATGCCCACCGAGCGCGAGCTCTCCGGCGCCATCGTCTCCCAGGGTCTCACCTCTATGGTCGGCGGCTTCCTCGGCGGCCTTCCCACCAGCGCCCTTGGCCAGAACGTGGGCATCATCTGCTCCAACAAGGTCGTCAACAAGTGGGTCTTTGTGATCATCGCGGCCGTCTTTGCCATCGCCGGTCTGTTCCCGCAGCTCTCTGCCGTGCTCTCCGCAATCCCGCAGCCCGTCATCGGCGGCGCTACCGTCGGCGTCTTTGGCACCATCACCATGAATGGTGTGCGCATGTTCACCCGCGAGGGCCTCACGCAGCGCACCACCACCATCGTCGGTACCTCGGTCGTCTTTGGCCTGGGCATCTGGATGGCCAGCGGCTGCCTCGCCGGCGAGGGCATGCCCACCTGGGTGTCCACCGTCATCGGCTCCAACGCCGTGACCCCCACCGCCATCATGGCCATCGCGCTCAACCTGATCCTTCCGCAGACGCCGGTCGTGGCTCAGCATATCGATGCCGCCAAGGATGCTGCCGTGGATCTGGTCTTGCCCGAGAGCAAGAAGTAACCAATTCGGTGCTACTCGTCGGCGGACGTATCGCCTCGTCCGTCGACGTCTTGCGGCGCCAAGCCGCACTTCAAAGGGCTTGCCCCTTTGGTGAAGCGTTGACGGGAGAGGGCCCGTTTCCGGTGTAGGCCGGCGCTTCGCACTTCCGCTATGTCAGAGGTGTCAAACCCCGTCTCTGATGTTGAAGGGAGCACTCATGCTTCTGGTCGCTAACGGTTCCGTCTTTACCCGCAACGCTCAGACCCCGTTCATTCCCAACGGTGCGGTCGCCATCGACGGTGACACGATCGTGGAAGTGGGCCCCGAGCGCGAGCTCAAGGCCAAGTACCCGGATGCCGAGTACGTCGATGCCCAGGGCAACCTCATCATGCCCGGACTCATCAACTGCCACACCCACATCTACTCGGGTCTGGCCCGCGGTCTTGCCATTAAGGGCTGCAACCCCACCAACTTCCTGGAGAATCTTGAGCAGCAGTGGTGGAAGATCGACGACAACCTGACGCTCGACGGCACCAAGGCAAGCGCCTATGCCACGATTCTGGACTCCATCCGCGATGGCGTCACCACGATCTTCGATCACCACGCGAGCTTCTGCGAGATCCCGGGCAGCCTCTTTACCATTAAGGACGCCGCGCAGGAGCTGGGCATGCGTTCGTGCCTGTGCTACGAGGTCTCCGATCGCCGCGGTCAGGAAAAATGCGACCAAGCCATTGCCGAGAACGCCGAGTTTGCCCAGTGGGCCGCCAAGGAGCGTCGCGATAACGACAACCACATGATCGCCGCCATGTTTGGCGGACATGCCACCTTTACGCTGTCGGACGAGACCATGGATAAGATGGCCGAGGCCAACAACGGCCTGACCGGCTTCCACATCCATGTGTGCGAGGGCATGAATGACGTGTGGGACTCCCGCCTCAACCGCGGTGGCATCAGCCCCGTCGAGCGCCTGCTGCAGCACAATCTGCTGGGTCCCGACACCATGCTCGGCCACTGCATCCACGTGACGCCTGCCGAGATGGATATCGTCAAGGAGTCCGGTACCTGGCTCGTCAACAACCCCGAATCCAATATGGGCAACGCCGTGGGCTGCGCCCCCGTGCTCGAGTTCTTCCGCCGCGGTATCCCCGTGTGCATGGGCACCGACGCCTACACCCACGATATGCTCGAGAGCCTTAAGGTCTTCCTGATCATTCAGCGCCACAACGCCGCCATGCCCAACGTGGGCTGGTGCGAGGCCATGACCATGCTGTTCGAGAACAACGCCAAGATGGCGAGCAAGTACTTCGATCGCAAGCTCGGCGTGCTCGAGGCCGGCGCTGCCGCCGATGTCATCGTCATGGACTACAAGCCCTTTACGCCGCTGAGCGAGGAGAATATCGACGGCCACATGCTCTTTGGCATGATGGGCAAAAACTGCCGCACCACCATCATCAACGGCCGCGTCCTGTACAAGGATCGTGAGTTCGTTGGGATTGATGAGGACAAGATCAACGCGTGGACCATGGCCGAGTCCAAGAAGCTCTGGAGCACGCTCAACGATCGCGTGTACTAATTCCAATTGGAGATTCGCGCGCGTCGGATGTTTCGCCGCATCCGACGCGCGCATAGGCGGCCTCCGCGGGGTCGCCGGCGCTGTGCTAGCGCTACACCGTATTTGCGCCCGTCGCGCGGTCTCGCCGGGCGTTACAGAGAGGAGCTCACTATGAGCGACATCATGAGGCCGATCCCGTTTTCGCAGCTGATGAACTGGATCATCGAGGAGCACAAGACCCAGGACGCCATCTTTGGCGTGCGTAAGATGGTCACGACCAACCAGGAGGGTGCGCTTCCCATTTTTGACGAGCGCATCGAGACTCCGTTTGGCCCGGCTGCCGGTCCCAATACGCAGCTAGCCCAGAACATCGTGGCCTCTTATGTGGCCGGTTCTCGCTTCTTTGAGCTCAAGACCGTCCAGGTTATGGACGGCGAGGAGCTCTCCAAGTGTGTGAACAAGCCCTGCATCGTGGCGCAGGACGAGTGCTACAACTGCGAGTGGTCGACCGAGCTCGAGGTTCCGCAGGCCTTTGCCGAGTACGTGAAGGCATGGTTTGCCTGCCACCTGATCGCTCGCGAGTACGGTCTGGGCAGCCCGGACGGCTTTGTCTTCAACATGTCGGTGGGCTATGACCTGGAGGGCATTAAGAGCCCCAAGGTCGACGCCTACATCGAGGGCATGAAGGATGCCAGCGGCTCCGACGTCTGGAACGAGTGCCGTGCCTGGGCGCTTGCCAACCTAGACAAGTTTGAGCATGTCGACGCCGCATTTGTCGAGTCCATCCCGGCGCGCGTCTCCAACTCCATCACCGAGTCTACCCTGCACGGCTGCCCGCCCGCCGAGATCGAGCGCATTGCGACCTACCTCATCACCGAGAAGGGCCTCAATACCTACATCAAGTGCAACCCCACGCTGCTGGGCTATGAGTTTGCCCGCCAGCGTCTGAACGAGCTGGGCTTTGACTACATCGTCTTCGACGATACGCACTTCCGCGAGGACCTGCAGTGGGCTGACGCCGTGCCCATGTTCGAGCGCCTGATTGCCCTGTGCGCCGAGCGCGGCCTGGAGTTTGGCGTCAAGCTGACCAACACGTTCCCCGTCGACGTGACGAGAAACGAGCTGCCCTCCACCGAGATGTACATGTCGGGCCGTTCGCTGTTCTCACTGACCATCGAGGCCGCCCGTCGCATTACCGAGCAGTTCGATGGCAAGCTGCGCATCAGCTACTCCGGCGGCGCCACGGTCTACAACATCCGCGCCCTGTACGATGCCGGCATTTGGCCCGTCACCCTGGCGACCGACGTGCTCAAGCCCGGTGGCTACGAGCGCTTTAGTCAGATGGCCGGCGAGTTTACCGACCTGGATGGCAAGCCGTTCGCGGGCGTCTCTCTCGAGGCTGTGACGGCGATTCAGACCGACTCGCTCACCAACCCGCTCTACAAGAAGCCGCTGCGCCCGCTGCCCGATCGCAAGGTCGCCGGCAAGAGCCCGCTTTCCGACTGCTTTACCACGCCGTGCCGCACGAGCTGCCCCATCCAGCAGGATATCCCCGCCTATCTGGCGGCTGTTGACGAGGGCCGTTACGAGGACGCACTCAACATCATCATCGAGCGCAACGCCCTGCCGTTCATTACCGGCACCATCTGCCCGCATCCCTGCGGCCGTGCCTGCGAGCGTGCATTCTACGAGCCCGAGGGCGCCCAGATCCGCGCCAGCAAGCTCAAGGCCGCCCGCGAGGCCATGACCGCCGTGCTGCCCAAGCTGCGCGCCCAGGCCATCGCCAACGACGGCGAGCGCAACGTTGCCGTTATCGGCGGCGGCCCGGCCGGTCTGGCGACGGCGTTCTTCCTGACGCGCGCCGGCGTGCCCGTTACCATCTTCGAGGCCCGCGACTCTCTCGGCGGTGTGGTCCGTCACGTCATTCCTGAGTTCCGTATTGCCAGCGATGATATCTCCCACGATGCTGAGCTCTGCCTGGCCTTTGGCGCCAAGGTGCAGCTCAACGCCCGCGTGGAGTCCATCGACGAGCTCAGGGCCCAGGGCTTTACCGACGTGGTCGTGGCCACCGGTGCCTGGATGCCCGGCTCTGCGGGCCTGGGCGAGGGTGCCGAGCTCGACGTGCTGGAGTTCCTCGAGGCCGCCAAAAAGGGCGAGAAACTCGAGCTGGGCGAGGACGTCGTGGTCATCGGCGCCGGCAACACCGCCATGGACGCGGCGCGCGTGGCCAAGCGCCTGGCTGGCGTGAAGAACGTGCGCCTGGTGTATCGCCGCACCAAGAAGCAGATGCCCGCCGACGAGGAAGAGCTCGATCTTGCTCTTGCCGATGGCGTTGAGTTCTGCGAGCTGCTGGCGCCCAAGGCGCTCAACGGCGCCGTGCTGACCTGCGACGTCATGGAGCTTGGCGAGCCGGATGCAAGCGGCCGTCGCAGCCCCGTCGCCACGGGCGAGACCGTCGAGCTTTCCGCCACCACGGTGATCTGCGCCGTGGGCGAGGGCATCGATGCCAGCCTGTACGATGCCGCGGGCGTTGAGCATGACCGTCGCGGCCGCCTTGCCGCCACTTCCACCGGCGTCGAGGGCGTCTGGGCTGCAGGCGACTGCCGTCGCGGTCCGGCCACCGTGGTCGAGGCTATTGCCGACGCCGCCGAGGTCGCCCGTGCCATCGCCGGCGTGGACTTTAACAAGTACGTCGACTGCAACGAGCAGGCCGGTCGCGAGGACACCTGCTACGAGCGCAAGGGGTCGCTGTGCCGTGACAAGCGCAACTGCACCAAGACTCGCTGCCTGGGCTGCGGCTCGGTGTGTGAGGTCTGCTGCGACGTGTGCCCCAACCGCGCCAACGTTGCCATTAAGGTCCCGGGTCTGGACAAGCACCAGGTGGTACATGTCGATGGCATGTGCAACGAGTGCGGCAACTGCGCTGTGTTCTGCCCCTACCAGGAGGGCCGTCCCTACAAGGACAAGCTCACCCTGTTCTGGAGCGAGCAGGACATGGAGAACT
>CABQHT010000059.1 GCA_902464035.1 uncultured Collinsella sp. | reverse complement strand
GCATCATCTTGGACACGGGCACGCCGGTCCAGGCGCTCACGACCTCGGCGATCTCATCGGAGGTCACCTGCTCGTTGAGGCCCTCGCCGTCCTGCTGCTTTTGTGCCTCGAGCGCAGCCTCGGAATCCTGAATCTGCTGCTGCAAACCCGGAATCACGGAGTAGCGCAGCTCGGACGCACGGCCCAAATCTCCGTTGCGCGTCGCGCGCTCCTCTTCGCTCTTGGCCTCGTCGAGCTGGCCTTTGAGCTCCTGCACGTGGTCGATGGCGTTCTTCTGGTTGAGCCAGCCGGCCTTTTGCACGTTGAGCTTTTCCTGGACCTCGGCAATCTCTTGGCGCAGGGCCTCCAGACGCTCCTTGGAGGCGTCGTCGGTCTCCTTCATGAGCGCCTGCTCCTCGATCTGTAGCTGGGTGAGCTGACGCGTGGTGGCGTCGATCTCGACCGGCATGCTGTCGAGCTCCATGCGCAGGCGGCTTGCCGCCTCATCGACCAGGTCGATGGCCTTGTCGGGCAGGAAGCGGTCGGCAATGTAGCGATCGGAGAGGTCGGCGGCCGCCACGAGCGCGCTATCGGTGATGTGCACGCCGTGGAAGATCTCGTACTTCTCCTTGAGGCCACGCAGGATCGAGATGGTGTCCTCGACGGTGGGCTCGCTCACCAGAACGGTCTGGAAACGACGAGCGAGCGCCGCGTCCTTCTCGATGTACTTGCGGTATTCGTCGAGCGTGGTCGCGCCAATCGCGTGCAGGTCGCCACGGGCGAGCGCCGGCTTGAGGATGTTGCCGGCGTCCATGGAGCCCTCGGTGGCACCCGCGCCCACGATGGTGTGGAGCTCGTCGATGAACAGGATGACCTTGCCTTCGGATTTCTGGACTTCCTTGAGCACGGCTTTCAAGCGGTCCTCGAACTCACCGCGATACTTGGCGCCGGCGACCAGTGCGCTCATGTCGAGCTCGATGAGGTCGCGGTCGCGCAGGGTGCTCGGCACGTCGCCGGCCACGATACGCTGAGCGATGCCCTCGACGATGGCTGTCTTGCCGACGCCCGGCTCGCCGATGAGCACGGGGTTGTTCTTGGTGCGGCGGGACAGGACCTGGATGGTGCGGCGGATCTCATCGGTACGGCCGATGACCGGGTCGAGCTTGCCGGCGCGAGCGAGGTCGCAGATGTTGCGGCCGTACTGCTCCAGGGCCTCAAACTGCGTCTTGTCCTCGGCAGACGTCACGCGGTCATCGCCGCGCAGCTCCTCGTAGACCTGCTCGATGCGCTCCTTGGTAACGCCGGCGTCGCGCAGCACGCGGCCCGCCTCGCCCTTGTCCTCGGCAAGCGCCATGAGCAGATGCTCGGTCACCACAAAGCTGTCGCCCATCTTGGTGGCCTTTTTCTCGGCCTTCTCGATGACGCGGACGAGCTCGTTGGAAAGACCCATCTGCTGGCCCTCGCCCGAAACCTTGGGCGCATGGTCGATGGCATCCTGCGTGGAGCGCGCGAGCTGGGCGGGATCGGCGCCAATGCGCTCGATGATCACGGAGATATTGCGCTCACCGGCACCGAGCAGAGCGGACAGCAGGTGGATCGGCTCCACCGCGCCGGCCTGCGCGTCGGCGGCCGTGCTCATGGCGGTCTGCAGTGCCTCGCGCGATGTCATTGCTAGCTTATCGATTCTCATGGAATCACCTCTCTTGGGGCGGCCGCCCTACGGGGCGGCTTCACGTTGTTCGAGAAGTATTGTTGCCAGCTTTGCGCGTTCTTATACACAAATCTAAGTGTCTCTATATAAGATTTTCTGAGTGATTGAAGGATAGGGTACTGAGACGTCGGCCCGCCGTGGCCCCGGCACGCTACTGTCTCGACCTGTAACATCTAGCAGTCATTTTTGGTCCTAAGTGTTACAGAATGAGATGAAATGTTCAGCAGCTCCCGTTTATCTAAATCTGTAACAACTACTCGGCAAATAAGGGTCTACCTGTTACAGAACGAGACAAACAGAAGACACCCGAATCGAAAATCTCAATCTGTAACACCAGACCCACTTTTAACGGCCAGGATGTTACAGATCGAGACAAACCGAGAACTACTACAAAGGGGACGGGCGCCTTTGGGTGGTCGCGGTCTCTACTCCTTCGCCGAACCCGTACTTCCCGATTCGACGGTCCAGGGCATCTCATCCTCGAACAGCCATGTACGGGCAGACCCACTATCGCGTGCAGTCTGCGGGTCAGGCAAACAGGTCTGTTTATAGGCATCTTGGATACACTGACCCATAAAATCGTTGAGCTCGGTCTGGTCGCCCTCCATGACATAGGCGACATCGCCGTCCATGATGTAGATGCCCGGACCCTCATTGCCCTCGTAACCCGGATCGTACGAGACATCACACAGTTTGGTGCCGCTCGTGGTATCCAACTCGATGGAAGAGCGGTATCCACCGACCATGTCGTTCGCCTTTGCCCGATAGGACGCATATCCGTACCAGCGCTTAAAGGTTTTACCCTTGAGTAACTCAGATGCTTTGTCGATCAGACCCTCATCCATGGTGTAGCGCATAGCTCCAAGCTGGATGAGCGGGTAATTACTAATCCCCAGCACCGCCGGCTGCTCATCGAAATCAACGGTAATCGTATCGGGCTTGGTATCGCCGGTCAGGAACTCAACAGATTGAGTTATGGGCTTGACCACGGGCTCCGTCACCGCAGTTGGCAGAAACGACATGCCAACAACGCCCATGCCAATCACAGTGGCAACCAGCGCCAAAGCAATCAATCCAATACGGACAGAACGTCTCACGGCAAAACACCTCGCAACATGACCCATGTCTGTTGAGCTAATGATATCGCCTACAGACAGTATTCAAGAAAGAGAGTCAGCCCTAACGAATTCGATATTGTTGTTCTTGATCGTTATGGGGTTAGAATTGAATTGCTATCCGAGGATATTCATTTTTATCGTCTCGTCCTTGACAGCCCTTCGTCTCAAGGAGCGCAATATGAAGCAGCCTCAGCCTCGTTCCGCTGGCCGTAACGCCATCATCATTCTCGCTGTTTCCATCTTGATACTCTTCCTTATCGTCGTCGCGCCCTTTTCCCTTGGTATCGCCTCGCCCTTCGATCTGTGCGGGATGATCGACGCCGGTTCGCGCGCCACCTCGTTCTCCTTCATCTGCCGCGGCGTGTTCTACGAAGAAGGAATTCCCGCCGGAATTTGGCAGTCAAAGTTACCGCTGCTCGGCCAGATCGATGGATGCTCTCCTTATTTCAGCCTTGAACCTCCGGCGGCTAACTGTCTGCTCTACGACCAGCCCCTTGCCTCCGTAACCCTCGCCTATGACTACGCGCCAAACGCCAGCGATCACCACATGAACCAAGTCCTCGACAAGCTGATTGAGCAGTGTGGACTGACCGAGGAGGTCGGCCGGGCCATCGATAACGACCAGAAGCTAAAACGAACAGAGCTCCGCCGTATCGGAAGAATAGAAGGACGAGACAGGGCCGCCTACTGGCAAGCCCGGGCGATACGCGACAAGAGTGAATTCGGACACAGCACCTATATGGTCACTGTCTACACCGAAGACGGAATCAAAGGCAATATTGACGATTTTGCCTCATCCAAACTCGGCATTCCCAAAACAACCAAACCCGCCAGCCCGGATGAAATCCTGTAGGGACGTTCATTAATATGCACCTCAAGGGCACACACCACCACGAAGGGGACAGGCACCTTCGTGGTGGTTTTCGGCCCCGGTGCCCTACTGTCTCGATCTGTAACATCTAGCGGTCATTATTGGGCCTAGGTGTTACAGATCGAGACAAAGGGGCTGGCAGCCGGCCGTTCATCTCAATCTGTAACAGTTACTCGGCAAATAAGGGTCTACCTGTTACAGATCGAGACAAACCGCGGGCACCCCAGCCGAAAATCTCAATCTGTAACACCAGGCCCGCTTTTAGCAACTCAGGTGTTACAGATTGAGACAACCTGAACCACCACAAAGGTGCCTGTCCCCTTTGTGGTGGTTTTCGGCAAAAAAGCCGCCCCATTAACAGAGGCGGCATCAGGGCCAGTCTATTTTTGACGTCCCTCAAGACCCAACGAGAACGTCGCGGTAGCCCCGGACACACCTTTCCCTCGGGCGACCCTCGCGAAGCGCGTGAGCACGAGGGAAAGGTGTGTCCGGGGCGTACAGCAGAGTTACTCGGCAGCGGCCTTGAACTTGTTGTAGTTGATCAGGCAGCCGGCCTTGACGATGGCACGCTCTTCGGCCGTCATATCGGCAATGTAGAGCTCAATCTGCTCGACCGTACCGTCGGCGCGCACCACGTAGGCGGCGATGTCCTTGAGGTCGCCGTCGAGCGCCGCACGGATGCCCGGCACGAAGACGTAGTCGCCCACCTCAAAGTTAGGCTCTGCCTCCATCTGGAAGGGAACCATGCCCCAGTTCATGACGTTGGAGCGATAGCGCTTGGTGGCGTACTCGTGGACGATGTTGGCCAGGCCGCCAATTACGCGCTGACAGCTCGCGGCCTGCTCACGGGCAGAACCGTCACCGGGCTTCTTGGCATAGAGCATAGAGCCGTACTCGGTCTCCTTGGCGTCTGCCGCGACACCCGCGCCGGCCAGAGCCTCAAACACGCCGGCAAGCTCGGCATCGAGCACCGCCAGGTCACCCGCGGACTCGCCGGCAACGCGGCGCTTCTCCACGGCGTCGACCTCCTTGGAGCGACCCACGTAGGCCGGGTCGCGGCGGCTCAGCGTAAACTCGGCCAGCCCCAGCGGGTTGGAGCGGAAAGAGCTCGTCTCGCCCGAGGGAATGAGCTCGTCGGTCGTGGTGACCGGGTCCATGATCTTGGAGCACACCTTGAGCAGAATATCGTCGCCGAGCGGCTCCATCGCGGGCCACGGCTTGATGTTGGGGCCTTCGACCAGCTCGTCGGCAGGCTCCGCCTTGCCAAAGCCCCAGTACACGCGCTTCTTGTAGGGTGCGTCGTCGAAGGTGTACTCGCAGGCCTCGTCCCAAGTCTCCTCGGGCAGGTCGGTTGCCGGCGTCAGGACGCCGCCGTTGGCTGCGGTCGCCGCAATGGAGCGAGCGTCCATCAGGGCCACGGCGCTCAGCTGGCCATTGCCCGGCTTGGAACCCTCGCGGTTGGGGAAGTTGCGCGTGGTGTGGCGGATCGAAAGGCCGTTGTTGGCGGGCGTGTCGCCGGCACCGAAGCACGGGCCGCAGAACGCCGTGCGCACGATCGCGCCGGCCTCCATAAGATCGTAGATGTAGCCGCGGCGTGTAAGCTCGAGTGCCACGGGCTGGCTCGTGGGATAGACCGACAGCGAGAACTCGCCGCAGCCGGTATTGGCGCCCTTGAGCACGCGGGCAGCCTGCACCACGGAGTCGTAGTTGCCGCCCGAGCAGCCGGCGATAACGCCCTGCTGCACGTGCAGCTTGCCGTCGACGATCTTGTCGAGCAGGCTAAAGTGCGTCTTGCCCTCGCCGATCTTGGCGGCCTCGAGCTCCACCTCGTGCAGGATGTCCTCGAGGTTCTCGTTGAGCTCGTCGATCTCAAAGCCGTTGGAAGGATGGAACGGCAGGGCGATCATGGGCTTGATGCTCGACAGATCGACCTCGACGCAGCCGTCGTAGTAGGCGACATCGGCGGGTTTGAGCTCGCGGTAGTCGTCGCCGCGGCCGTGCATGGTCAAAAACGCGTGCGTGTCCTCGTCGGTGGCCCAGATGCTCGACAGACAGGTGGTCTCGGTGGTCATGACGTCGACGCCGTTGCGGTAGTCGGTCGTCATGCTCGCGATGCCGGGGCCCACAAACTCCATGACTTTGTTCTTGACGTAGCCCTTGGCAAAGACGGCACGGATAATGGCGAGCGCCACATCGTGTGGGCCGACGCCGGGGCGCGGGGCGCCCGTGAGGTAGATGGCGACAACGCCGGGATAGGCGACATCGTAGGTGTCGCGTAGCAGCTGCTTGGCCAGCTCGCCGCCGCCCTCGCCCACGGCCATGGTGCCCAAGGCGCCGTAGCGGGTGTGCGAGTCGGAACCCAGGATCATCTTGCCGCAACCGGCAAAGTTCTCACGCATAAAGGAGTGGATAACGGCAATGTGCGGCGGGACGAAGATGCCGCCGTACTTCTTGGCCGCGGAAAGGCCAAAGACATGGTCGTCCTCGTTGATGGTGCCGCCCACGGCGCACAGCGAGTTGTGGCAGTTGGTGAGCACGTAGGGCAGCGGGAACTGTTCCATGCCCGAGGCGCGCGCCGTCTGGATGATGCCGACAAAGGTGATGTCGTGGCTCGCCATGGCATCGAAGCGAATCTTGAGCGCCTCGGGGTCGCCGGACGTATTGTGTGCCTGAAGGATCGAATACGCGATGGTGCCGCGCTTGGCATCCTCGGACGTCTGCGTAATACCACGCTCGGCAGCCTCGGCCGCAGGCACAACCTCGCTGCCGCCGCGCAGGTAGATGCCGTCCTCGTACAGCTTGACCATACTGTCTCCCACTCTGCCCAAACGATTTGGGCGCATAGCATACATTCGTTCAATATCGTGCCATAGAACGGTTGCGAGTGGGTTGCGAATCTGCGCGTTCACTTTATCTCAGTAAAGCAAAGGACGAGCCCGGTGTGGGGCCGGCAGATTTGGCGCAAGAGTGTCCCTTTCGACTAGTCATTTAAGAACGTCCCCAATGACTACCGCATCCGGAGCAAGGCAACGCCGCAGGTAGAGGACGGACAGCGAGCGACGTCCGTTCGGTAGAACGGCGGAACCTAGAGATCTCCGCCGGCGCCCAGTAGCTTGCGCATGACTTGCTCGGGGTTAACCGAGCCATCGCGCGGGGCCAGGGCGGTGATCTTCTTCTGCATCTTGTACTCGTGCAGCTCATCCTCGAGCTGGCGCACGCGAGCGCGGAGCTTCTCGTTCTCGCGCTCGCGCTCCTCGGCACGCTCCTTCATATCGAGAATGCGCACCACGCCGGCAAGGTTGATACCCTCGTCAGTCAGCTGGTTGATGAGCTCCAGACGCTCGATATCGGCACGCGAATACAGGCGTGTGTTACCGCCCGAGCGCTGGGGGTTCACCAGGCCCTTAGACTCGTAGACGCGCAGAGTCTGCGGATGCATGCCGGTCAGCTCGGCCGCCACGCTGATCATGTACAGCGGTTTGTTCCTATTGTCCTCGGCCATGCTACCTGACCCCTTTCCGTCTCGTTATCGTCCATCATAAGCCCGCGGGCGCGGGCGCGCGCCGCGACCGCCCTAGTACGTCGCCTTGTAACGGTTGACCTTCTCGCGATAGTCGCGCGTGTCGGCCTCGCGCAGCTTGGTCATGGCATCGCGCTCGTCATCGGATAGGTTCGTGGGGACCTGCACCTTGATCTCGACGAGCAGCGCGCCCGTACGGCCACGGTGCTTAACGTCGGGCGCTCCCATCTCCTTAAAGCGGAACTTCTTGCCCGTCTGGGTACCCGCGGGCACCTTCAGACGGACCGTCGCACCGCCGGGTGTGGGCACGTCCACCGTGCAGCCGAGCGCCGCCTCGTAGACCGAGACCGGTACCTCCATGGTCACGTCGGCGCCTTTGCGCTTGAACAGCGGGTGCTCCTCCACATGCGTGGTCACGACCAGGTCGCCGCGCTCGCCACCCGCAACGCCATACTCGCCGCGACGCTTGTAGCGTAGCTTGCCGCCATCGACCGCGCCCGCGGGCACCGAGACCGTGATGGTCTGCTGCTCGCCTGTCGAGGGAATGCGATAGGTGACCTTGTGCGTCACGCCGCGAAACGCGTCCTCGGCCGAAACATCGACGGTCAGCGACAGGTCGCCGCCCTTGCGAGCGCGGCTGCGACCCGCGCCGGCACCGGCAGCGCCCGCAGCCCCGGCAAAGCCCGAGCCCCAATCGCTGCCCCAGGCGCCGTTGCCGCTAAAGATGCTGTCGAAGATATCGCCCCAGCCGCTGGCGCCCGCGCCGGCACCGTAGCCGCCGCCATACGCGCCGCCTGCGCCCGGCATGCCGCCAAACATGAGCATCTGGTCGTACTCTTTGCGCTTCTTCTCGTCCGAAAGCGTCTCGTAGGCCTCGCTGATCTCCTTGAACTTGGCCTCGTCGCCGCCGGCATCGGGGTGATATTTTTGCGCGAGCTTGCGAAACGCGCTCTTGATCTCTTTGTCGGAGGCGCTCTTGGATACGCCCAGGATGTCATAGAAGGTTTTGCCTGCAGCCATCGTAGCTCCTCTCCTGTTTCATCCGCCGCCCAGCGGGCGGCGTCTCATGCTTTCATATGGCACTAGGCCAGAAAGGGCCCCGGGTGTTGCCCCGGGGCCCTTCTCAATTACTCCTCGGTGCTCTCGGCCGTATCGGCCGAAGCATCCTCGTGCGCCGCTTCGGGCTCCGGTGCGGGGCGCTTCTCGCCACCGTAGGTCACCGTCACCATCGCGGAACGCAGGATGCGATCCGCCATGCGGTAGCCCTTCTGGTACACGTCGTTGACGGTCTCGTCGTACTGCGATGCGTCCTCGACGCGACCCACAGCCTGGTGCTCGAGCGGATCGAACGCCTCGCCCTTGGGGTCGATGGGCTCAACGCCCTCGTGCGCAAACACATCAAGCAGCTTGGCATGCACCGCATCGACGCCATCGACGAACTGCTTAAAGTCGTCGGAAAGCTCTTGGCTGCGGGCATGATCGATTGCACGCTCGATATCGTCGATCACCGGCAACAGCGCGGTGACAAGCTTCTCGGTCGCGCGGTCGCGCTCGGCGATGCGCTCGTTGGCGGTGCGGCGACGGAAGTTCTCCCAGTCGGCCTGCAGACGGGCGGTGCGCTCGGTGGCGTCCTTCGCCTTGTCCTCGGCAACCTTCTGAGCCTCTGCCGCAGCTTCGAGCTCATGACGCACGTCGGCAAGCTCCTTTTGGGCCTGCTCGAACTTGAGCTTAAAGTCGTTGTCGGCGGCTTCCTCACCGGCGCGGATAGCGGCTTCCACCATCTCGTCCTCGGTCATCGTCGCCTCCTTGTTGGAATCCTCTACCTGGTTCTCGGCAGCCTCGGCGGCCTCGGCCTCGTTGGCCTCGGTATCGTCGACAGCCTCTACGGGAATCTTCACGTCCTTCTCCTCAGAGTCAACGGGAGCGGCACCAGTGGCAGCCGCCTCCGTGCGAGCTTTACGGGCGGACATGATTACTTGTCCTCGTCGTCCACAACCTCGTAGTCGGCGTCGACCACGTCATCGTCGGCAGGCTGGGCGCCAGCGGCACCGTCGGTCTGCTGCTGAGCGTCGGCGTAGACAACCTGGGCCAGCTCGTAGGCCACGGACTGCAGGGACTCGCCAGCGGCCTTGATGGCCTCGACGTCAGAGCCCTCGAGCGCCTTCTTGGCGTCGGCGATAGCGGCCTCGGCCTTGGACTTCACATCGGCGGAAACCTTGTCGCCCAGCTCGTTGAGGGTCTGCTCGGTGGAGTAGCACAGGCTATCGGTCTGGTTGCGGACCTCGACCTCCTCCTTCTGCTTCTTGTCCTCCTCGGCATGGGCCTCGGCGTCCTTGACCATGCGATCGACTTCGTCATCGGAAAGCGCGGTGGAGCCGGAGATGGTGATCTGCTGCTCCTTGCCGGTGCCCTTGTCTTTAGCGGAAACCTTGACGATGCCGTTGGCGTCGATGTCGAAGGTGACCTCGATCTGCGGCACGCCGCGGCGGGCAGCCGGGATACCGGTCAGCTGGAACTTACCGAGCGACTTGTTGTCGCGAGCAAGCTCGCGCTCGCCCTGGAGCACGTTGATCTCGACGCTGGTCTGGTTGTCGGCAGCGGTGGAGTAGACCTCGGTCTTGGAGGTCGGGATCGTGGTGTTGCGGTCGATCATCTTGGTCATGATGCCGCCCATGGTCTCGACGCCCAGCGACAGCGGGGTAACGTCGAGCAGCAGGATGCCCTCGACGTCGCCGGTGAGCACGCCGCCCTGAACGGCAGCGCCGTCGGCAACGACCTCATCGGGGTTCACGGACATGTTGGGCTGCTTGCCGGTCATGGTCTTGACGAGCTCCTGGACGGCGGGCATACGGGTGGAGCCGCCGACGAGGATGACCTCGGTCAGATCGGAGAGCTTGAGCTTAGCGTCGCGCAGGGCGTTGGTGACAGGCTGCTTGCAGCGCTCGAGCAGGTCGCGGGTGATCTTCTCGAACTCGGCGCGGGTCAGCGTGTAGTTGAGGTGCAGCGGGCCGGACTGGTTCATGGTGATGAACGGCAGGTTGATGGTGGTCTGCTGGGCGGCGGAGAGCTCCTTCTTGGCGTTCTCGGCGGCCTCCTTCAGACGCTGCAGGGCCATGGGGTCCTGGCGCAGGTCGACACCGTTCTCCTGCTGGAACTTATCGGCCATCCAGTCGATGACGCGCTGATCCCAGTCGTCGCCGCCCAAGTGGTTGTCGCCCGAGGTGGACAGAACCTCAAACACACCGTCGGCGAGGTCGAGGATGGAGACGTCGAAGGTACCGCCGCCCAGGTCGAAGACCAGGATGCGCTGGTCGGCGCCCTGCTTGTCCAGGCCATAGGCCAGAGCAGCAGCGGTCGGCTCGTTGACGATACGCTTGACGTTGAGGCCGGCGATCTTACCGGCATCCTTGGTGGCCTGACGCTGGGCGTCGTTGAAGTAGGCCGGGACGGTGATGACGGCGTCGGTGACGGTCTCGCCCAGATACTTCTCGGCGTCAGCCTTCATCTTGGCGAGCGTCATGGCGCTCACCTGCTCGGCGGTGTAATCCTTGCCCTCGATATCGACGACGGCACGGCCACCCTGGCCCTCCTTGACCTCATACGGCACGGTCTTGATCTCGGAGGTGCACTCGGAGTACTTGCGGCCCATGAAGCGCTTGATGGAGAACACGGTGTTCTTGGGGTTGGTGACAGCCTGGTTCTTAGCGGCCTTACCCACGACGCGGTCGCCGTCGGCACGGAAGCCCACGACGGACGGGGTGGTGCGGTCGCCCTCGGCGTTCACGATAATGGTCGGAGAACCGCCCTCGAGAACGGCCATTGCGGAGTTAGTAGTACCAAGGTCGATACCAAGAATCTTACTCATTAGAAATTCCCTCTCTCTCTTTTGCGTTCGCGCCGCCTCGACGATCTGTCGCGCGGCGCTTCGGCTTGTCTTTCAGGATGTAGTGTATCCCCTTATGGGCCGGAATATACAAAATCTAAGTCAATTCATATAAGATTTCTTATTGCTGAGAGTTTAGGTTCTTAAATGCGCAGGTAGATGCGCTGAATGAGTTCTCGGCAAATCTATTGAGATCTATGTAGAGATGGCTGAGGCTTGGGTCCGAAGGTGTCTGGAGCTGCCTTGCGGAAAGCTCGTCCCGGTTTGAGCGTGGATTCCGGGTCGCAGTTTCCGCTAGCGGGCCCAACCGGAAACTGCGACCCGGTTTTCGGCCAAATAACGGGATGCCCTTTCCGCAGGCGCGCTCAATAGCTCAATATTTCAAGTCACCTTTAGCTAACATTTACGCAGCTCAACGGCCCCACCTGCGTGTTTTTTAGTAAACCTTGGCATACTCGGCGAACGGTATGAAGATGCCGGCCAGAGGGTATTGCAAACGGTCGCTCCCGTGGTATGTTTTTGCCCGAATCAAACCG
>CABQHT010000058.1 GCA_902464035.1 uncultured Collinsella sp. | reverse complement strand
CCGTTACAGGCGTCTCCCCCACCGGTAAGCAGTCCACCGACAACACGATCACGTTGACGGTTTCGATTTCTGGCTCTGGTACTGATTCAGGCGACGATTCCGGTACGACCAACTAGTCATCAAGACGTTGCCCACAGCGGCTGATGATGCAAATACATTCGCTCAATTGCGCCCGTTTGCTCCCCCTGCAAACGGGCGCTTTCTTCATCTGAAGTAGCGAAAACCACGGCATACCTTTAAACCAGAAGAGCCCGGCACCGTAGCGGTACCGGGCTCGATATTCCTCTGGTGCCCCCGGGCGGATTCGAACCGTCGACACCCGCTTTAGGAGATATGATTTAATGCTACCCCCTACCATTCATCAAGCATCATTGAACATCATATAACCGCAGATAAACATAGCAGTTTGTGTCTTTTGCCTCCGGTAGCTGCGCCTATGCTTTTACAAACATATTACTAACGGCTTTAGCTAAACTGCACTCAATGAATTGTTGAAAACTATTCAAAGAAACGGAGTGCAACGATGTCAGAACAGCCACTAATTAGCGGAAGAGGCACGTGTTGGAAAGACAAGAGATCACCTAACACCTATCGCTATTATTTTTCCCTTGGAGTCAAGGACCCTAAGACAGGGCGCTACAAACGATCCCCAACTTATACGGTTCGTTGCAAGACTAAAACAGAAGCTAAGGCTGCAATGCAGGCTAAGCTGGCTGAAATCAACTCCTCTGGCACGATCACTAAAACTAAAAAGCCCACTTTGCTTGCGTCCTACTGCTGGGCCTTTCATGAAAATAGGGACACCGAGCTTGCGCCAACGAGCTATGAAAGAGAAGCGTACGATTGCAGGCATATCGAAGACCTATTCGGTGCGTTTCAGACAATTGAGGGGCTAACTCCCGATCTAATCGAAGAAGCATATGCCGAAGCTCGTCGTACGGGAAAATACAAACCATCAGAGCTTGTACGAATCAATTCGAAACTGCGTCAGATTCTGTCGAATGCAGTCGCAAAGAGAATAATTGACCGAAACCCCTGCGCTACCGTTCATGTTCGCAGACCACGCAACAAAAGAGAATCACTGACAATTGACCAAGTAGCTACCTTATGCACACATCTTCAACACATTGAGCTCACCGCCGAAGCTGTTGGTACGCTAGTACTAGTGTATACGGGTATGCGGAAAGGCGAGATGCTGGGCCTCGAATGGCGCGATTGGGACCCTGCCAATAAAACCTTGAAAATTGACAGGCAGTACACCAACGACCATGAACTGAGGGCACCCAAGTCACAAGAAAGCCAACGCAAAATCCCCGTTGGAGAAACCTTGGCCGAACGTCTTCAATCATGGTCAGCCATACAAAAAGAGCTCCTGGCCTCTCTGGGGCTGTCCCAGACTGGCAGCACTCCCATCATTAGCGATATTGCTGTCAAGCAGGGGGTCCCTACTGTCTGTCACATGAAAAACTACATCTTCAACCATTGGTTTCGCGATTTCGCAGTTAGCTGCAATCTTGGAATCTATGAGCCGAACAATTCGACTGGCGGAAAACTATATAAGGGCATCTGCCCGCATCAGCTCAGGCATTGTGTAAGCACTTTTATGCTGGCGAACGGATCGGACGTTAGAAGCGTGCAAGGTATTCTTGGCCACGCGGACCCCAATATCACGCTCAAAACGTATACAAGCCTCGTTCAACAATCAGAAATAAAAGCAGTTAAAGGCTACGAAGACTTAATCAATGCCTATATACAGAGAAACGAGCAATAGTATGTTTTTCATTCATCATTTCGTCCATAATATTACGGTACTATAATATCATTTCCGCAGGTAGATGCTTTATTTGATTGACATTTAATAGGTTTTATTACATTCTAAAGCTGTCAGATGGCTACGCATGTAGTCATAAAAACCGGCCCCCCAAGTGCTTATGAACCTGGTAAGTCTTACAAGCACAGGGAGGGCCCTCATTGAAAGGATAGCTCATCATGGCTACTCCAAAGATTAGCACTCAGGCGTCCACACCGACTTTCCCCACTGGTGCCGCTCAGTGCGATCGGCTGCTCCGCGTTAACGATATCCGTGAAATCACTGGCTGGAGCGAAAACACCGCACGCAAGTTTATGCGTGAGTCCGGCAAGCTAATCCAAATCCATCGTTCGAATTACATGTTTGAAAGCTCGTTCTATGAGCTTTTCAAGCAGCTCGAAGGTCGTACCGCCCACTTTGACTAGGCGATAAACATGAGCGAGCTGCCGTCGATTTCTGACAAATTTAACGATGATGTTAATGGGCAACGAGAGATTGAAAGAAAAATGGATATCACTAATTTTATTGCAGTGCCCGAGTGGGCGTGCTGCGCCACCACCGTCGCTGCCGAGCGCCTCATCCTCGGCCTTGTATGGAAGCTTGGAAAGCCGTCCAAAAACAAAAAAGCCATGGGCTTTTGTGCGAAAAGCAAATGGATTGAGGAGCGCTACCATTTGAGTAAGAACACGATCTCCCGAGCCTACACCTCTTTGAAGGATAAGGGGTACATTCAAAAAGTGGGTGATGGCAGCTGGATGCTTAATTACGCTGCAATCTACCGCGCTGCCATCGAAAACGGCTGGGAGCCCCCGAAATCTTAAGCCCACAAACCGACTATCGAGGTCGAGGTCGTGGGAGTCGGCCACCGTCAGGGTGCCCGCAAGACATGCCGCGGATGTAAAATGAAACAGGGTCGAACCGAAACAGTTCCCGGACAATTGGGTCCGGCCAGACACTTCGCTTCGGCCCTTTTTCATGCCCGCATCTAAGACAATCCCGTAATCATTCTCGACATCTTTAGCGCCATCACTCTCCCGCCACCAACACGTCGTAGGCGCTATTTTCAACGAATCGATACGGCCGTCCATTCATGGTCTTTAAGTCACGTGATACCATGAAAATGTGCGGTATTCAGTTAACCTAAAACTGCGACAAGACACCGACTCTGAGACGCCTTTTAGAACTCACTGATTGCAAGACGACTACAAATCAACAGCGGCAGCGTATTTGTTCCCAGCCGTACGGCATGGCGAAGCCATGCCCTTTGTTGATTGGAGTGCCGCATGATGGCAGACAACCCGAACGAGAAGAAAATCAGCGAGACGCCCAGCATGAAGTCCGTCCTCGATGAGGCCGCCGAGCGGATCGAGGCGACGTGGCGGCAGAAGCTTCTGCGCGAGACTGCCGACCTCAAGACCGAGAACGCGCTGCTCATGGCCCAGGTGGATGAATTCAGCCGCAAGCTCGCCGAGGCGACGGATCGGAATGAAAAGATTGAGGCCGACTGCAATGAGTGGATTGCCTTTATAGAGGAGAAGTTCGAACTCGATACCGCGAACCTCGAACTCAAGAACAACGAGCTCCACGCCGCGAGCGTCAGATATCTCGCCGATGCCAGGGAGCTCGACAGGCAGGTCGTCCAGCTCCACGCTGAGGCTGAGGCCATGGTCGATGAGATCGAGTGCCTGCGCGGCGAGCGTGACGCCGCGCTGAAAGCCCAGGCCGACACACTCCTGGCCCAGCGCGACCTGATGGCCGAGGTCGCCGCCCTCAAGGACCGCCTTGCTGTAGCCGAACAGCGGGCGGCCGTGGCCGAGGCCAAGGTCGAGGTCATGACCCAGATGAAGGGCGAGTAGCCCCGCGCTTCTCCTATCAGGTGTGATTTCTAGAAACCCTCTAGAGCATTTCTAGAGGGTTTCTAGAGCCGGGCGCAGCATTTTCAATCGGCACGATGTCTCGGTAGATAAGGCGGTGCCTGTCGTCGCGCCATTCGTCGCCGTGGTAGTGACCGAAGAACCAGGCACGGTAGCCGAGCCGGCAGTCGAGCTCGGCAAGGAAGGTTTGCAGCGGATCCCCGCGGTACTCACGTCCGCGCTCGCGGCACAGCCCCTCAGCAAGGACGGCCGGCGCCTCGTGAGTCACAACGTAGTCGACCTTCCAGCCCACGCGGTCGAGCGAGGCGCGGCAGTGATCCATCTCTTCCTCGCTCGGCATCTCCTCGGGCCACCAGCTCCTCCCTTCCCTGCGATACTGCCTGTCGTTGCTCGCGGCACCGCCCATGGCAAGGACCGTGAGCCCATCGATGCCGAACACCTCTCCACGCATCAGGTGCAGCACGCGCGGTCGCACCTTATGGACGAGCCCACCGTTCCACTCCCGTACCGGCAGATTAACCAAGGCGTGATGGTTCTCATGGTTGCCGTCTACGAAACACGTGGTCCACGGCTTCAACTCAAACCAGTCGAGCCAGTATTTCTCGGCGTTGGATCCATCCCAGACAAAGCCGAAGTCGCCGGCAACGATCACCACGTCATCGCGCGTCAGGGTCCGACCCAGCGGCCAATTCTTGAAGGCAAACCGGCTGGACCCGTACTCGGCCCTGCCGTGCACGTCGCCCGTCACATAGACCGTCATCAGTACGCACCCCATGGCAGGATTTTGCCCCCGAGCCTCACGATCCGGTCGTACAGCACCGTGTGCCGTTCGTCCGGATTGCCGTCTCGGTGAAAATGGCCGTAATACCAGCGCTTGTAGTCCAGGCGATTCTCGAGCTCGTCGAGGAATTCGGTCAGCCGGTCCACATCAGGGCGCTCCCAGCCTGGGTCCGGGTAGAGCGTCGGCGAGAGCATGCGCGTCGAGCAGGTATGGGTGATGACGCAGTCGACCTTCCAGCCGACTTCGTCGAGCTTTGTCCGCGCGGTATCGAAATCGCGCTCGTCCGGGAGCTCCTGAGGCCACCAGCTGGAATAGGGTACGCGGTATTCCCTGTCCACGCTCGTGGCACCGCCCATGGTGAAGACCGTCGAGCCGTCGAGCTCGAAGACCCCGCCGCGCGTCAGGTGCCGAATGGGCGAGGTGTCCGACAGGCGCTGCGTCAGCCCGCCATGCCACGGCTCCATGGGGCGCTCCTCCCAGTGATCGAAGCGCTCGTGGTTGCCGTCGACGAAGAGAACCGTGTAGGGGCGCGACTCCAGCCAGGCGATGTCGGCGCATTCCTCGGCAGAAAAGTCCCACGGAAAGCCAAAGTCACCGGCAACGATGAGATAGTCGTCGCTGGTAAGACTATCCCCAAGCTCCCAGTCGCGGAGCTTTTGCATGTCGAGTCCACCGTGGATGTCGCCTGTCACATAGACCGTCATCGGATCGCCTCTTTCCGCTTGTACACCGCCAGCTCGCGCTCGACCTGCCTGTCGCCGGTCTCGTTGACCCACCAGGGCCATTTCACCCGGCCGCATGGCTCTTCCGCTCCGGCGAACCATTCCCTCAGCTCGTCGAGACTCACCGGGGAGTGCCCGTTGGCATCGCAACCGACGTCGTAGCGCAGAAGGCCCTGCTTGCGGTTGAACTCGTTGTACGCGCCGCCGCTGCTGTGGATGTGCCCGTGGAGGTGCCACGATCCATGGTTCATGCCCTGCCAGTCGGCCATGGGGTAATGACACAGGACGATCTTCTGCCCGTCGATCTTGAGCACGCAGATCGGCGGCTCCACGGTGAACGCGCCCGCGACCGCCGGCTGGGTCCAGTCCTTGTCGTGGTTTCCCGGGACGAGGTGGATACGTCTACAGGCGATCCGCTTGCGCAGCCCATAGGCGTCCTGGGCGGTCATCTTGAATGAGAAATCCCCCAGGATGTAGAGCTCGTCGTCCACGGCAACCTTGCCGTTGATGTTGTCGACGATGGCGTCGTTCATCTGCCAAATCGTCTCCCACGGGCGGTCGGTGAACTTCAAGACGTTCTCATGCCCGAAATGGGTATCGCTGGTAAACCAGATCATATTTATGTCTCCTTTTATCGCTAAAAAACATTCTCCTTCGAGGTCAGGAGACGTATTTTGAGCGACATGAGGTGCATATCCCTCATGTTCCAAGCTCCAATCTGTCGGATTTGCCCGGATAAAAGTCTAAGGCTTCGATATCAGGCACAATTTGATTTTTGAAATATGGACGAATTCCTCGTCAAGAGGGTAAAATGATGCCGACGGCAGCCCAAGTTGTAGAGAGCTGGGCAGAGCCGTTGCTTAACGAAGTTAGGTCATCGTCTTAGCGACGGTGGCCTTTCTTTTTGGGCTTCGAGCCCTGCTTGAGTGCCTTGGAAAGGCCGACAAGGGCCGTGAGGAGCGAGACCATAGCGGTCAGGAGCTTCACGGACTCAGTGAAATCGGTCATGGGCATCACCTCCCATCGGATGGAGGGCTCTGCCCGGCACGAGAACTGCCGCCAGCAAGGACGATTCTATCAGAGTGGCTGACTCCCGCCGATCAATTCATACTCCTCACCCTCGCCGAATTGCGAGCATGAAAGAATCGGCACTGGATGGCAGCGCGCTAGGGCACTGACGATAGGCTTTCCAAAACTAGCGAGGCGTGTCTCCGCGCGAGTAGTCACCGCGATCGACGACGCGATCGTCCATCTGTCGCGACGCGGCGTTACCGCCGTGCGCCTGGCCTGCGGCGCGGACACGGTCGTCGCCGGTATCGGGGACGGCGCCGGCGTAACGGTTGCGAATCTCCCTTGCGTAACCGCGACGCGCAAGAAGCTCATCGCGTACGGCGGGATTTTCGAGCAGGTCTTCGTCACACTTCGGTGCAATGAATTTAGGGAACAGATTGTAGGCGACACCTTTGCTCGCTTTCGCCTGTTCGACCCACGCCGAATACGCTTTCTTAAGACGTTGGATGTAAATCTCGCAGCGCTTCTCATAAGGAAGGGCTCGCTCGGCTTCCAGCACGTTATTTTTGAAGGCCGCATCAAGTTCCTTGACCGCGAAGCGCCCGTCAAGACGAGTCAGGTTGAAGGTACATTTCGGATTGCCGGCCTCTTTGATATCGAGATCCGTCGCATAGATTCGATTGTTCTTGATGAAAATATCTACGCCCCACGATGCAAGTAGTTTTTTGAACTGCTCCATGTTCTTCGGGTGGTAATCATTGATCGCAATATGGATCAGTTCGCGCAGATTGTTTTTGTAACTGTACTCTCCCCGATCGACAATCTCCTTTTCCGTGTCGCGCGGCTGGCGGTCGCGAATCTTCGAATTCTTCTTTCCCTTTTCTAGCTGAGCGAGATTCCAATCCTTATCGAGTTCGCGGACCCACGAGGCGCGTTCGTATTTCCCACGGCGTCCGCCAATCTCGCATCGTTTGCCTGTTAACAAATCGGTGCGGTTAATCGCCATGTGCACTGCGTAGCGTTTTCCCGCCTTATCGCTTTCCTCATGCAACGCGAGAATCACTTGTTGATGCGGATAGTGCTTCGCAAGCCATTGCTCCGCGTAGGCCAAACATGCATCGGGGGTCATCTTGCCTCCGTTGCATGAGCATTCTTCGGGGAGGAAAGCGAGGATCTGATGTAGCATGATTACGTTTTTGACTCCGGCTCTCGACGGTTTGTCGTGATGGAAAACCTTTCTGGTTCTATCCATTTTCGAAAACCAGCGGTCGCTCCATTCGATGTTCCAGCCACCACGCACAATCGCATCTTTTCCGTTGATGTATTTACGGACATTCTTTGCGTAGCGCTCACTCGATATGCTTTTCTGCTTAATGACGGTCATTTTGATCACCGCCGACGAAATAGCGCTTTTCAAGCTCGTCGATAAAACGGTCTAGCTTACGCCCAACTTGATAGACCTTCTCAAGCGTTCGGAAAACAGCTTTCTCGTTGTACGTGGGAAGCCCCTGGGCGTTCACGAAGTACATCAGCTGATTGAGGTTTGTTCCTTCCTTCAAAAGCTCGTGATAAACCTTGTCAATCGACGCCCGATCGACATCGATTTTCTCGACCTTCCCTTTGAGCAGTACGCGACGAGCATACGAACTGACAGTCATATCGAGGGAATCAGCATTGCTTTCGATTTTCTTTTTTTCTTCCGGCGAGACCCGGACGTGAATGTCATCGGTTCGGAATTTCTGGTCAGCGATTTCCGCATGACCAAAATCGATATCGAGATCGTCGGCATTGCACAACACGAAGCGTATGAGTTCCGCCTCGCTCATCTCATGTCGCTTTGCGATTGCAGCGATGGCTTTCTTCTCAACATCGGAAAGAGACGCCTTGACGGTGTGTGGGCGGAGCCTGCTCATGATTCTTCCTCCGGAAAACGAATCAGCGATCGGAGGGGCCTCCGATCAAAACCTGCTATGCGATTCGCTTTCCTTTTGATGAGGAACGGCTGGCGTCGTTCCAAAAATGAAGAATCGTCTCCGCGATTCTTCATCGCGAAGTTTCAACTTCACGATAACCTTATCGCCGTAGCAATCGATAAGCAAGGTCTGTGGCGTGGCATTTTTGGGGTCCGAATGGGCCCACAAAAATGCCACCCACAGTCATCTTGCAATCGTCGGAACGGCGATTGGGCGGAGCGGAGCGTAGACACGAAATGAGAGGCCTCGTTTCGAGCGAAAGGCTTCGCGGTGTCGTAGCGTCAGCGGAGACCGCGAGCGGAAGCGAGCTTTTAACGCAAAGGATGCTGAGTGTTGAAAGTTCGCTGTAGCGAGAGCGGAGCGGTAATGCGAACGCGGGGGATGCCGAGCATTTGAAGTACCGCGCAGCGGGCTTCGGGCGAGGGTTGAAGCAAGTCGAGGAAAGGTCCCACCGATTTGCGAAAGGTTTCGCCCGGAGCATCCGGCACAGCCGGATTCTTTGGGAACGGCCTCTCGTTTGATTGCTTTCCTATCGTTTACTCCCAGACTGGGCGTTTAAAAAAGGCGGCCGAAACCGGCCGCCCGCAAATAAATATGTATTCACCGAACGGAAGAGAAGAGGAGCGATGCACATTACTCCCAGTGACCGGCGACGTCGACAACCCAATGCTGTCCCGTAGCCTGCTGTTCATAATGTCCCTGGTCCTCAGATGTGGTATACGAATCGTTTACGACAGATCCTCCGATGCCGCCGTTGTCCATATCATTATGAACCCACGAATAGGCGGCATCTTCGGAATCGAAGGGTCCTATCATAGTACCACCGTGGTTTACCCAATAGCGGGGATGACGCGTGTATACCACATTTGGTACCCAGACCTGGCTGTAATCGGTCTCCCAGTGGCCCTGCTCGGCAACCCACTTCTTCTGGCTGCCGCCGCTGGAAGAGGAATTGTTGCTGCTGGAACTCTGCGAATTGTCGGGATTCTGCTTGGACTGGGAGGAATCGCCCTTGTTGTCCGACTTCGAGGAATCGGAAGACTTGTTATCCTCCTTCTTGGAGTCATCGGACTTCTGGTCCTTGCCGTCGGATTCTTTCTTCTCCTCGGTCTTGGCTCCAGAGGCTTGCGCCGCCTTTTCTTCACTTGGTTTCTTTTTATCTTTATTCTTCACCGCCGTGGCGGCCCTTTCCGTAGAGCCGCTTTCTTGCTTTGCAACGCTGGCACATCCAAGTTGAGGTGTCATGAGGCATACCAGAAACGCAACGATAATAGCCTTTGTTCTCACACCGATCTCCCTATCCATGAAGCCGAGCGTTGACAACTGGCCGGTGTCCAACGCCCGGTTCGCTTTTACATTTGCTCGCGGCGCTTCTTTCGATCGAGGAAGACGCCGGCTGCCACGAGAACGGTACCGCCGATGGCGAACGTCTCGCCGATGAGTCCCACGCGGTCGCCGGTCTGGGCGAGGCTGCCGGGCTGGGTGGTCTCCGTGCCGACGAGGTGCTTCGGGCTGTATGCCGCCTGCTGCTTTGCGGCCTCCTCCTGACGGGCGATCTCATCGGAAAGCTCCTGCTCCGCCGCGATGCGGTCGGACTTCGCCTGCTCATAGGCGGCGAGTGCCGCATCATAGCCGGTCTGGAGCCCGTCCACCACGGCCTGCTTCTCGTCCAGGATGGCCTTGGCGGGCGCGACCTTGGCACGTGCCTCGACTGCTGCGGCGAAAAGCGCGTTGAGGGCGTCATCCGCGTTCGCGTCATGGCCGGAGGCGAGCGCCGCGCCGGCATCGATGGAGTTCAGCTTCGCCAGCTTGGCGTCTGCCTGTGCCTTCGCCTGCTCGGTGGCGGAGACCAGGGACTCGGCGGCGATGGCGTCAGCCTTTGCGGAGTCGAGCGCGGCCTTGGTGTTATTGACGGCCTTTACTGCATCCTGCTCGCGCTGCTGCGCCTCTGCGAGCTTCGCGGCAAGACCGGTGAGGATGTCGAGGTTCGACTGTGCGTCCTCGAGATCGGTCTGGGAGCCGGTGAGCTTGTCGGCAGCAACGCCGGTGTCGGCCTTTGCGGCATCGACGGCACGCTGGGCATCCGCGAGGGCGCTTGCGGTGGTATCCGCTTTTTGCTTGGCGGCGGCGAGGACCGCCGCCTTCTCGGTCTGATCGGCTGCCGCCGCGTCATAGACGCTCTTTGCGGCATCGAGCGCCTTCTTGGCGTCGGCGACGTCCTGGAAGAACTTCGCGAGGTCGGCGTTCGCATCCGTAACGTCCTGCTGCTTGGATGCGGTGTCCGCCTTGGCGGAGTCCAGCTTGGACTGTGCGGTCGTTACGGCTGCGTTGGCGGCATCAAAGGCGACCTGCTTCTGCTGGACGGCCGACTTTGCCGTATCGGCTGCCGCGTTGGCGGCATCGAGGTCCGATTTCGCCGCAACCAGCTCGGTCTGGGCATCCGTGACGCCCTGCTGCTTGGCGGCGACATCAGCCTTTGCGGCATCGACGGCACGATGGGCATCGGTGATGCCCCGCTTCGCGGCATCGACACCTGCCTGTGCGGAATCCGCTGCGACCTGCTTCTGCTGGGCGGTTGCGGCGGCGTCGGTGGCTGCCTGCTGCTTGGCTGCGAGATCGGCCTTGGCTTCGTCGAGTGCGCTCTTGGCGTTCTTCAGGCCGTTGATGTAGGAGGTCAGCTTTTGCTCGTACTCGTCGACAGAGATAGGGTTCATGTTCCAACCGGAACCGGACCAGTCGGAGATCTCTGCTGTGTAGCACTGCGTCTGAAGCCCGGACATGGTGCCCTTGGTACAGGTTGCCATTCCCATAACGGCGAGTTCGGGATTGATGATGTTCATATAATGACCGACGGTGCCGCTGCTGCCGTTCTCCCAGTGGCAGTTGTCTGCAACCCAATGGTTGATTGCGACACCGTTCTTTGCATAGAAATCATAGGCATCCTTGCCTACAAGACCGGTGACTCCATAAAGGGCCTCCGTTGCCTTGTCGAAAAAGCCCTTCTCCTGCTCGATCCACTGCCCACTCGGATCGATTCCGTAATTCCATGCCAGGTTTTCGGCAAAATCATATTGACGGGCATGATCGAGCACAGTGTCACTGTAGTTGGCATCCGCAATGGCACCGGCGATGAGCTTGTAGGTGACCTGGAGCTCGGACAGGCCGACCGACTTGCGGTAGTCGTTGATGGACTTCATCCACCTGATCGCATTGAGCATGTTATCAAGGGACGTGGCGTCCTTGGAGTTGCCGACTTCGGTCTTTCCGGCATATTTGGCGTTCAGGATGATGTTGACTGCGTCATCGGCACCCATGGCACGGAAGAAGCCGATGGCTCCCTGCTTGAGCTGCGCGTCGGCGGTATCGAGTTTCGCCTGTGCCTCGTCGACCTTCTGCTGGGCGGCGGTCACGGCGGCGTCTGCGGTATCCTTTGCGGTCTTGGCGGTCGCGAGCTCTTCGTCGGCGGCTGCCTTGGCG
>CABQHT010000057.1 GCA_902464035.1 uncultured Collinsella sp. | reverse complement strand
GACTTCGCCGCCTCGGTCGACAAATCGAAATTTGCCGTACAAAAAGCCCTCGATGAGCTAAACGCCACGACGAAGAAAATCTTGAACCAGGAGTTAGGACTCGGAGATGTTTAACGAGGACAACACCATCGAGCAAATGAGCGTCGAGGCGCTTGCCAGCCTTGGCTGGAGATACGTGGCTGCCGAAGACCTCCCGCGCCGCCATGCCGACGTCATGGTCGAGCCCATGGTCAAGGACGCCCTCATCAGGCTTAACCCGGAGATCGCAGAAGACCCCGATCGCGCCGACGAGATCATCTACCGACTCAGGGCCCTCATTCAGTCCACAAGTCCGCAAAACCTGGTCTCCACCAACGAGCGGTTCAAAAAGCTCGTCATCGAGGAGAACTCATTCCCCTACGGCAAAGACGGCCGCATGGTCCCCATCCGCTTCTTTGGCACAGCGGCGGACGGCGATCTTGACAAAAACGAGTACATCGTCACCAACCAGTGGGTCTACCCCCAGGAGCAGGGCGGCAAGCGCCTCGACCTCGTCCTTCTTGTAAATGGATTTCCGCTCGTCATCGGCGAGTTCAAGACGCCGGTGCGCGATTCGATAACCTGGCTCGACGGCGCTGGCGACATCGCTAAATATGAGAAGAGCATCCCGCAGATGTTCGTCTGTAGCGCCATCAACTTCGCCAGCGAAGGAAAATGCTATCGCTACGGGTCGGTGAACATGCCTCCCGAGATGTGGGGACCCTGGCATGAGGGCGACAAGAAGAGCGAGGGTACACTTGCCGACGTCAAGAGAAGCATGGCGTCCATGCTAACCCCCTCGAACGTCATGGACATCTTCCAGTTCTTCACGCTCTTCGCCACCGACAAGAAGCATCGACGCATCAAGCTGATCTGTCGCTACCAACAGTTCGAGGGCGCGAACCTCATCGTGGACCGCGTCCGCGCAGGGTACCCGAAGCGTGGCCTCATTTGGCATTTCCAGGGCTCAGGAAAGTCACTGCTCATGGTATTCGCCGCCCAGAAGCTGCGCATGGTCCCTGAACTCAAGAACCCGACCGTCGTCATCGTGGATGACCGAATCGACCTTGAGACCCAGATCACGGGGACCTTCAACGCATCCGATATCCCCAACCTCGCAAGCGCCGGCAGCAAGGAGGAGCTTGAGTCCTTCTTCAAGCAGGACATGAGAAAGATCCTCATCACCACCATCTTCAAATTCGGCGAGGTTGCGGGGACGCTCAACGAGCGCGAGAACATCATCCTCATGGTCGACGAGGCGCACCGCACCCAAGAGGGCGACCTCGGCGAGAAGATGCGCCTCGCCTTGCCAAACGCCTTCTTCTTCGGCTTGACCGGCACGCCCATCAACCGAACCGACAAGAACACGTTCCACACCTTCGGTGCCAAAGAGGACAAGTCCGGCTACATGAGCCGCTATTCCTTCGCCGACTCCATCCGCGACCACGCCACATTGCCGCTCCATTTTGAAACCGTTCCCGTCGAGCTCCACGTCAACCAAGAGGTCGTGAACGCCGCCTTTGACGAAATGACCCGAGACCTCAGCAAAGAAGACAAGGCGGAACTCACCAGGCGCGTCAAGATCGAGTCCGTCATGAAGGCCCCCGACCGCATCCACAAGGTATGCGAGCACATCGCCAAGCACTTCAAGTCAAAGGTTGAGCCCGACGGCTTCAAGGCGCAGGTAGTCTGCTACGACCGAGAGTGCTGCCTGCTGTATAAGGAGGAGCTCGACAAGCTCTTGGGCGCTGATGCAGTCACCATCGTCATGGACACGAACAACGACAAGGAGGACCGGTACAAGGCATATCGTCGCGATCGCGATGCCGAGGAAAAGCTCCTTGACCGTTTCCGCGACCCGGACGATCCGCTCAAGATTCTCATCGTCACTGCGAAGCTGCTCACGGGGTTCGATGCACCCATCCTGCAAACTCAGTACCTTGACAAGCCCTTACGCGACCACACGCTATTGCAGGCAATCTGTCGAACCAACCGCGTCTACAACGACAAGAAGACATTCGGTCTCATCGTTGACTATATCGGCCTCTTCGACAACGTCGCCAAGTCCCTGCACTTCGACGAGGCCGAGGTGCAGAAGGTCATAACCAACATCGACGAGGTAAAGGCCGAACTGCCCAGACTCATGCATTACTGCCTCGAGTACTTCTCAACGGTCAAAGATCGCCGCAGTGCAGATTGGGAATCCCTTCTCGAAGCCCAGCAATGTCTGCCAACGACAAAGGTGAAGGACCAGTTCGGGGCCGACTTCTCGGTCTTGAACAGAGCGTGGGAAGCGCTTTCGCCCGACCCATGTCTCAATCCCTACAAGCCCGATTTCATCTGGCTCTCGCAGGTCTACGATTCCGTGAGACCGGTAGACAATCGCGGGAAGCTCATCTGGGCAGCGCTCGGGCCCAAGACAATCGAGCTCGTGCACGAGAACATCACCGTCGAGAGAGTCCGAGACGATGACGACATCCTTGAACTCGACGAGGACATGATCGAGCACTTCATCAACGACAAGAGCAATACCGAGAAGATCACGCGTAAGCTGGAGATAGATCTCGTCGCCCGAATCCGCAGGCACGATAAGAATGGCAAGTTCCAGAAGCTCGGCGAGCGCCTGGAGGACCTGAGGGAACGTCACGAGCAAGGTCTCATCAACAGCGTCGAGTTCCTCAAGATGCTCATCGACCTCGCCAAAGAAGCACGAGCCGCCGAAAAGGAAGTCGTGCCCGAGGAAGAGGAGGACAAGGGAAAGGCTGCTCTCACTGAGCTCTTTAACGGCATCAAGAACGGCGACACGCCTATCATCGTCGAGAACATCGTCAATGACATTGACGAGATCGTTAAGATAACTCGCTTCGACGGCTGGCAAGCTACCACAGCTGGCGTGAAAGAGGTTAAAAAACAGCTCCGTGCCATTCTATGGATGCGCTACAAGCTCAAAGACCAGGCTCTTTTTGATAAGGCGTATTCGTATATCGAACTCTACTATTAGGTAACAGAAGACAGACTTCTAGGGACGCTCCGCATTAACCATTTCATAGGATGTGGAGCGTCTCAATTTGAACGAGTAACGTCTTGCGATGGACGAATGTTGCAGTCTCAATGGCTCGATAACCCTTTCATAGCCTGGTGTTTAAGTCTTCACTAGAAGCCAGCCACACTTTGAAGTTAATTGATTCTTTCTTCGCAGGCGAAAACGACAATATTGTCCGCTCCGCCTACCTCCCCTCCGCCTTCAGCTTCAGCAGCAGATCGCCCAGCTCGGGGCACTTGCTGGAAAGGCGCGTCTGGGGTCGCTCGCCCATCCCCCACCGCTGGCGGACTTCCTGGGCGCGCGGACTCACGTGATAGTCCCCCTCCATCATCTGCTTGAGCAGCTTAGCGGTCACGCGCGCATCGGCTAGGGCGCTGTGGGCGTGACCCGTCGACTCGTCGAACTCGATGCCAAACCACGTCGCTGTGTCACTCAAAGAGACGCACCCGTGGCTGCTCATGTCCATGATCGAGGTGTAAAACGCCTGCAGGTCGGCCCAGTCCGTAGGAAATGCGGAAAGATCGATGTGCTTTGCTTGGCACTCGATCAAAAGCTGTCGACGATCCGCCCCGCTCCAACAGACCACCTGGGCGGAGTAGCGCCCGATCCAATCGCTGAGCCTTTTGATCACCATGTAGAGCGGATCGGCCATCGCGGTGCCCACGGCCGATATCCCTGTGAGCTCGCGGACGGGGAACGCAACGCCTTCGGTAAATTCCGTCTGCACAAACTGCGAGAACTCGCCCATAACGTTGCCGTGGTAATCGAGTTTGACGGCGCCGACCTCGATAATCTCATTGCGCAGTCCACGGCGCTGGCGCTGCTTTGGCACCGGCGCAAACTCAAAGTCGAGCACGATATGGCGCGCAAAGTTCGTCGTATCGATGGCCGAAATATCCGGCGTCTTTTTGTCTGGCACGGTCAGGGCCTTTCTCCGTCAACTGCCGCTCGTTACATAGGCGGCTACATTGCCGTAAGGATAGGAACCCGTGCGGACATGAAATCGCACAGCACGGCTTTCCGGCATCTTTGCGTAAAGCCACACTTTGAGAGAATCACGTCACTGTTATTATCGAACATATATTCGTATTTATAGCAGTACTTTGATAGAATTGCAGTTGTTGACGGCAGTTCCATGTGCCGAGCAGCGCCCTCCATGCGACGGGAGGTGATGCCCATGACCGATCTGACTGATTTCGTGAAGCTCCTGACCGCTTTGGTCTCGCTCCTCACGGCGCTTATCGGACTTACCGAGGCACTCAAGCAGCGTACGAAGCAGAAAAAGAGGGGTCGACGCCTCTAAGGCATTGACCCCTTAATCGAAGTAACGGCGCCGCCCAGCTCTTCACTACTTGGGCTGCCGTCGACTTTATTTTACCCGCGGACGCCAGGTCTAACAAATGGATTTTCGGTAATGGATGCACGGCACGCCCGCAAAACCACTACGCCCCAAGTGCCGCCATGGGGATCACCGCCACGCTGTCGTCGCGTGTGTAGGCAATGCTCCCCTTTCCAACCACGACCGCCAAAAACGCCGGCGTGGCATTCTGGGCGGCAGGATTGGAGAGCACTTTCCTCTCCAGCGCCTTGAGATTTCTCGCTCCATCGTCTGCTTTCGCATCACTCAGCTTGACCTCGATGGCTCCCCAGCGCCCGTCGTGCTCAACGATCAGATCGACCTCAAGGCCCTTCTCATCTCGGAAATAATAGACACTGTTGTCGACACCGCCGTAGGCGGAAAGGAACACGCGCACGTCGCGCAGAACGAGGTTCTCAAAGAGCATCCCCAGCGTTTGCATATCGCCAAGCAGCCGCTCAGGGGTAGCCCCCAGCAACGCCGCCGCAAGTGACGGGTCGCAGAAGTAGCGCTTGGGACGCACGCGAACGCGGGCCTTCGAGCGCACATACTGGTTTGCTCTCTCGCACAAGCTCGTCCGAAAACCCAAGGTTTGCAGATCACCGCTCCTGCAGCACCAGCGGGCGACGTCATCCTGCGAAATTACGCCATTCTCAATGCAGTTTTTACGCCGTTTTCATTGTAGGTTTTACGCTCGGCATCCTTAGCGCGGCGCTTGCTCAACCACCGGACCAGCGAATTGCCCGGATTCTGGGACGTGCTTTCCGCTCCAGGCCTCTACCGGAAAATGCGTCCCACTCTGAGGCCGAAATCTGGGACGCGCTTTCCGCCAAAGGGAAAGCGCGTCCCATTCCGAGCATCACATCAGAGCGCGCTTGGTTATCTCCGCTCGCACATCTCGGCAAACGAAATCAGCTTGGCATCTCCCCTGCTCGCCGCAGCTTCCTGACATCCTTGCGTAAAGCCACGCTTCGAGAAGATCACGTAGCTTTTATGCTGCCGCCTAAAGAGCTCGCTTCGGTACACGAGCTTTTCCAGAACATCCTCGCCTACCGGTTCATTGCGCCATTTGCACTCCGCAAACAGCGCAACGCCCTCACCATCGTCAACAATCAAGTCGATTTCTTCCTGCGTATGCGTGCGATTGTCCGTCCCCCACCAGCGCCCGACGCTCGCCGGAACCACATCGAGCTGGCCCGCGCGCGCGAGTTCGTACACGTATTGTCTGCATATAAGCTCAAAGACCGTACCCATGTAATCCGATACGTGCGGCTCAATGCGCTTATACGCCATCTCGGCCATATCGTTTTGAATCAGCCCAATGTTCTGCGGCACAAACTTGTACCAGAACCTAAACATCTGGTCGCTCAGCAGATACACGGCTCGCTTATTGCTCGTCTCGTTTAGGGGCAGCTCGCGCTCGACAATCCCAAGCGACGCCAGCTTATCCACATAGCTCTTTACGTTGCTCGCAGGGATTCCCGTAGAACTCGCAATCTCTGAGATCTTCGAGCGCCCCTGAGCAATTGCTTGCACGATCGCATCATATTGCTCGGGATTGCGGCACTCTTGCAATAGCAGGTTACTCGGCTCCTCAAAGAGATAGCCCGTAGGGGTAAGAAAAAGACGTTTGATGTTGTCCTTGAGCGGTGCGGCAGGATCGACTTTCTCGATATATGCAGGAATGCCACCCGTCATGCCATAGCAAACTGCAGCGTCTTCGCGACCCACGCTCTGCCACAACCCGAGGGTCGTCGTAAAATCGAGCGGCATGATCTTAAACTGGGCCGTACGCCTACCGTATAGTGGGCTCTCGTAGCCCAACACCTGTTCCTCCATAAACGAAAGAGACGAGCCGCATAGGATCAGCATTAGCCTGGTCTCTTTGTATAAGTGGTCGATCTTGTCTTGCAGCAACGAGCTGATTTCGGGATTCGATTGGGCGAGATAGGGATACTCGTCAATCACGACAACCAAACGTTCCGTGCGAGCCATGGTGGCCAATGCATCGAACGCTTCGTCAAAACTACGAAACGACACGCCTGCAGCACCAACCGAGCCTGCAAGTATCGCCTGGCTAAAGCCGTGCAGGTTTGCCTCTGCATTGGTGCGACGAGCTTGAAAGTAAATAGCCTTCTTGCCTTGGATGAACTCTGTGATAAGGCGCGTTTTACCCACACGACGGCGGCCGTAAATCACAGGCATTTCAAAGGAGCCCGTGCCATACAGTCGATTGAGCTCGGACATTTCCACTGTTCTTCCGATAAACATAGGGCCATCCTTCCTTTACGTTATAGCTAGACATATTATACCTTCCTATAATATGTCTAGCTATAACGTAATTCGACAAGCGGAGCACGAAAAGGGGCGGTGCACCCCCGCACGTGGACCGTTCCGGAAAATGTATCCCGTTCTGGAGCCAAAAACTGGGTCGTAGTTTCCGCCAAGCATGCCATCCGGAAAGCGTGTCCCGTTCTGAGCCTGAATTCTGGGATGAACTTTCCACTGAAGCATCTACTGGAAAATGCATCCCGTTCCGAGGCTTAATTCTGGGATGCACTTTCCGCGGAGAGACTACCGTTTTTCGAAAAAGTACACGTCCCTAAACTTACCAGGTCTTCATAACTTGTTGCCGTTCACGGGAGCCGATCACCGCCCACCGATTCGAATGTAAAAATGTCGCCGAAAACAGGCCATCTACCTGCATGGTTAGATTTTGGTCAGCTTTTGGTCAGTTGGGCGGCAAGTTGCGGCTGATACGTTTTTTGCTACCCAAAAGGAGGCGGTAGCTCATGACCCATTGCAATGACCAACTCATCGACCAACTGCTCACTCAAGCCGAACAAGAGGGGCGCTGTCTGATTCCCCCGAGCACGGCAATCCGAAAAGCGCTCCTTCGGCGCATCGGCAGCGCGGTCGTCTCGCCCATGCCGGGACTGTTCGCGCGCAAAACGCGCTGGGATGAACTCAACCGTGCACAGCGTCATTGCGAGATTATTCGCGCCCTTGCGATCATCCACCCCGATTGGACGTTCTGCTCGTTTTCGGCCGCCTGCCTGCTGGGGCTCGAGGTCTCGTGGCGACATCTGAACGTTGTGCATGTCTGTAGCTCGACAAAGCCGTCGGCTCGCCCGGGCGCGCATATTCAGCGGCATCAGATCGAGCCGGCCGGAGCAATCCGTCTATCCGGCACATCAGTAACGCCGCCCATCCAAACGGCTACAGATTGCCTGCTGCAAACTGGCTTTGCAGACGGCATGCCCATTGCCGATTCGGCGATCTCAAAGCTCGGCCTTACGCGAGAGCAGTTGATGGAGGCCGTCGAACAACGAGCGACCGCCCGCAATGGTCGCGCGATTCGCACTGCCCTCACGACACTTCGATATGCCGACGCCCGCGCCGAGAGCGGTGGAGAATCGGTCGCCCGAGCCGTCATGATCGAGACGGGCTTTGCGCCCGACTGGCTTCAATACGAGCTGACGGACCCCTTCGATTCGGCCAAGCCCATACGAACGGACTTTGCCTGGGAGCGCCAGGCGCGGGAACTCACACTGGGCGAGCTCGACGGGCTCATCAAATATACCGACCAGACCATGCTGGCCAGACGCACCACCGCCGAGGCGCTCGTTGCCGAACGACAGCGCGAGGCGCACCTATCGCTCTACGGTCACCCTCTGCTGCGCTTTACCATGAGCGAAGTCCGCTCGGCGGGTCTGCTCGCGAAAAAGCTGCAGACGGCAGGCATCCGGCAGACCGCTCTGCCGGCATGGCTCAACGAGGTGGAGTTGTAGGAGCCGCTGAACGGCGACTCGCCGCGTCGCATCTTGCCAATCTGGGACATGCTTTCCCAGCAGCCACGCTGGCGGAAAGCGCGTCCCAGTCTGGACGCTCAAAACGGGATGCACTTTCCGGATGGTAGGCCTAACGGAAAGCGTGTCCCAGAATGAACGCTCAAACTGGGATGCAGTTTCCAAGTGAACGACAACCGGAAAGTGTGTCCCATTCCAGGCGCGGATTCCGGGATGCACTTTCCGTTTGAAGCTCCAACCGGAAAGCGCATCCCATTCTGAGCGTCGAATCCGGGACACGCTTTCCGCTCCAAGCAAAAAGCCCCGGCTCGCGATGGAGCCGGGGCCAAAGGCGCAGCATATACAGTTGATGTTGAGCGCGAACAGCCCGTCAGCAATGGGCGTCCGCGTTCTACCCTACCCGCGGTGACGAGCGCGGCTGTACGGCGTATCCACCATGGGCAGATTTGGACGCAGCTTGCCGTCAAACGCGCGGTAGGCATTCTGCACGGCGGGCGCCGTGGGGATCGTTGCGATCTCGCCGATGCCCTTGCCGCCGTATGCCACGGGCAGCAGTTCGTCCTTCTCCACGTAGATGGCGTGGATATCCGGAATCTCGGGCGCACGGAACAGCCCGAGCGTGCCGTACCTTGCCTGGGGTACGCAGTCCTTAAGCGGCCAGTCCTCGGTGAGCGCATAGCCCATACCCATGAGCACGCCGCCTTCAATCTGACCCTGGATGGAGATGGGATTGACCACCTTGCCGGAATCGTGCGCGGCATAGACCTCGCTCACGCGGCCGTCATCATCCAGAATGACCACGTGCGTGGCAAAGCCGTAGCAGATGTGGCTCTTGGGATTGGGGACGTCGACGCCCAGTTTGTCGGTCGGCTCCAGATACACGTAGCCAAACTCGCATCCCTCGAGCGCCTTGATGGCGGCCGCGGGATCCTGAGGATGCATGCCCTGGCCGGCGACGAGCTCCTGTGTGCGTAGCTGATAGGCGCGACCGTCGTCGTACTCGATCTTGACGCCGTCACCATGGGCGCTCACCGGGGCGGTAGGCGCAGGCTTGCCGGCCTCGATGCCAACCATGGCATCGCGCAGCAGGAAGGCGGCACCGCGCACGGCCTCGCCGGTCACGACCGTCTGACGCGAGCCAGACGTGGTGCCGGAGTCGGGAGCGTTCTCGGTGGAGCACTCGCCGTTGGCAATGCAGCTCAGCGGCAGGCCGCATGCCTCGGCAACGTCCTGCAAAAAGACCGTGTTGCAACCCTGGCCGATATCGGACGTGGCGGCGTAGACCACGGCACGACCATTCTCAACGCGAATCTTGCAGCGACCGGCATCGGGCAGGCCCACGCCCACGCCGGCGTTCTTCATAGCGCAGGCGATGCCGGCGTGGCCGGGATGCGCGTAATAGGCATCCTTGACCTCGAGCAGCGTCTCCTTCAGCGCCGTGGAGCAGTCGGCAATCTGGCCGTTGGGCAAAACCTCGCCCGGCTCGATGGCGTTACGGTAGCGAATCTCCCACGGATCCAGGCCGACCTTCTCGGCCAGCAGGTCGATCAGGCTCTCGAGCGCAAACTCGGACTGACACACGCCAAAGCCGCGGAAGGCACCGGCCGGCGGGTTGTTGGTGTAGTAGCCAAAACCGCGGATGTCGGTGTTCTGGTACTTGTAGGGGCCGACGGCGTGCGTGCAGGCGCGCTCGAGCACCGGGCCGCACAGCGACGCGTAGGCGCCGGTGTCAAAGTTGATCTCGCAGTCCAGGCCGGTAAAGTTGCCCTCGGCGTCGCAGCCCAGCGTAAAGGTGCCGTCCATGGCGTGGCGCTTGGGATGGAACGCGAGCGACTCGGCGCGGGTGAGCTTGCACTTCACAGGACGCTGGAGCTTATAGGCAGCAAGCGCGGCCAGGTGCTGGACGGACACGTCTTCCTTGCCGCCAAAGCCGCCGCCCACGAGCATGGTCTCGACGACCACGCGCTCGGGCTCGTTGTCCCAGCCAAGCATGTGGGCGCACTCTTTGCGCGTATCGTAGGCGCCCTGGTCGGTCGACTGCACCTTGACGCCGTTCTTATACGGGAAGGCCACGGCGCACTCGGGCTCCAAGAAGGCATGCTCGGTAAAGAGCGTGGTAAAGCGCTGCGTCACGGTAAACGCGCTCTCGGCCAGCGCCTTGGCGGCGTCGCCGCGCGTCACATGACGGCTCTGGCACACGTTGTCCTTGAGCTCCACCGTGTTGCCAAAGGCAAAGAAGCTGTCGTGCAGGCGCGGTGCGTCTTCGGCCCTTGCCTCGACAATATTACGCACGGGCTCCAGCGGCTCGTACTCGATCTTTACGAGCTTCTTGGCCTTTTCGAGCGTTGCCTCGTCCTCGGCAACTACCAGTACGATGGCGTCGCCCACGCAGCGGGTGATGTCGCCCTGGGCGATCATGACGTCCCAGTCCTGGATAAGATGGCCGACCTGGTTGACCGGCACGTCCTCGGCGCGCAGGATGCCCACCACGCCGGGCAGGGCCTCGGCCTTGGAGGTGTCGATGGAGAGCACGCGGGCGCGCGGATACTTGGAGCGCACGGCGCTGGCATAGGTCAGGCCCGGCTGATCGAGCTCGTCGATGTCGTCGGGATACTTGCCCTCACCGAGCACCTTCTTGCGCACGTCGATACGGAAGGCGCGCTTGCCCACGCCGTAGTCGTCGCCGCGCTCCAGGTCCTCGTCGATCTGCTTTTCGCCGCGGAGCACCGCAGCGGCCAGCGCAATGCCCTCGATGATCTTCTTGTAGCCGGTGCAGCGGCAGATGTTGCCGCGGATGGCGTACTTGATCTGCTCCTCGGTGGGCTCGGGGTCCTCGGCGATAAGCGCCGCACCCGCCATGACCATGCCGGGGATGCAAAAGCCGCACTGCACGGCGCCCACGGCGCCAAAGGCGTACACAAAGGCCTCGCGCACGTCCTCGGGCAGGCCCTCGACGGTCACGATGTCGCGGCCGGCGGCAAGGGCGGTAGTCAGCACGCACGCCTTCACGGCCGCACCGTCCACGTGGATGGTGCAGGTGCCGCAGGCGCCCTCGGAGCAGCCGTCTTTGGCGGAGTGGATGTTCAGGTCGTCGCGCAGGTAGCGCAGCAGCGGCTTGTTTTCCGTCGTCGTGCGCTCCACGCCGTTAACGGTAAAAGTGAATTCCTGTGCCATGGTGATTCCCTTCTACACGCCGGCGGCGATGCCGGTGCGGTCGTGGATGGCGCCATGCGGGCACACGACGGCGCACATACCGCACGACAGGCAATCCGTGCCGTCGATATGGGCGCAGTTGTCCTCGATACGGATAGCGCCAGCGGGGCACTTTTTGGCGCACATGCCGCAGCCGATGCAGCTGGTGTCGCAGATCTTGCGGGCAATGGCGCCCTTATCGGTGTTGTTGCAACGCACCAGGATGTTCTGGTAGCCGGGGACGAAGGCAATCACGCGCTGCGGGCACGCCATACCGCACAGGCCGCAGCCCGTGCACTTGGAGCGGTCCACGCGGGCGACGCCATCGAACAGCTCGATGGCACCGTGGGGGCAGGCCGTGACGCAGGCGCCACAGCCAATGCAGCCTTCGCTGCAGCGGGCGTCGCCGCCTGCGGAAGCACAACCGCTTCCGCAGGCAACGTAGGCCACATTATGTTGAATAGCTTTGGCCATAAAAGACTCGCCTATTTCTTAAGAAGGTACGAATAGTTGTCGCGCACGGCCCTGATGGTCAGGCGGACGGCCTCGGGAAGGCCGGTGTTGACGGCATCGACCGAGACGGTGCGGACCGTGCCGGCGACGCGGACCTTAAAGTGGTCCTCGTCCACGACCAGGAAGCCCTCGTTCTCGGAGTTCTCCATGTCCTGCTCGCTCCAGAACAGGGTGAGCTTGTCCTTGTAGGGACG
>CABQHT010000056.1 GCA_902464035.1 uncultured Collinsella sp. | reverse complement strand
TACTCATACGTCGCCCCCAATTCCCCGATAACTGCATCGGCGCCCGACGTGCGGAAAAGCTCGTGGCGCTCGGCGTCGAACACGACCGCGGCGATGTCGCATGCGCCCGCCGCGCGGCGGCGCAACCTGTCCTCGATTGCCGCAGCGAGCGAGGCGCGCGCAGCGTCCCCCACGCCGGCGGCCTCGATTACCTCGAGCGCCGCCGTGGTCGTGACCGACGACATGATCTCGCGCACGGTCTTCGCGCCCGCGCCGGCCAAGGCCGCGTGGGCGGCCAGAATCTCCGCGCGGCAGTCGGCGGTACGCGAATGGGTGTCCATGATGCCGCCAGCGACCTTCACCAGCTTGCCGATGTGTCCCACAAGAAGGACATTGGTGAATCCCTCGCGAACGCAGCAATCAATCGCATCGCCCACAAAGTTGGAGATGAAAACCACCGGCGCACCGTTTAGGTGGAAATGCCCCGAGATGAACTGCCCGCCGTAGTTGCCGGGCGTGAGCACGACTCCGCGCCGCCCCATAGCCGCATGTTGCCGGATCTCGAGCTCGATGCTGTCGCGCAAGGCAGCGAGGCTGCGCGGCTCGACGATGCCCGTCGTGCCCAGGATGGAGATGCCGCCCTCTATCCCCAGGTGCGGGTTGAAGGTCTTTTCGGCAAGGGAAACGCCCTCGGGTACCGAAATCGTCACAGCAATATCTCCAGAAAAGCCGTGCGCGGCGCACACCTCGCGCACCGCCGAAGTGATCATCGCGCGCGGCGTCGCGTTGATGGCGGCCGCCCCCACCGGCTGCTCGAGCCCGGGCAACGTCACGCGCCCCACGCCCACGCCGCCATCGACGGAAACTTCCGATTCGCGCGTGGGCACGCCCTTGCTGCCCGCAGCGCCCGTGCCCGACCCCGCATGTTCCACGCGCGCGTACACGAGCACGCCGTCGGTCACATCGGCATCGTCGCCTGCGTCCTTTCGCACGGCGCACTGGGCGCACCCCTCGCCGATGCATGCGTCGACCACGTCCGTCTCGACGGGCAGCCCGCCGGGCGTGACGATCGACACACGGCCGGCGGGCTTTCGTGACAAGAGCATCTCGCAGGCGGCCTTCGCCGCGAGCGCGGCACAGCTCCCCGTCGTGTAGCCGCAGCGCAGGCGGGTCGTCCCGGTATATATGTAGTGCTCGAAGGCCACGCTAGCTGCTCGCCTTCCGATACCCCGTGGCAAACGAAGGGTCGTAAAGCTTGCTGCGCTCGTACGACTCCGCTTGCACGCCGTCGTGCGCAAGCCCGCCGCGAGCTCCGAGCACGCGGCCCACCACCACGAGCGCCGTGCGGTCGATGCCCTCTCGCGCGCCCGCATCGGCGAGCGTGCCCACTGTGCAGCGCACCACGCGCTCCTCAGGCCAGGTCGCCTTGTACACGAGCGCCGCCGGCTCGTCGGAGCTGCGGCCCGCGGCCAAAAGCTCGGCGGAAAGCTCGGCGAGCATACCCGAGCTCAGGAAGATAACCATAGTCGAGCCGCTTTCCGCCATGGTGCGCATGCCCTCGCCCGCGGGCATGGGGGTACGTCCGGAAAGCCGCGTGATCACGACCGACTGGCTGATTCCCGGCAGCGTGTATTCCTGGCGAAGCGCCGCCGCGGCACCGCAAAAGCTCGACACGCCGGGCACCACCTCGTAGTCCACGCCGCGCGCGTCGAGCGCGTCCATCTGCTCCTGGATGGCGCCGTACAGGCACGGGTCGCCCGTGTGCAGGCGCACCACTTCCTCGCCCCGCGCATCTGCCGCGCACATCACGTCGAGCACTTCCTCCAAGGTCATGTGCGCGCTGTCGTAGACGATGCAGGATTCCTTGCACTCAGCGAGCAGCTCGGGGTTCACAAGGCTTCCCGCCCAAACGACCACGTCGGCCGCGCGCAGAAAGCGCGCCCCGCGCAGCGTGATAAGGTCGGCGGCGCCCGAGCCTGCGCCAACGATATGAATCATCCGAGCCTTCCCTTCCCGTTTCTCATCGCAACCGTTTACGCCGCCATTCGCGCAGCGGGCAAAACACGGCGCCTGCGGCGGCAATCGGCGCAAATACGCAGGCAGGAGGCGCAATGCCGCCCGCCCTGGCTTTGACACGTTCACAAGTGCCCACTATCATAGTAAAAGTTTCGGCAACGAGCATATGACAATCGGATAAAAGGAAATGACCGGCGCGGCGCCCGCACAGCCCGCGCTGGCTTGCGGAGGGAACCAGGTGGGAATCCTGGGCAAGGGACATTACTGTATAGGACGCGCGGGCGAACCGCCTCGCGCCCCAAGCCAGACTGCTTCGCCTTTTCCTCACGGCATCGCCGTGGCGTTAGCTCCTTGTGAACCCCGAGGGGTGCGCTTTTCTTTCGCTTGTGCCGACAAGCAACTGTCGCCGGGGGACCGGCAAACCGAGGAAAGGAAAAACCATGTCCGACCAGATGTCACGCCGCGGCTTCATGGGCGCAGCAGCAACCGGAGCCGTCGCGCTCGCCGGAGTCGCGCTCGCGGGCTGCTCCAACACCTCCGCGAGTTCCGAGAAATCGAGTGAAAAGGAGAAGGCCGTGAAGCCGGTCATCCTCGTCACGAGCTTCGGCACGAGCTACAACGACTCGCGCCACATCACCATCGGCGCCATCGAAGACGCTATCCGCGAGAAGTACTGGCAGGACTACGACATCCGCCGCGCCTTCACCGCGCAGATCATCATCGACAAGCTGAAGAAGCGCGACGGCATCACGATCGACAACATGACCGAGGCGCTCGACCGCTGCGTGGAAGACGGCGTGAAGGAAATCGTCGTGCAGCCGACGCATCTCATGGGTGGCCTGGAATACACCGACGTGAAAGACGAGCTCGACAAGTACGCCGACAAGTTCGACAAAATCTCGCTCGGCGACCCGCTGCTCACCTCCGACGATGACTACAAGAAGGTGGCCGCAGCCATTAAGGAGAACATGGCGTCCTTCGACGACGGCAAGACGGCGCTGTGCCTCATGGGCCACGGCACCGAAGCCGATTCCAACGCCGACTATGCCAAGATGCAGGAAGTGTTCAAGAACGAGGGCTTGACGCAGTTCTTCGTCGGCACCGTCGAGGCTGAACCGACCTGCGAGGATGTTATCGCCGCCGCGAGCGCCGCAGGCTACAAGAAGGCCGTGCTCGCGCCGTTCATGGTGGTCGCGGGCGACCACGCGAACAACGACATGGCAGACGAGACCGACCCCGACAGCTGGGCTGCGAAGTTCGTGGCCGCCGGCTTCGAAGTGACGTGCCTGCTCCAGGGTCTGGGACAGAACGTCGCGGTCGACGACATCTACGTCTCGCACGTGGACGACGCCATCGCCAAGCTGTAAACTCGCCGCGCACGGGGGCGCCGGTCGCGTCCCCGTGCAACGGGCATGCTCCTTTCCCCGACGACGACGCATGCCCGTTGCATTCGCATCCCGCCCGCCCACCGCACGGCGCGGGCGGTCGAAGCGATTGAAAGGAACCCCTCCATGTTGAAGAAAACCCTCGTCTTCGCCCTGTCGGCGGCGCTTCTCGCGTTCTCGCTCGCCGGCTGCGCCGGAAATTCAAGCGACAGCTCAAAAGCAAGCGATGCCGATTCCCAGGAAAAGACCGAACAGGCGGCCGATGCGCCCGAGGGCGCAAGCGCTGCCCCCATCACCGCCGACAAGGTGGCCGACGGCACCTATCCGATCACCGTAGATTCCAGCTCGAACATGTTCAGGATTGTGGACGCACAGCTCATCGTGGAAAACGACTCCATGCACTGCGTGATGACACTTTCCGGCACGGGCTACGGCAAGCTCTTCATGGGCACGGGCGACGAGGCTGCCGCCGCGAGCGAGGCCGACTTCATCCCCTATGTGGAAAACGCGGAAGGCAAGTACACCTACGACGTGCCCGTTGATGCGCTCGACGAGGACACCGCCTGCGCCGCGTGGAGCATTAAAAGGGAGCGATGGTACGACCGCACGCTCGTATTCGAATCCGCCGGCGTCGATCTGCGCGCCGACGCACTGAAGTAACGCCATGCGGTCGATTCTTCCCAAGGGGGAAAACAGGAAGCGCCGCAGCATCGCGGCGCGCGCGATCGCCTGCGTTCTCGTCGCCCTGCTCGCGCTTCCCTTCGCGGGGTGCAGTGCGAGCCCGAACGCGACCGGTGGCACGGTGGGCTCTCAGGAATACACTGTGAGCGTCTCGCTTTCCGGCGGGTCAGGGCGCGCAAGCATAGCCTCGCCCACCACAATTGTGAAGGATGGCGACACCTACACCGCGACCATCACCTGGTCGAGTTCGAACTACGACAAGATGACCGTCGACGGCGTGGACTACGCGCCCGTAAACGACGGCGGCAACTCCACGTTCGAGATACCCGTCACGCTCGACGAGGACATCGCCGTGTCGGCCGAGACCGTCGCCATGTCGACGCCGCACACCATCGACTACACGCTCTACTTCGACTCATCCACCATGAAGGAGAAATCGGACGACGATGCAAGCGGCGGCTCCCCTGCGGGAACGGCTTCAAGCGCCGCGGCCGACTTCCACAACGCCGATTTGGGCTGCGGCTGGGAGCCGACGGGGGCGCTTCAGCTTGAATACGCCAAGCACTTCACTGTCGACGAGTACGAAGGCGGCCTGCGGCTTATCTGCGTTTCGAATGGGGAGCGCTTCCTCGTGGTGCCGCAAGATGCGAAGGTACCTGATGGGTTGAGCTCAGACATCGCGGTCATAAGGCGCCCCGCCGACAAGGTGTACCTCGTGTCGTCGGCGACGATGTGCCTGGTCGACGCGCTCGATGCGAACGACAATATCATCATGTCGGGCACGAAGGCCGACGATTGCTCGGTCGCGGGCTTCAAAAGCGCGCTCGAAAGTGGGGCGATCGCCTACGGCGGCAAGTACAGCGCGCCCGACTACGAGCGAATATCGGCCTCGGGCTGCACGCTCGCCATCGAGAACACCATGATCAACCACACGCCCGATGTGAAGGAAAAGCTGCAGAAGCTCGGGCTCGTCGTGCTCACCGAACAGTCGTCGAGCGAGCCCGAAGCACTCGGGCGCGTCGAGTGGATTAAGCTTTTCGGCGTCCTGTTCGACAAGGAAGACGAGGCCGCGCACCTGTTCAACGAGCAGAAGGCCCGCGTCGAGCAAACGTCAGGGCTCGCGTCGTCAGGTAAAACCGTGGCGTATTTCTACATTAACTCGAACGGGGCCGCCGTCACGCGGCGGGCGGGCGACTACGTGGCGCAGATGATCGAGCTTGCAGGCGGCAGCTACGCGCTCGATGACGCGCAGACGGCGTCGACGTCAGGTTCGTCAGTAACGCTCGAAATGGAGCGCTTCTACGCGACGGCGAAGGATGCCGACATCATCGTCTACAACGGCACCATCGACGAATCGGTTGCCACCTTGAACGACTTCGTAGGCAAAAACGCGCTATTGTCGCAGTTCAAAGCCGTGAAGAACGGCAACGTCTGGATCACAAGCGCCGACATGTACCAGCAGATGACTTCTACCGCCGACATTATCGACGAGCTGCACGGGGCGTTCACCGGCGATGACGCGAGTGACTTCCATTATCTGAGAAAGCTCGGCTAGCGCCATGAGAAGCCGGCTTTCCATGGCATACGACGAATCGGGGCGCGCCGCGCGGTGTCGCGTCGTGACGGCGCTGCTCGCTGTTGCCCTCATCGTGCTCGTCGGGGCCAACCTGTGCATCGGGAGCGTGCTCGTACCCGCAGACCACATCCCCGGCATCCTTTCGGGCGGCGCGGCCAATTCCATGGAAAGCCAGGTCATCTGGGAGATTCGCCTGCCGCGCGTGCTTTCAGCCGTGCTTCTCGGCGGGGCACTATCGCTCTCCGGGTTCCTGCTGCAGACGTTTTTCAACAACCCCATCGCCGACCCGTTCATCTTGGGCGTTTCCTCGGGCGCAAAGTTCATCGTCGCGCTTACGATGATCGTACTTCTAGGCGCGAACCAGGCCATGTCCTCGCCGGCCATGGTGGCCGCAGCGTTTCTGGGCTCGCTTATCACCATCGGATTCGTGCTCCTCATCGCACGGCGCATAAGTTCCATGGCCATGCTCATCGTGGCGGGCGTCATGGTGGGATACATCTGCTCGGCGGCGACGAACTTCCTCATCGCCTTCGCCGACGACCAGTCCATCGTGAACCTGCACAACTGGTCTTTGGGTAGCTTCTCGGGTTCGAGCTGGGACGACGTCGCGGTCATCGCGGTCGTGGTGATCACCGTGAGCGCATGCGTATTCGCGATATCGAAGCCCCTTTCCGCCTTCCAGCTGGGAGAAGCCTACGCGAAAAGCGTCGGCGTGAACGTCGCACGCTTCCGCGTGGTGCTCGTCCTTCTAGCGAGCATGCTCTCCGCCTGCGTGACCGCGTTCGCTGGTCCGGTGTCGTTCGTAGGCATCGCGGTTCCGCATCTCGTGAAGTCGGCGCTGAAGACGTCGAAGCCCATCCGCGTGATTCCTGCGTGCTTCTTGGGAGGCGCCATCTTTTGCGCGGGCTGCGATTTGATCGCGCGCACGCTGTTCTCTCCCGTCGAGCTTTCCATCAGCGCCGTCACCGCCATCTTCGGCGCGCCGGTGGTTATCGCGCTCATGTTGAAGAAACGGGTGAGGTAGATGGGGGAATTCGAGCCGTGGCCCAAAACGCTCGGAGGGAACATTCCATACTTAGACAGTCCTGAGCTCGCACGAAAGCACCAGAAGGCACTTTCGGCTCGTGCGGAACTGCGCGCGGAACGCCTCCTCCGAGCGGAGTCGAACCTCGAAACCCCGGTCGAAACGCAGGCTGACGGAGCGCCGCTTTTCCGCATAAGCGACCTGTCGGCGGGCTACGACAAGAAGGTTGTAGTCGAAGGCGTCGATCTGGAGGTTCGCGCGGGCGACGTCGTGGCGCTCATCGGGCCGAACGGCTCGGGCAAGTCGACCATCTTGAAAACCATCACACGCCATCTAGCACCGCTTGCCGGCGCGGTCGAGCTCGACGGGCGAGAGATTTCCCGATGGAAGACGGCGGAGTTCGCAAGGAACCTTGCCGTTATGCTGACAGATCGCCCCCGGACCGAGCTCCTCACCTGCCGCGATATCGTAGAGGCGGGAAGACACCCCTACACCGGGCGAATGGGCACACTCTCGCCTAACGACCATAGTCGGGTCGACGAGGCCATGAAAACCGCACATGTGGAAGAGCTCGCCGAGCGCGACTTCATGCAGATAAGCGACGGGCAACGCCAGCGCGTCATGCTCGCACGCGCCATCGCGCAGGATCCGCGTGTGCTCGTGCTCGACGAGCCCACGTCGTATCTCGATATCCGCTACCAGATCGACCTGCTGCGAATACTTCGCCACCTTGCGAAATCGCGGAATGCGGCTGTCATCATGTCCATCCACGAACTCGAGCTCGCGCAGAAAAGCGCCGACAAGGTGATTTGCGTGAAGGACGGCCGGGTCTTCCGCGCCGGCGCACCCGAGGACATATTCACGCGCGAGACAATTGGCGAGCTCTACGGCCTTCAACATGGCACCTTCAACGAGCGCTTCGGCAGCGTGGAAATTGGGCGCCCACACGGCGATGCGCACACGTTCGTCATCGCCGGCGCAGGTACGGGGTCGGCTGTGTTTCGCCAGCTCATTCGGCAGGGCAAGGCGTTCTACGCGGGCGTTCTGCACGAAGGGGACATCGACTGCGAGCTCGCGCGCGACCTGGCGACGGAATGCGTGGCCGAGCGCGCCTTCGAGCCGATCGGGGATAAAACCGTAGCCCGCGCCAAAGAGCTCCTCGTCCACTGCGCGCTCCTTATCGTGTGCCCCGCCGCCTTCGGCACCATAAACGCCCGCAACGCAGAGCTCGTCGAGTTCGCACGCTCGCACGGTATCGAGGTCATGCGAGCGTGCGAAGGCGCATCGGAGGATTCCCAATTGGAGTGGGAAGGATAAACTGGACTTTCATTTAAGGCTCCTCAGGCTATAGCTCCTACGCCGGCGAGGTCTCCAAGGCGCCGGAGAACCTCGTGAACAGGAATTTCCACGCCGACGAGCCCAACATGCTGTGGCTCACCGACATCACCGAGTTCAGACTCCCGGGCGGCGAGAAGGTCTACCTGAGCCCGGTCATCGACTGCTTCGGCGGGATGCTCGTCGCCTGGTCGATCGGGCTGCACCCCGACAAGCGCCTCACGAACTCGAGCCTGCGCCTAATCCAAGCGAGATTCCAGACTCGACAGGCCATTGAGAGTCAGGTCGTTGGCGACCTCAGAGACGCGCTCGATAGGAACCGAACCGTCAGACAGCGCCCACGTGCGATAGATACCGATAATACCCGACAGCAAAAACGCCAGATAGTAGTCGAACATCTCGTCCTTGAGACCTTGGGGCAGCAGATCGCGCTCGGTAATCTCGTGTTCGAGCGGCGCACGAAGACGAGCCATAAAATCATCGAGCGGAATGTTCTCGATCAGCTGACGATTGAGCACCAGGTTGTTGCACAGTGCCTCGTTAACGGTTTTAAAGAAGGTCGCCGCCGCGCCCAGAGCGCGTTCGTTGGTGTCGCCGTCCATGGAGGCAAGCGTTTTCTCGACCGAGTCGACAATCATCTCCACCACATCGACGGCAATGGCATCGAGCAAGCCATCAACCGTACCAAAGTGAACGTAAAATGTCTTGCGGTCGACATTGGCCTCGCGCGCGATGGCACTCACCGTAATATCGGCCAGCGGCTTTTCCATGAGAAGGCGCTCGAAAGCGGAAAGGATGGCATTGCGGCTGCGAACGATGCGGCGATCAAGACGCGGTTTGCTGGTGTCCATAGACGTGTCCCTTCGATATGCGGGCATTCATCAACAGATGAGAGATAATCTACGCAAGAGGATTATCCCCCATACAGCACAAATATGCCCAGCATCATGAAGAACGCACGACTGCCCTACTGAGACTAAGGGCGCTTCTTCTTATTGAGTGCCGACGGAGACACGCGGATACCGTCGCCTGTCTGTCGCACATAGGCTTTATGAGCCGGCTTAGCGGTCCCAGAAGCCTTCTGAGCGCGCTTCTTGGGATCAACGGTAACAGCATTCATGGGGTGCGGCTTAGTGGGCGCAGAGGGCGTCTGAGGCGTGCGGCCGAGCTTGCGCATCACGCGATCCCAACGCGCATGGATACTCTCGTTGTGGGCGCTCTTAAGGCCCAGCAGGGGCGCAGCCAAAATGGTCGGCGCGATAAACGTAATGAGTCGCCACAGCAAATAGCCGGCGGTCGAAGCCGACCCAAAGAAATGACCCAAGAACAATGCAAAGCCGCCCTCAGCGCCACCAGTTCCACCGGGCAAGGGGACCGCAGAGCTCAGCAGCTGGACAAAGGCGCTCGCGGCCATGACCGAGAAAAAGTCGACCTCGTGGTGGCCAAAGGCAAGCATCAGGAAATACGGCACCAGATAGAAAAACGCGAGCTGCAGCATGGTGATAAACACGGTGAGCAGCATGGACGAAAAATGTCCGGCCGAAAGCTTGAACTTCTCGGAGAACGAGTAGATCTCGCCATCGACAAACGAGCGCCATCCATCGATCTTAGTGGCCGAGACACCTATGCGCTCGAGCCAATTGATGATGCAATGGGCGACGCGCGTGACGGTCTTAGGCATGAGCGCGACGGCGAAGATGCCGAGCAGGATGCAGCAGTGACCGCCAAAACTAAAGACGCACAGCAGCGTCATGTCGCCATAGCGCTCGGCAAAAAACGGCATGCGAGCAAGCAATAGGATAGCGCCCCAGGCAACGAGGCCAAACTGATACACAATAAATCGGGTGAACTGCGTGGCACCCGCTTCGCCCACGTTTTGGCCCGCTTTGGTCAGGCGGTAGATCTGGGCAGGCGTAGAGCCCATCATCATGGGCGTCAGGTTGCCAAAGAAGATGCCACTCGCCTCGACCGAGATCAGGTCGCGAATGCCGACGGGTGAATTAGGGTCGAGCCAGACGGCGATCGCATAGGCCACAATGCCAAAGAACAGATACATGAACATGCAAAGACACGCGACAACGAGCCAGGGCGCCTGGACGCTCGACATAGCAGCCCAGAACTGCCCCATCTGCCCGGTTACCACCAGATAGACGATATAACCCACCAGCACAACGCCGATAAAGATTGCGCCGCGGCGTGCGCTCTTATTGTCATCGCCGCCCGAGGCCTCAACCTCGACCTGGGGCTTGGACGTATGCTGAGAGGACTCCGTCATGAGACTCCTTCTAACAGTCAAAATATCTTGGTTATTGTACCCGTAAGGGCCATAAGCAGAACGCAAAGCTCTTGTTCAAACGGGAATGACAGACAGTTGTTTGATAATAAAAAACCCGGCTTTCCGTGGAAAGACCGGGTATCAGATGCGTGGTAGCCCGTACCAGATTCGAACTGGTGATCTCCGCCTTGAGAGGGCGGCGTCCTAAACCGCTAGACGAACGGGCCACATGACATCTGCACTGCCGTGCTGCGAGGAAATATATTACGGGACAAAAAACATCAGCGCAAGAAGAAATTCCAAATTGCCGAAAAATTGTCGGCAGGTTATGGAACGCGCAGGTCAACTAATTAGCTAATTCAAGTTGAGATGAGCCAGGAGGGCTTCGCGATCGTTGGGGATGTTGTCCTCGATAACGGCTTCGAGGGCGGCGTTGAGTAGCTGGCCTAGCTCGGGCCCCGGTTTCACACCGGCGCGGATCAGGTTGCCGCCGTTGATAGCAAGCATCTTGAGTGTATAGGGTTCCCCCGCCTCCAGCAGCTCGTGCGCCAGCGCGCGCATCTCCTCAATCATCTCGACGTAATAGAAGCATGATGGCGCCTTGCCCAGCGTATCGGCACGCTTAAGGTCCATAAGCTCGTCAATCAGGCGGGCCGTGTCGACGCCCTCACCCGAAAGCGCGCGCATCATATTGAGCAGGCAGGAGCGCTCGGGGCGCAGCGGCTTGTCATGGTATTTGATCAGTAGGCACACATCGCGCACCAAATCGTGCGAGAGCGCCAGGCGATCCATGATGACACGCGCCTTCTTGGCGCCGAGCTCGGGATGACCGTAGAAGTGGCCGCTGCCGTCGTGATCGACCGTAAAGCACTCGGGTTTGGAAACGTCGTGCAAAAACGCCGCCCACATAAGGCTCGACGAGGGCGCGACGCCGTCGCACAGCGCCAGCTCCCCTGCCACCGTCAGCACGCGGGCGATATGCTCGTAGACGTTAAACGCATGATAGACGCTGCGTTGATCAAACCCGCGAGCGGACGCGAGCTCGGGCACGGCGGCGCAAACAAGCTCGGGGTAGCGCAGCATGGCGTCTCCCCCGTGGCCGGTCGAAAGGATGCCCTCAAGCTCAATACCCACGCGCTCGCGCGCCACGGCATCGAGCAGCGGCGCGCACTCGGCAAGGGCACGCTTGGTCTCGGGCTCAATCACAAAGTCTAGGCGGCAGGCAAAGCGCACCGCGCGCAACATGCGCAGGGCATCCTCGTTAAAGCGGCGCTTAGGATCACCGACGGCGCGAATCAGCTTGCGGTCTAGGTCGCCCTGGCCATCGTAGCGGTCGACAAGGCCGCGCTCGGGATGCCAGGCCATGGCATTGACGGTAAAGTCGCGGCGCGCCAGATCGTCCTCAAGCGAAGCGGCGCGCTCCACACTCTGAGGATGACGACCGTCGGTATAGAAGCCGTCCAGGCGATAGGTGGTGACCTCAATGCGCTCGCCATCGCAAATAGCCGTAATGCCGCCAAATTTAATGCCCGACTCAACTACGGCAATACCGGCGGCCTCGAGTGCCGCCTTGGACTCCTGCCACAGGCCGCTGCAGCACATGTCGACATCGTGGCTGGGACGTCCCATCAGGGCGTCACGTACCCAACCGCCCACGTACCAGGCCTCAAGACCAGCATCCTCGAGGGCTCGCAACACACGCAGAGAGGCGGCTGACGGCTGCGTGGCGTTGAGCGAAACATTGCACATTCCTGTGGCCTCCTGCAATTGCGGGCATATCGATTGATGGTTTCCAAGAAGTCTAGCAAGAAACGAGAGCGAGCGCACACGCGAACGCGCTTCAAGCAAGATTGAATCCCAAGACCTCTGCCACCGAAATGAAAAAGCACCCGCCTCGATAATCCGAGACGGGTGCTCAACAAAGCACGAAACCAAGGCCCGTACGCCACGCTAGCAGACCTGACGAATGGCGATACCCTTCTGATACTCATCGACCTTGGCAAAATCGCCCAGACCCGGGCACTCGACCACGTTGGCGCCGGTGGCCATCGAGAGGCGCAGGGC
>CABQHT010000055.1 GCA_902464035.1 uncultured Collinsella sp. | reverse complement strand
CATTCTTATTTGCGCTTGTTGCGGCGCAAATGCCTTCTACCGTCCGCACCGCGCGTGCGCCTACGGACCTTAAACCGAACCTCATACGAGTCAAAAAACGCGATGACGGATGAGTCCGCATCGGACGGTGGAGGCTGCCTGTGTTGGCCAAAAAGAACGGGGCAAACTCCAGCGTGGAGTCTGCCCCGAAAAGAGAATGGCAAAGCTAGAACGTCGATGGACGAGAAAAGTGTCCGCAAGTCTCATGGCCATCACATCCCACCTGCCAAAGGGATGGGTGAGCGAGCGTTACTCCTGCTCGGACTCCTCAGCCTGCTTACGGCTACGGATGAGGTGCGCCACGCCGATGCACAGCACCGCGCCACCAGCGATCCAAGTGAAGGTCACACCGTTGAGGCCGGTCAGCGGGAGGCCAACCTGCTTGGTATCACCAACGGTGATGTTGAAGGTACCATCGGCATTTGTGGTGGTGCCGTTCTCAGCCTCAAGCTTATTATCGCCCGTCACATCGTCCGGTGTGCCGATGATGACCTGACCGCTCGGAGCGCTTAGTACGTACTTTTCCGCATTCGAGTTTTCACCCGAAGCCTCATTTTCGCTCTTCGACTTAATCGTGAAATCGAAAGATGCGACCTTGTCGTAATTTTCGGGAGCGTCAGTCTCCTCTACCGTATAGGTTCCCGCACCGAGGCCCTTGACAGTAATGGCGCCGTCATCGCCAGTCTCGAACTCGTATGCATCGTTCCCAAGGTCTCCATTGAGCTGAACATATTTTCCCTGCAAACCGGTATCCGCTGCTGTCTTCACCTTGATAGTAAATTTCGCATTCGGAAGCGCCTTCTCGGTGCCAAGGTCAACCTTATTAAGCTTGAGACCATAGGTGTAGCTCTCGACCTCATCAGGCACCGTCGTGCCGTGGTCGGTAGTCATAGGGTTGTTTGAGTACTCAAGCGTGACAGTGTTGGAGTTACCTGAATTCTCACCAACGGTAGCCTTGCCGTTAATCTTTGCCTTATAGGAAATCACAATGCAGGATCCCGGCTTAACGTCCACCACCTGTTTAAGGTTGGTGCAAGTCCAAGTTGTCATAACATTGCCATCGGCATCCGCAGGATTAGAATGCGGAGTAAAGCTGCTCGTTACGTTAATGCCATGTGTATGTTCAATATCAGCCTGAGCGAGGTCCTTATCCGCATACAGAGTTGCTGTGAAGCCAGTCTCCAACGTCAGGCCCTTGGAAAGTTGATCGGAGAACTGATAGAAGTACGTACCGTACGTATCGTAGTTGTCGGCAATGGTGCCGTAGAGGTTGTACGTTACGGCCTGCCCGACATGGGAGTCACTAGCATCGAGCTCTTTATCGCCCTTGGCACTCAAGATTTTCTTATCGACGGTGGGTACGCTCTTTTTGGGAGTCACCACTTTATTGGTCTTGCCATCAACGACTGCATATACAGGCGAGGTAAAAACGTCTTCCGAGCTGGTATTCGAATCTTCTGTCACGCTATTGGTCAGGAAGAGCCAGTAGCCAGCGGTAAGACCGGAAAGGGCTTTATCGTCCTTGCTGGTCGTTTTCCAAGTGCCAGAAAAAGACTCAGCGTTCAGTTTTTTCGCAATCACATTCAAAACGTGACCGTTCGCAACCTTTGTAGTTGCAGTCGTTCCAGCATGGTCATTCAACCATTCGGCAGCATCCTGTGCATTTTGGCTGCTGTAGCTTTTGGTGGCATCTTCTGCCTTCACAGCTTCATCAATTGCGCTGACCACAGCGTCCCGAATCGCATCCTTCTCAGTCTGGGAAGATCCGGCCCACTGAATATCAGTGACAGTGGAACCGTTCACGTTAGCCGTGAAGATCTGGATGCCTTTATAAGTCGTGGTCTCCTGATAGACTGGATCATCAAAAGTCACCGTCGAACCCACAGGGTCAGCTGCAAACGCCATGGTAACCGGCGCCATAACGCCGCCGAAGCTCAACGCTGCCGTGAGGCCTGCCGTTACTGCCAGGCGGGCGATGTTCTTGCTCATACTCATCTTCTTTTCCTCTGCTTTCTGCTTGAAATCCATTTGATCTAAAACCATCTGTCTGTGTCTAAGCATCTGCTTGGTTATGTCTCGCCCCGCTCTCTGTGGGGCTGCCAGCTACTCTTTATGGCTGCCACCTCCCCGCTTGACCAGGAGCGCGACCACGATGAGCGCGGCTCCGGCGACCGCTGCGGCGGCCGCGGCGTACATTGCCATATCGCCTGTCGAGGGCATAAAGCCTCCGGTGATAGTGCTAGGGGGCGTGCCGGTGGGCGTGTTGATGAGCGACGCCTCCAGGCTGCCCGTCGACCCGTCCGCGCTGTCGGCGCGCAGGGGCGACTCGGCCGTGATGGTGAGTTTGGGCTTGGCGGCGGCAACCTGCTTAACGTCCAGGCCCTCGGCCTTGACCGTCACGGAGCGCGTGCCCTCAAAGGCAGCGTAGCCCTTGGGTGCCTTGAGCTCGCGGACCTCCAGCTTGCCCGAGTCCACGCCCGAGACGGTCACGCGGCCGTCCTCGCCCGTGGTAACGGTGGCCTTGCCTTCTGCATCCCACGTGCCGTCGGCCGCCAGCGTGCGACCGCGGTCGTCGGTGATGCTCAGGACCGCCCCGGGCAGCGGCTTGTCGCCGTCGCTGCCGCGCTTGGTGAGCGCGAGATCCCAGGTGTAGGCCGTCGCGTCATCGCTCGGCGTGCGGGTGAAGCTGGCGTCGCCGGACTGGTCGGCAAAGGGAGAGCGCGGGTAGCGCAGGTAGACCTCGTTGGGGTTGCCCTTCGCGATGCCGTGGTTGCATGCGCTGTTGAGCGGCGCGTTGTACACGGCGACCACGCGGGCGCCCGCGGTGAAGGCGTCGGCCCCGCCGAGCGCGGCGATCAGGTCGCCGGTGCGCACGGTGAAGGTCTTGCCGTCGGCCGCTACCTTGGTGGCGCACTGGGCAGTGATGTCGGTCCAGCCCTTCGCGGGCTCGGTGCCGGCGCGCCCGTCCTTGCCGGTCTGGACGGCGTCAAAGCCGCCGTCTGCCCCCGCCGCCACGTACACGCGCATGCTCGAGGCCACCTTGGAGGGGTCGAGCCCCGCGCTCATGGTGTCGACGAACCGCACCGTATAGGTGTCGTAGGCGGTGAGACCCGCCGGGACCGTGGCAGAGAGGCGCCAGCACAGGTCGTCGGCGACCGTAGCGTCGGCGGCCTTCTGCCAGGCGGCGGTGCTGTCCTCCAGCACGTGCTTGGACACCTTGGGGGTCGCCGCCTTGGGCTTGACGGTGACGGCGCTGCCGCCGACCAGGGCCATGATCGGCGCGGTGCCGGCCTCGCCCTGGGCGATGGCGTCGTCGTCGACGACGATGAGCCAGTAGCCGCAGGGCAGCTCGGCCGCCGTGCCCGCGTTAAGGGGCACGGACACGGCGTCGGAGCTCTGGAGGGAACGAGCGAGCTGTGCGCTCAGCGCGCTCGTAAGGTGAGAATCGGCGTTGAGCCACTCGGCAGCTTCCTGCGCGGTGGTCTGGGAACTGGGCATGCCGGCGCTGTGCAGCACAGGCAGTGCGGCGTCGCGCGCGGCGTCGCTTGCCCAGGTGAGGTCGGTGGCGATCTTGGCATCGCTGTCGCCGTCGACGACGTTGGCGCTAAAGATCTGATAGGCGTCGTAGCTGCGCGCCACGGTGCCGCTCACCGTGATGGAACCGGTCGAGGTCGGCGCGGCCTGCGCGGAAGCGGGGAACACAACCGCGCAGGTGCCGATCAAGAGGGCAAGCAGCGCAAACAAGATCGGGAAGGAGCAAACTTTCTTATTCACGACGCTCGCCTCCCTTCGCATTCGCCTTGCGACGAATGTGCATCCAGGCTGCAGCAGCGCAAAGCACCGCCGCGCCGGCAAGGTACGTCAGAGTGACGCCCGACATACCAGAAAGGGGCAATGAAGCGGAGTAGGTGTTGGTGAAGGTGGGAAGGCTTTGGCCAGCGTTGGTGTCCTCACCGTATTTAAGCGGTTTCTGGTCCTTCTCAGCGATCTCCCCACCTTTGGCATCGACGATCTTGGTGTAGGTCACATCGCACTTGATCGTCTTATCAGACTGATCAGTTGCCGTGACTGTGATCTTGTAGACCGATTTGTCGTACTTATAGTTCACGAACGGCGTGGTCGGCTGCTGTTCGCGGACGTAATAGGTGAAGGTTTTGCTTGCGCCGCGGCCAGTGGAGTCAGCCGCGAGTTTGTCGAGCTGATTAAGTTTGTACTCGATCTCGGCGAAGTTCAGGGTCTGAGACTTGGCGCCGCCAGCCGTCGTCTTAACCGTCTTAGCACCAGTGAAGTCCGGGTTATCCGCAAACTCGAGCGTAAACGCCTTCATCTCGCCACCCTCAACAACCTTGGTTGCCTTAGGAGTCCAGGAGCCTGCGGAAGTGTACGGAGTGCACTTGTTGGTGAAGGTCTTTCGCCCATTGGAGTCAGCAATCGAGTAATAGCCCTCAGTACTTGCTTGCACAGTGCCCAGCGAGATAGCTGACTCCCCGGGATTCTTGGTCACATTCACACTTGTGATTGTGTAGTTATGGACCTTAAGGTCTTTAGTCACGTTCGGATTGCTTTGCGTCGGAACAGACATGAGCACAGTCGTGTGATCCTCGACTGTCACCTCAATCTTGTACACAGCGGGATCGTACTCAATGTCGGAGTCCCCGCCAGCATCTTCGACCAAGTAGTATGTGAGCTTGTCAGTCGTGCCACTCGCCAAGAACTGCTCACCAAGGTCAAACGTGATGCTGCCGCTTGTATCATTATTTGCAGTTCCAACCTCGGTGCAAGCGTCACGATTGAATGTCCCAGTAGAGAAAGGGTCATCCGAATCCTTGCGGTAGACCGTAAAGGTGAACTGATTCTCAGCGAGATCTTCGTTCTGGTTAGTCAGCGAATTGACCAGTGCCTTGGTCGCCTTCAATTTAAGGCTCGGGTAGACATACGTGTCCTCAGGCTGACCCAAATACAGGTCGCCATTCGACATGATGCCGCCGCCATGGTTCCAAGAATAGTTGCCGGTGATGAAGGTTGTGGCGGCATTCTGCGCAGCCGTCGCAGCGGGCTCTCCCGTTTTTACACCCGAAGACAAGCCGATACTATTTTTGACCTGAACGCCGCCATTGGCGGGAATGGTAATGGTCTTTTCAAGCTCAATGCTTCCCGAATACTGGGCGTCTCCGCCGCCGAGCATCTTACCAATCACAGCTGCGATCGGCGTTGTATTGTTGTGCGCCGCAAGGAAGAAATCGGCATGACCATGGGTGCGAAAGACTTCTGTCTTATAAGCGACGAAATCTCGATCTTTACCGTCGCCGCCACCAGAAATATGGGGGCTGCTATTATTGCCGGAATTATCCGACGGCTTGTATTTGTCGTTTTCGTTGTTGTAACTAGAAGCCTCGCCAGCGTCAATGTTGCCAAAAATCGCCGTACCTTCGGTGTTCGTTACCAGCGTCTTACCCGATGGACACACCGCAACGCCGCCACCATAGCCACCGGCGGTATTGCTGCTTATATACGAGTTGTATACAAACAGCCTGCCTGCGTTAGACGCGTTCTTCGAATCACCCTGGACAAAGATTCCACCACCGCCCCAGTCATAACGAGACATGCAGTGATTATTCGTAATGTAGACTGGATTCTCCTTTGAAGCTCCCATTATCTTCGCGTCAACCATCTGACCTACGCGAATGCCAGCGCCCTCAGAACGGTAGCTTACGTTAGAGGCAATAATTCCTCCTGTAATGTTGAGCCATGCCATGTCACCACGATTGCCACCAGCTCGGCTCACATCGGTAACGTAAACACCGCCGCCTGCTTCCTGGGAATAGTTGCCAGTGATCTGACCACCAGAAATGGTGACATGAGTACCGTTTTTAGCGGCAAGTCCAGCACCACCATGATCGCCGTCACCATCCTTGCCACAGAAGTTGGCATATTTATTGTTTGTGATATAGCCACCGGAAACAGTAACTCTGCCGCCTTCGGCCATGATGCCACCGCCGAAACCAGGAACAGAATCAAGCGTGCTGTTGCCGGAGATTACGACATTAGTTATCGTGACCGTGGATCCGTTAGCATACACACCACCGCCACTAGGAGCACTGTTGCCGGCAATTACGCCACCGGAGATACTGAGGTTCGAATTATTCTGTACTTCAATTCCTCCGCCCGCACCCGAGCCGGAAGCACCACACACATAACCGCCGCTCACGGAAACGGTCGAGCCGTTCTCGGCATACACCAAGCTGCTGACGCTACTGCTTTTTTGCTGCGTAACCACGCCACTCACAAGATTGAATGCGCCGCTCTTGCCGTTGGTGTTGTACATATTGATGAGCCTAAGGCTTGAGCCGCCACACGCCACAATGGCGCCTTTAATGTCGTCCTTATACGCTTTAAGAGTTTCGGTTGTTCCAGTTCCGTTTGCGACTGATTCGGTTACGTAGTAGGTAAGGCCAGTCGGAATGCCATTGGAAGAAACGTATTCCATTGAAGCGAGATTGCCGTATTTGTTTTCTTGATTAGCCGAGATCTCTTCCGCGGCAGTTTCTTGACTGTCCTTGACGGTTAACGTCGCACCACCGGTGATATTGAATAGGGGCTGATTCTGACTCGCATGCTTAATCTTGTAGCCATTTAAATCCAGCTCAATATTGCTGGCTTCCGTGTCGAGCGTAATTGTCTCGCTAGTATCAATATCATTCATAAGCTTGAAGCTAGCAATGCCGCTTGCGTTCGTCAGCTTAGTCTTCAGGTCTTCAACGCTCTTTATCTCGGTGGATGCCGCTTCGGCCTGCTCACCCCCCGCAGCCAGTATTACAGCATTGGTATCCAGCTGTTCGCCGTCTTCCACCCGCGGCTCGTCCTCAAACAAATCCTCAGCCTGAGCCTGCTCATCACCGTCTGAAGAACCACCCTCGGTCTCGTCACTATTCTGGTTTTCGGTATCCCCGTTGGTAGTGTTGTCTACATCAGTAGACTCACTTGAGGAACCCCCCCCCATTACAGTTTTCTCGGTAAAAGCCGTCTGGGCATCGTTGGCGATGGCCTGGGAGATCGGGGGCATGACGAGCGACAGTACCAAGCTCAAGACAGAAGCTCCGCACAAAACACCCGCTATCACACGATGCGCCGCTTTATTACCTTGTTTAGATTTATTTGAATTTGCTGTCATCGATGCCTCCTCCCCAAGAGACCGCGATCCTGCTCTTTCGCTATCTAATCGGCACGCAGTCAATATTTATATGTGCCTTACATTGGTAAGTTTAGCCATTGTTTAAACATGTGGGGCGTCAATTTCTTGCAATTTTGCGTCGAACAATCTTTATTCTTGACAATTGCTCAAAGTATGCATTGTTTTATTGAATTCTATTATTTAAAAACCGCAGGTAAATTTGTTGTCTACTTTAGGTAATTCATACTTTGTTGTTATTTGTACAACATTTTATTTTTAGTAGTATATTCTGCGAGCGGTCGATTTGTAGCTGTAAACGGTAGAGCGTTTGCCTGCTCTGACAACCTGCCAGCTAGATGGCCTATTAGTAGCGACCGGTATATATCATGATGTTTATACATCATCATTTAAGTTCGCGGGAAACTGCCTCGGCACAAATAGCGCCCCGCTTGCCAGTCTTAGAACAAACCGCCGCAAAGGGCCTGTCCCCTTTGCGGCGGTTCTCGCCTGGCACTACAGCAAATGCTCCTGAATAAAGGCCGCGATGCCGTCTTCGTCGTTGCTGGCGGTTACAAAATCGGCGGCGGAGCGGGTGGCGTCGCTACCGTTTGCCATGGCCACGCCCACGCCGGCGTCGGCCACCATGCAGGTGTCGTTATCGGCATCGCCAAACACGCAGATGTCCTGGAGCTCCATGTCGTTGAGCTCCGCTACGCGCACAAGGCCGCGCGTCTTGGACACGCGCGGGTCCATGAACTCGTAGAGCCGCTGCGTGGTTTGCAGAGCCGCCGCCTTAACAGTGTTATCGGCAAACGTCGACGCCCGCTCAATCACCCGCGGCATTACCTCGGGCGCCATGGTAAACATCACCTTGGGCTGCGGCTCGCGCAAAAACTCGGCAAAATCGACCACCTGGTAGGGCACGCCGTCGACGCGCGACAGGTGCTCGACGCACGCGTTGCTCTCGGGCACGTAGAACACGCCGTCTCGGGGGCAGACGGGCGTTGCCGGAAGGTCCGCCATGTGCCTGCAAATGCGCGCGATGGTCTCGCCCGGCAGCGGATAGCTCAGCTCGTTGATGTCGTGCGCCCGGTCGATGACCTCGGCGCCACCGCAGCCCACCAGCACGTCCACCAGGCCTTCGATGCCCCAGAGCTCGTACATGGCCTCGGTCGCGTGGGCGTCGCGCCCGGTGCACAGGCCAAAGAGCACGCCACGCTCGCGCAGGGCGCGGATCGCCGCCACGGTACGCGGGGACACCGTGTGCCGGCTCGTGAGCAGCGTGCCGTCGATATCGCAGAACACGGCTTTGATGTGGCTGAATGTGGCGTCCATGGTGGCCTTTCTGGGTAGTGTGGCGGTGTGGGGTGTATTCGTGAACGGCGTACATGGTATACCAAGGCGCAGGCGCGGCCCGTCAAGGCAAAACCACCACAAAGGTGCCGGCACCTTTGTGGTGGCCGGACTCGCAGGATGGCCTGGCCCGGAGCGCAAACCATCACAACATTCGACGTTTTTCGGCAAAATCGCGATTTTCATCGAATGTTGCGATGGTTTCTTACCGCTTTACGGCACGATCCAAGTGATTGTGTCCAAACAGCAGCAACGCCGCAGGGACCGCCGCCACGACCATGCCCGCCCCCACGAGTGTCCGTTGTACGCCAAATGTTGCCGCCAGCCACGGTGCAACCGCCAGCGGCGCCACGCCGGCGAACATATTGCCAAAGCCCATGACCGAGTTCACACGGCCGAGTTGCTCGAGCGGCGCCGTCGTTTGCACGATGGTGTTGTGGAGCGGGTTGACGACACCCCAAGCTATGCCCAGGGCGATCTGGCCGATGAGGGCCACGCCCACGTACGGCGTCCCCACATAGAGCAGACTTCCTAGGCCCACGGACATGAGCGCCACGAGCAGCGTTTTAAGGTTGACCAGGTGCGGCGGCAAGCGGAGCGCGAGCACGGCACCCAGCACCGCGCCGACACCGCAGGCCGACGAGAGCCAGCCCATCCACTCAACGCCGACGTGTAGGACATCGCGATAGAAAAACGACTCCAGCGGGTCAAAGGCTCCATAGCCAAAGTTCGAAAGGAAAATGATGCAGAAAAGTAGCGCGAGGACGCTGTTGGTGAAGACCGTTTTGATGCTGGCCGCGAAGGTGGTGCGGGCGGACGTGTTGGGGTTGGGGCGGTTGGCTTGGCTTGTGTGCTCCCCTTCCTCCGCCGAATCGGCATTCTCCCGTCCGGCAACGCGAACTTCCTGCGGCTTAAACCCCCAACCGGCAATGAGTGCCAAGAGGGTGAACAGCATCATGAGCACGAACACCGCGCGTGACGATGCTGCCGCAGCAACAAAGCCGCCCAGCGTGGGGCCGACGATGATGCTCACGTTAGAGAACATGGTGATGGCAGAGTTGATGTCTTTGAGCTCGACAGGGTCGTCGGTGAGGTAGGCCGGATAGGACGTGGCGACGGGCTGGGCGAACCCCATTACAAAGCCCAAGAGCACCGCGCCGGCAAGGACTGTTCCGGTCGCGCCACCAAAGGCGATGATTGCAGCACCCGTTGCCAGCGCGCCGACGATGCTCAGCAAGAAATGGCGGCGCGGACCCCAGGCGTCGAGCGCTGCGCCGCCCGCAAAGGATCCCAAGATCACAAAAACGTTCATGAATAGGACGGCCAGCGATGTCGCGACGACCGAGGCGTCATCTGCATAAGTGAGCGTTCCGATGACGCCGATAAAATAACTGGTCTGAAACCCGGTGTAAATGAGAAAGCGCATGGCCACCAGGCGTTTAGCCTGCGCGGACAGCGACGAGCGGACTTTTGGGAATACAGATGTGGGCATGGGAACTCCTTATTGCATACGAATATGGACAGCGGTCATTCGCCGCGCCGTCCATTGACTCAATCTATCCGTATGCCTGACTAAGGTCGCATCGAGCCCCTTCCGTCTTTCCGCCCGTCATGAACTCCTTGGTAGATTGTAAGGTATGTCCTAACCATCTATCAAAGCAAAAACCACCACAAAGGTACCTGCCTGTGGTGGCCCAATGATATGGCGGCGCAGCGAGCCGGTTCCAAGTGCCCCAGGTCGCCCCGAAAGAGGAGCGACGCGTACTTTGGTACGCGAGCGACGGCTTGAGGGGCGAGATGGGGTGCTTGGGGCGGCGCAGCGTCAAGCCTTAAAGGTGGTCTTGGATAAGGTCGCAGATGGCTCGGGCGTCGTTGATGTTGATGGCTCGGGTCGCAAAGCCGGCGTCGAAGGCCTGGCGTGCCAGGGCCTCGTTGCAGGCAAGGGCCAGCGTGCGACCGTCGACCAGGTCGAGTGAGCTCTTGCCGCGCAAACGGTCGACACCGGAGCGCGCGACCACGATATTGTCGAAGCCCTCGGTCTTGTAGCCCTCGATAATCACCACATCGACGTCGTTGTAGCGCGACAGCAGTTCGCGCGCGGGCATCTCGTCCTCCTCGCGCGTGTCGGCGTACTCCGCCCAGCGCGTGGCGCAGATGAGGCCCACGTGTTTGGATCCGGCCTGGTGATGGCGCCAGGTGTCCTTGGCGGGCACGTCGATATCAAAGCCGTGATGTCCATGATGCTTGAGCGAACCCACGCGCAGGCCACGGCGGGTAAGCTCGGCGATGACCTTCTCGACAAGCGTGGTCTTGCCCGAGTTCTGGTAACCGATAAACGCGATGGCGGGGACGGCGGGCGTGGGGGCCGCGGGCGCGGCCGGGGCGGATGCGCTCGCAGGCGCGGCACCATCGACAGCGGTTGCCTCTGCAGCAGCAGCTTGACGCTCCGCGCGATCCCACACGCCCGAGCGGCCGCCCTCCTTGTGCAGCAGGCGCACGTCGACAATCTCCATGCCGCGATCGACCGCCTTGCACATGTCATAGATGGTCAGACACGCGGCACTCGCGCCGGTCAGCGCCTCCATCTCAATACCCGTCTTGCCCGTTACGCCCGCCGTGACCAGCACGTGAAAGCCGACCTGCCCGTCCGAGCGCGCCGGCGCCCAGCCCTCGGGCACGTCCTCGGCAGGCATTCCTGCCGGAGCGATGGGCTCGATATCGCACTTGCTCTTGGTGATGAGCAGCGGATGGCACATGGGGATGATGTCGCTCGTGCGTTTGATGGCCATGATGCCCGCCACGCGCGCGCAAGCGAGCACGTCGCCCTTTTTGGCGCGGTCCTGCAGCACCATGGCCTGCGTCTCGGGATGCATGAGGATGGTGCCCTCGGCGATGGCAATGCGATGGGTCTCGGCCTTGTCGGACACGTCGACCATGCGTACCTCGCCCTTGGCGTCCACGTGCGTCAGCTCGTCGCGGCGCGCGTCGCGGGCGGGCTCGGTGGCAGCGCTGGCAGTCGGCTGCGCGGACGCGGCGTCTTTGCTGGCTACCGCAGCTTTATGGGCAGACATTGCGGCCCTGCGAGCGGCCTTGGTGGCATCGGCGTACCTGCTCTTGGCCATATGATCATCCTCCGATTTGGGACATAAATCGTTGCGTGCCCTCAATTATCGCGTGTTCCTGCGGTTTGTGGGCCACGGCATCGCGCCAAATCGAAAGTACCTGCATATCATCACCGCGGCGCAGCGCCTCGCGAACCGAATACTCGGCATCGCTGAACAGGCAAGGGCGTACGCTGCCGTCGGCCGTCAGGCGTAGACGGTTGCAGCTCGCGCAAAAATGGTTGGACATGGCGCTAATGAAGCCGACCGTGCCCGCCGCACCCGGAAAGCGCCAATAGCGCGCAGGGCCCGCGCCGGCAGGAGCGTCGTTGATGTCGAGCGGTTCAAGCTCACCCAAGCCAGCCGCAGCGGCGCCGACATTGATGCGTGCCCGCAGCTCGTCGCTCGGTACGGTGTCGCTCGCGTCCCACAGCTCGGGATTGAGCGTGGGCGCATGCGGGTCCACAGCGCAATGCGAGCTCGTGCGCTCGTCGCCGATGGGCATGTATTCGATAAAGCGCAGGTGAATGGGGCGGTCGACCGTGAGTCGCGCAAGGGCCACCACATCTTGGTTGAGCCGGCGGACCACCACGCAGTTGACCTTAACCGGCTCGAATCCCCAAGCAAGCGCCGCATCGATGCCGGCCATAGTCTGCTCGAGCCGGCCAAGGCGCGTGATCTTTCCAAAGAGCGTGGGGTCGAGCGTGTCGAGCGAAATGTTGACGCGGTCGAGCCCGGCGTCTTTGAGCTGCGGCGCCAGCTTGGGCAGCAGCGCGCCGTTGGTGGTGAGCGAGATGTCCTCGATCTGCGGGATCGCGCGGATGTCGCGAATGAGCGGGATGATACGGCGGCTGACCAGCGGCTCGCCGCCCGTCAGGCGTACGCGGCGAATGCCCTCCCCCGCTACCAGGCGCACAAAGCGGGCGATTTCCTCGGCGCTGAGCAGCTCATCGTGTGCGCGCGGCGCCACGCCGTCGGCGGGCATACAGTAGATGCAGCGGAAATTGCACTTGTCAGTCACGGCAATGCGCAGGTAGTTGATATCGCGGCCAAAACCGTCATGTTGCGTGCGCTCGTCCACGCAATCCTCCCCTCGCGCAGGCCATTATTCTTCAGGGAATATAGTACCGCACACGGGAACCGGGTCGACACGCGTACGACAGGGCATGTCATTCGAGTAAGAAGGGCTTCCCGAGCCCATCCTCAGCATTCAAACCGTCCCAACATTCGACGCTTTTCCCGAAATTGGCAAAAAACGTCGAATGTTGGGACGGTTTAGGTGTCCGCAGGGCTCGGAAGACAAGCCAGACGCCCCTAAAGGCCGCCGTTCCAGTGCCGAATCACG
>CABQHT010000054.1 GCA_902464035.1 uncultured Collinsella sp. | reverse complement strand
TGGCGGATTTTGCCATCAAAGGCCCTTCTTTGTGCCAATCAAGCACGGCGCACGGGGCAAATGAGGTGCCATGGGCCGTATTTGGGACTTTGCGCCGCAGAATACTCCAAAAAATGCACGTCGAGTGGGGACCCACCCTGACGGAAAGGCTATGAGCCCATAGTTGGATGGCTTTGCGGGCCGCGATATGTGCGGCGCGATCCTTGTGACAACCGTTAAACCCCCAAAATCTACCGTTCACCCCGTGATGGTTAGGTGAACGTTCACCTAACGTGCCATTTTGCACTACTATAGTGAACGTTCACCTAGAGGATAACGGGCGCACGGTGCACCCGCTCCGCCAACAGAGGGGTTGTTTGATGAAAAACTTCATGGACGATCAGGATTTCCTGCTGAGCACCAAAACCGGCGAGGAGCTGTTCCACAACTTTGCCGAGGACATGCCCATCGTCGATTACCACTGCCACATCTCTCCCAAGGAGATCTGGGACGACAAGCGTTTTGAGAACATCACCGAGGTTTGGCTGGGCGGCGACCACTACAAGTGGCGTCTGATGCGCGCCAACGGCGTCGACGAGCGCTTCATTACCGGCGATGCCCCTGCTCGCGAGAAGTTCCAGAAGTGGGCCGAGACCCTGGGCCGTTGTGTGGGCAACCCCGTCTTTGAGTGGAGCCACCTGGAGCTTAAGCGTTACTTTGGCTATGAGGGTGTCCTCAACGGCAAAACCGCTCAGGAGGTCTGGGACCTTGCCAACGCCAAGCTCGCTGAGGCCAGCTTTACCTGCCGCAACCTGATCAAGCAGTCCAACGTCCGCATGATCTGCACTACCGACGACCCCGCCGACAGCTTTGAGTGGCACAAGAAGATTGCCGCCGACGACAGTTTTGACGTTCAGGTCGTTCCCGCCATGCGCCCCGATGCCGCCCTGCGCATCGAGCGTGGCCAGGAGTTCGCCGACTACTGCAAGCATCTCTCCGAGGTTGCTGGCGTTGAGATCAGCGACTTCGGGGGCATGAAGGCTGCCATCTCCAAGCGCTACGACGTTGCCCACGAGCTGGGCTGCCGCGCTTCCGACCACGCGCTCGACTACGTTATGTACGTTCCGGCTACCGCCGACGAGATCGAGGCTATCTTTGCCAAGGGTTTGGCCGCCGAGCCGCTCACCGAGGAAGAGGTCCTCAAGTACAAGACCGCCTTTATGCAGTTTGTCGCCGGCGAGTATGTCCGCCTGGGCTGGGCCATGCAGCTGCACTTTGGCTGCAAGCGCGACAACAACCGTGCCATGTTCGCCAAGCTGGGCCCCGACACCGGTTACGACTGCATCTCCAACTACACGCCGTCTGACCAGCTCGCCGATTTCCTTAACTCCATCCAGGAGACCTGTGGCCTGCCCAAGACCATCCTGTACAGCCTGAACCCCATCGACAACACCATGATCGATACCGTCATGGGCTGCTTCCAGGAGGCCCCGACTGCCGGCAAGATCCAGAACGGTTCCGCTTGGTGGTTCAACGACAACGAGGTCGGCATGCGCGAGCAGCTCACGGCCCTTGCCAACGAGGGCGTTCTGGGCAACTTCGTCGGCATGCTCACCGACTCCCGTTCCTTCCTGTCCTATCCGCGTCACGAGTACTTCCGCCGCGTGCTGTGCAGCGTGATCGGCGAGTGGGTCGAGCAGGGCAAGTATCCGGCCGACATGGAGCTGCTGGGCACCATCGTGCGCGACATCAGCTACAACAACTCCGTCCGCTACTTTGGTTTTGACCTGGACACCGTCGAGGCCTAAGTCCGCACCGAGCCACATCGAACCCGGGCGCGCCGTTGCCACACGCGGTGCCCCCGGCAAGCTTTCACGCTAACAAACGCCTAAGGAGATACATAGATGGAGAACATCAGCTACGAGACGCTCGAGAAGATCGGCTACAAGGGCTACCTGCTGCCCAAGGACGCGCCCGAGAAGGTTTTGCAGTTTGGCGAGGGCAATTTCCTGCGCGCCTTCGTCGACCGCTTCTTTGACATGGGCAACGAGGCAACCGGCTGGAACGGCAAGGTTGTCATGGTCCAGCCCATCAGCGGTGCCTTTGGCTTTGCCGACGGCATTAACGCTCAGGATGACCTGTACACCGTGCTGGTGCGCGGCAAGGAGAGCGGCAACACGGTCGATGAGTCCCGTGTGATCAGCGCCTGCAGCCGCTGCCTCAATCCGTATCGCGAGGACGACTACCGCGCCATGATGGAGGTCGCCGTCTCCGACGATTTGGAGATTATCGTCTCCAACACCACCGAGGCCGGTATCGCCTACGATCCGTCCTGCAAGGCCGACGACATGCCGCCCGCGAGCTTCCCCGCCAAGCTTGCCCAGGTGCTCCACACCCGCTGGGCCGCCGGCAAGCCGGGCGTCATCGTGCTCGCCTGTGAGCTCATCGATCACAACGGCGAGGAGCTGCTGCGCATCATGAACCAGTACGTGAGCGACTGGGGCTGGGAGGACGAGTTTGCGCAGTGGATGGCCAACGACTGCACCGTCTGCACCACGCTCGTCGACACTATCGTCCCCGGCCGTATCCGCGACCCCAAGGAGGCCGCTGCCGTGGCCGAGCGCCTGGGCTACGAGGATCCCTTCCTGGCCGTGCGCGAGCCCTTCCAGATGTGGGGTATCCAGGGCGATGAGTCGCTCAAGGAGCGTCTGCCCTTCGTGAAGGCCGGCCTGCCGGGCGTCTTTGTGACCCCCGATGTTACCCCGTACAAGAAGCGCAAGGTCCGCATCCTCAACGGCGCCCACACTGCCTTTGTCCCGGGTTCCTGGGTTGCCGGCTTTGACATCGTGCGCGATTGCATGCATGACGAGACCGTTCGCGGCTTCATGAACACCATGCTCTACGACGAGGTCATCCCGACGCTTGCCGCCGATCTTGATGTCGAGGACTGCAAGGCCTTTGCCGCCGCCGTCGAGAACCGCTTCGACAACCCGTTTATCGACCACGCGCTGCTCTCCATTTGCCTCAACTCAACCGCCAAATGGCGTGCTCGCGACCTGCCCACGCTCAAGGACTATGTTGCCGAGACCGGCAACCTGCCCAAGTGCCTGGCGACGAGCCTCGCTACGCTCATTGCCTTCTATACGCAGGAGCTCGTTGCTCGCGAGGGCGATGGCCTGCACCTGCGCCGCGCCGACGGCACCGAGTACACCGCTCAGGACGATGCCTTCGTGCTCGATTTCTACGCCGCCCACGCCGGTGCAGACGATGCCGAGCTGGTGCACGACGTGCTCAGCAACGAGCAGATGTGGGGCGAGGACCTTACGCAGATCGCCGGCCTTGAGGAGTTTGTCGTCAACGCGCTTGCCGTTGTGCGCGCTGAGGGCGCCAAGCAGGCATTTGCCAACGCCCAGGCCTAAATCCTTCTGTGCGCCCGCCGGGCAACTGGCGGGCGCCCGCTGACTTCTGCTCAACCTGTAGGGTTAGGACTCTTTGTAATGAATACTATCCAGATCAATCCGGCCGACAACGTGATCGTCGCGCTGTCGCCGCTTGCCAAGGGCACCGCCGTCGCGGTTCCCGGGGTGGGCGAGGTCGTTGCCGCGGAGGATATTCCGCAGGGCCACAAGATGGCCGTGCGTGCCATTGCGGCGGGGGAGGACGTCGTCAAGTACGGTCTTCCTATCGGTCACGTGACGGGCGACATCCAGCCCGGTCAGTGGCTTCATACGCATAACGTCAAGACCAACCTTTCGGGCGAGGTCGAGTACGCTTACAACCCGACGCATCCGGTCGTTGAGCCGGTTGAGCCCGAGACCTTTATGGGCTTCCGTCGCGCCGATGGCCGCGCCGCCACGCGCAACGAGCTGTGGATCATCCCCACGGTCGGCTGCGTCAACGAGGTCGCACGTGCCATGTGCGAGCAGGCTCAGGATCTGGTCGAGGGCTCGCTGGAGGGCGTTTACTACTTCCCGCATCCCTTTGGCTGCTCGCAGACCGGTGCCGACCATGCCCAGACGCGCCGTCTGCTGGTGGCGCTCTCGCGTCACGCAAACGCTGCGGGTGTGCTGTTCCTGTCCCTCGGTTGCGAAAACTGCACGCGCCAGCAGGTACTCGACGAGCTCGGTGACTTCGATCGCGAGCGCGTTCGATTCCTCGCCTGCCAGGATGTAGCCGACGAGCAGGTCGAGGGTCACAAGATCCTGTCCGAGCTTGCCGACCTGGCCAAGCAGGCCAAGCGTGAGCCCATTCCTGCCTCCGAGCTGGTCATTGGCCTTAAGTGCGGCGGCTCTGACGGTCTTTCGGGCATTACCGCCAACCCCACGATCGGTCGCGTGAGCGATATGGTTGTCGCCCGCGGCGGCACGTCGGTGCTCACCGAGGTTCCCGAGATGTTTGGCGCGGAGAGCATTCTGCTCGATCGCTGTGAGAGCCAGGACGTCTTTAACGCAGCTGCCGACATGCTCAACGGCTTTAAGGACTACTTTATCAGCCACGGCGAGGTCGTCTATGAGAACCCGAGCCCCGGCAACAAGGACGGCGGCATTACCACGCTCGAGGACAAGAGCTGCGGCTGCGTGCAAAAGGGCGGATCTGCTCCCATCGTCGACGTACTGCCGTATGCCGGTCAGGCTGCCAAGCATGGCCTGAACATGCTGTGCGGTCCGGGCAACGATATGGTGTCGACCACGGCGCTCACCGCCGCCGGTTGCCATGTGATCCTGTTCTCGACCGGTCGCGGTACGCCGTTTGGCGCGCCGGCGCCCACCCTCAAGGTATTCACCAACCAGCGCCTGTGCGACCACAAGGCCAACTGGATGGACTTTAACGCCGGCGTGGTCGCCACGGGCGAGCGTACGCTCGACGAGGCTGCCCACGACCTGTACCAGCTGGTGCTAGAGACGGCGAGCGGCAAGCTTACGAGTGCCGAGCGTCGCGGCTGCCACGAGATCAGCATTTGGAAGGATGGCGTCTGCCTGTAGCGGTAAATGGGTTCGCATAGGGCGCTATTGACCATGGCCCCGTCGGGAGTGTTCCCGGCGGGGCCATGTTTGTTCTGCCTGTTCGGGCGTGTCTTCCTGAGAGTACGGGAGCAGCGAAAACAATAAACGTTCACCTAATCGACCTCAAATTTAAACCCACTCAATACCCATGTAATCGTGATTTTTTTTCAAGTCAGATGTCCGTTTAACGGCAAAAAACGACCGTTCAAGGATAATATACAAGTGAACGTTCACCTATCATATGCAATCGCGCATAATCTAGCTAAACGTTCACCCTACGAGTGGGCGATATGCAGACAGACATCGGTATGGACTCCAATGTCTTGTTACAAGACAATCGAGAAAAGAGAGGGAGCTCGATGACTAACAAGATCGGCAAAAAGCGCAAGATCACATTCTGGACGCGCCTGGGCTTTGGTATGGGCGGTATGCTCAACTCCGGTGCCCTGAGCTTTACGCACAGCTACATGGTGCTGTTCCTGTCCACGGAGTGCGGCCTGTCCGCAGGCGAGGCGGCGCTGATCAGCTCGTTCGCCATTTACCTCAACGCCATCCTTTGCCCGCTGATGGGCTTCGTGGCCGATAACTTCTACGCCACCAAGATCGGCCGTATCTTCGGTCGTCGCCGTTTCTGGATTCTGCTGGCTATCCCGATGATGATCGCCGAGCCGCTCATCTTCGTCGCCACGCCGTTTGGCTTCCCGTACTACTTCGCGCTGTACCTGATCTACAACGTCGCGTACACGTTCTGCACCGCCAACCTGTCGCCGCTGACCATCGAGATGACCGACGACTTCAAGGAGCGTACGTACCTCACCGGCTACAAGCACCTCTTTGGTAACGCCGCTGGCTTCCTGATGGCTGCACTCGTCGGCTTTGGCTTTGGTACCTTCGGCGAGACCAACCCGTTCAGCTACTTCATCATCGCCTCGATCAACGCTTCGGTCATGGCAATCTCGCTGCTCTGCGTCTACCTGTCCACCTGGGAGCACACCCCCGAGGAGGTCGCTCAGGAGAAGATCGAGAGCGTCGGCGAGGGCATCAAGAAGTTCTTCATCGACGTCGTTTCCACCTTCCGCAACAAGTCCTTCCGTAAGGTTCTGTACGCACAGGTCTCCACGAAGCTCGCTGCTGCCTGCTGGTCTGCCTGCCTGTCCTTCTTCATCGTTTACTGCCTGCAGATTCCTAAGTCCTACGAGTCCGTGATGGAGATGCCCGGCAAGGTCGTCGCTATCGTCTGCACCGCTATCTGGGTTGCTCTCATGGCCAAGAAGGGCTTCCACAAGTCTTGGTACCTGGCCAACGTCGGTTGCGCCGCGTGCATCATCGCGTACAACTACTTCGCCTTTGGTCAGATCAACGGCACCTCCACGGTCGCCATCGCTATGATCGCCTACCCCATCATCTTCGCCATCTGGAAGTTCTTCTACGTTGGCTTCCAGTATCTGCCCGACGTCCTGCTCAACTACATCCCCGATGTCGATGAGCTCATCACCCTGCGTCGCCGCGAGGGCATCTACAGCTCCGCTCAGCAGCTCTGCCAGCAGATCGCCCAAGCTGTCGCCGTCAACGCATGGGCTATCGTCCTCGCTGCCTCCGGCTTCATTCAGACCGCCGGCAACAGCGACGCCGTGACCCAGCCCGCAACCGTGCCTCTGTACATCTGCGGCTACATGCTCATCGGCTGCGCCGGCTTCTTCCTGCTCGCAGCTGTCCTTGCCCGCGGCATCAAGATCGACAAGGAGCAGTGCGACATCCTCTGCGACGAGATCAAGCGCGTCAAGGAGGGCGGCAAGATGGCCGACGTCCAGCCCGAGGTCAAGGCGCTCTGCGAGGAGCTCTCCGGCTTCAAGTATGAGGATTGCTTCGCTCACAACAACGTTGGCTTCCAGGACGGCAGCGTGACGCCCGCCGAGTAGGGCTAGCCTATCGTCCAAACCACAGGGCCGTGCCACCGGATATCCGCCGGCAGGTACGGCCCTTTTTTAAAAACGAGTAGTATGAACTTCTGATTACATTTGAGGGAGAGACCCATGGAGACGAACGTTATCTGGCGCAATGCCCGCGCGGCCGTTATCGAGCTTGACGATGGCGGCTACTTTACCTGTGCCGATACGTGGGAGATCTTTGTCAACGAAGAGCCCGCCGGTACCACGAATACGGTCGAGACCTATGTCGATGGCCTGACCCCCGGCAAGCGCAACCTGATCCGCTTTGTCTGCGGCGAGCGCGAGTTGAGCGTAGGCGTCACCACGCCGGCGGAGCCCTTTACCATCAACGTTCGCGACTGCGGAGCCAAGGGCGATGCCGAGCACGATGACACCACCAACATTCAGGCTGCCATCATGGCCTGCCCCAAGGGCGGGCGCGTGCTGATCCCCGCCGGCAACTACCGCATCAAGTCCCTCTTCCTTAAGAGCAATATCAACATCGAGCTTGCCGAGGGCGCGGTGCTGCTGGCCCGTCACGACCGCGCGGCGCTTGCCTACATTCCGGGCACGGTCACGGGCGACGAGGGCGCCGGGTATGCCGGCACCGACATGCTGCCCCTGGGCCGCTGGGAAGGCGAGAGCTTTTCGACCTACTGTTCGACCTTTACGGGCCTGAGCGTGCACGACGTGTGCATCTATGGCCGCGGCGCCATCGACGGCCAGACCGATTTTGCCGAGGACAACTGGTGGAACAAGGACTTTAAGAACATCTTCCGTCCCGAGGAGGGCCGCGAGGTCGCCCGCCCGCGCATGATTTTCCTGTCCGAGTGCGAAAACGTGAGCCTTGCCGGCTTTACCGTGCGCAACAGCCCGGCGTGGAATATCCATCCCATTCTGTGCGAGCACGTCGATGCCCTGTGCCTGTCCATCGAGGGTCCCAAGAACTCCCACAACACCGACGGTTTCGATCCCGAGAGCTGCGGTTTTGTCCGCATCCTTGGCTGTCAGTTCTCGGTGGGGGACGACTGCATCGCCATCAAGAGCGGCAAACTGGGCATTGAACCCGAGCTCCGTCCCGCCACGCACGACGTGCTGATCTCGCACTGCTACATGCACGACGGCCACGGCGCCGTGGTGCTGGGATCCGAGGCCGCCGGCGGCATCAAGGACCTCACCGTGAGCAAGTGCCTCTTTGAGCGCACCGACCGCGGCCTGCGCGTCAAGACACGCCGCGGACGCGGCAAGGACGCCGTCAACGAGGGCATCACCTTCGAGCACATTCGCATGGATAAGGTGCTCACGCCCTTCGTGGTCAACTCGTTCTACTTCTGCGACAAGGACGGCAAGACCGACTACGTGCAGTCTCGCGAGGCGCTGCCCGTCGACGACCGTACGCCCGGCTTTGGCGCCACGACGTTTTGCGATATCGAGGCCACCAACTGCCATGCGGCCGCGGCCTATATCACGGGCCTTCCCGAGAGCAAGGTGACGCGCCTGACGTTCCAGGATGTCCATGTGACCTTTGCCGCCGATGCCGAGCCCTTTGTGCCGGCCATGGCCTGCGGCGTGGAGCCCATGGTGTGCCAGGGCATCATCGCACAAAACGTCAAGGTGCTCGACCTGCAAAATGTGAGCATCGAAGGCCAGGACGGCGAGGAGCTGCAGCTCCAAAACGTCGACAAGGTTGTGCGCGCGTAAGCGTTTGCTCTTAAACAATCGAATCCGGCATGTTGTGACGTGCGATGGACGGGGCCTTCCCGACCCATCGCACGTGCTCTTTATATGCCGGAACTGCAGCGTAGGCGGTCCGCGACGAAAGGGCGTAGCGACTGATGATTGAAGAACAAGTTTTTGAAGTATCGACCGAGCGTGCGGGGGCATACCGCAGCATTTCCGAGGCCTTGGCGGCAGTCGATCAGCTCTATCCGAATGCTGAACAACCGGTGAGGATTCATGTCGATCCGGGCGAGTATCGCGAGCGGGTCGAGATTCATCGACCGCATGTGACGTTGGTAGGCGAGACGGCTGACAGCGTGCGCATTGTGGGCGGCCTGGGTGCCAAGATGCCCTCGAGTGATGGCTCGGGTGTCGACGGCACGCTTGGCACGTTTAGGACCTATACCGTTTTGGTCGATGCCGATGACGTGCGGCTCGAGAACCTCACGATCGTCAACGATGCCGGAGACGGTCGCGAGGTGGGGCAGGCGATTGCCCTGTATGCCGACGGCGATCGTCTGGTGGTCGATGCCTGCTGCATTACGGGGCGCCAGGATACGCTGTTTTTGGGCCCGCTGCCGCCACGCGAAGTCAAACCGGGCGGGTTTATTGGCCCCAAACAGTTCGCACCGCGCCGGGTTGGCCGTCAGTATTTCCGACGCTGTCGAATCGAGGGCGACGTCGACTTTATCTTTGGCGGCGCGCGTGCCTATTTTGAGGGGTGCGAGATCCGCTCGCTTAACCGCGATATGGACGTAAACGGCTACGTGACGGCGGCGTCGACGCCCGAGGGAGAGCCGTATGGCTTCGTGTTCCATGGCTGCTCGTTTACGGCTCCGCAGGACGTGGCGCCGGATTCGGTCTACCTGGGTCGTCCTTGGCGCGAGTGGGCCCAGACCGTGCTGATCGATTGCTGGCTGGGACAGCACATCAAGCGTGAAGGCTGGTGGGATTGGAATAAGCCGGCGGCGCACGAGAGGGCATGCTACGCCGGCGCAATCCTGCATGGCCCAGCAGGCGATGTTGCTGGCTGGGTGCCATGGGCCCGCGAGCTTGATGCTGCAGCCACTGCCCGATATACCCGCGAGCAGATGCTTGCCGGTGCGGACGGCTGGGACCCCGAGGGCGGCTCGGGCGACAACGTGGAGACCGCTGGCCTTTCCGATAACGGTCGCACGGTGCATATCGACACCTATTACGAAGATGAGCCGGCGCTTCGCGACCGTCTTAAGCGAGAGGGCCGTTCCGCCGCGTTTAAGGGCGCGACGCCCGGTGACTTTGAGACATGGCAGGTCGCGACCAGGAATCGCCTATGTGACCTGTTGGGCTTATCGCTTATGGATTGCGTGCCGATCGAAGTGCGCGAGCTCGATCGGGCGCAGATTGCCGGCGGTATCGTGCGCACCCATGCGATGCTGCAGGTGGAGCGCGGCGTTTGGATGCCGTTCTACCTACTGGAGCCGCAGGTGCCCAAGCTCGATGCGCACGGCCGCAAGCGCTGCTATATCTGCCCGCATGGCCACCAGGGCGCCGGAGCCGCAAGTGTTGCGGGTGTGACGGGCGTGCCGGCGGTCGACGACGCCGTGCGTAAGTTCAACTACGACTACGGTCTGCGTCTGGCACGCATGGGCTATGTGACCGTCTGCCCCGACGCCCGCGGCTGGGGATACCGTCGCGACTGGAAGGGTCAGGGCGACGACGAGAATAGCTTCCTGCGCGGCACGTGCCTGAACCAGGCGCGCATGGCCGAGCCGCTGGGCCTTACGGTCGCGGGCCTCAACGCCTGGGACAACATGCGTCTGATCGATTACCTGGAGGCGCGCGGCGACATTGCCATGGACGACCTGGGTTGTTTTGGCTTTTCGGGCGGCGGATACATGACGCTGTACCTGGCGGCGCTCGACCCGCGCGTGCGCAAGGCGTTTGTCTCGGGCTATCTGTACGGTGTCGACGATTCTCTGCTGCACCTCAACGGCAACTGCAGCTGCAACTATGTGCCGGGGCTGTGGCGCCTGCTCGATATGGGTGACATCGCCTCGCTTATCGCTCCGCGCCCGCTGTTGGTGCAGAGCTGCGAAGGCGATCATCTTAACGGTGCCCGTGGGCTTGCGAACGTGGACGAGCAGCTCGATATCGTTCGCGATGCCTATAAGCTCGTGGGGCATGCCGACGGCCTGTCGCACGAGGTTTGCCCGGGCGGGCACCATTTGGGCGTTGCGCATCTTGCCGAGGACATCGAGTGGCTCGACGAGCATGCTGCCGGGGTTTGTTCGTAGACCATGGGCAATGCACGAGCAAACGGTAATGACTGATAAGACCAAAGACCGCCGTTTGGGCGGGGAGGAGTATAAACATGAAACCGACGAAGACCTTGAGCGAATCGACCATCTGCTGCTTTGGCGATTCGACCACTTGGGGTGACAACGGATGCGGCGCAGGCGGCAACGACATCTCCTGGACCACGCACCTGGGCGCGCTGCTGGGCGGTGCGACCGTCGAAAACTTTGGCATCAAGGGCTCGCGCATCGCCATCAAGGCCGACCGTACCGATTCGTTTGTCGAGCGTCTGGACGGTATCGACGACGCAGCCGATGTCTATGTCGTCTTTGGCGGCGTCAACGACTTTAGCCGCAACGTGCCGCTCGGCGAGCTGGGCAGCACCGATGTGCATGAGTTCTATGGTGCCGTCGATTATCTGATCCGTACCATCACGGCGCGCTCGCCCCAGGCAAAGCTCGTGTTTATGACGCCGTGCAAGACGAGCGGCAAGCACGAGAAGGATATTCCAGCGACCAATGAGCTCAACCATCTGGGTCTGACGCAGGGCGCGTACGTGCAGGCAATGCTCGAGGTCTGCGACCGTTACTCGGTGCCGGTGATCGACCTGTACGCGCAAAGCGGCATCAGTCCGTTTTTGCCCGAGCACCGAGAGCTCTACATGCCGGACGGCCTACACTACAGCCCGGCCGGCTATGAGCGCCTGGCACATCGAATTGCTGCGGGCCTTGTTGCCGTTTGCCGCTAAAAGCCTGCCGTTCGCGGGGATTATAGGGTTAACGTTCACCCTATAATCCCCCGTTCGCGTTACACTAGAGTTAACGTTCACCCATCACCAACGTCAGAGGGGACAGCAATGGGTTGCAATCAGATTCTGGATAGCTACATCGAGCAGTTGATCGAGACATCGACGCCGCAGGCACCCGCTTGGAACATCGAAAAGCTCCGTGCCGGCAAGGAGAACACCTGGAACTACATCGATGGCTGCATGATCAAGGCGCTCATCGAGCTGTACGAGATTACGGGTGAGCAGCGCTACCTGACGTTTGCCGACGATTACATCGACTTCTTTGTCCAGGAAGACGGCACCATCAAGCATTACAAGCCCGAGGAGTACAACCTCGACAACGTCAATGCGGGCAAGACCCTCTACAAGCTCTATGACCTGGTGGGCAAGCCCAAGTACCGCGCCGCCATGGACACGATCTATCGTCAGCTCGAGACCCAGCCGCGCACCAAAGAGGGCGTGTTTTGGCATAAGGCCGTCTACCCCAACCAGATCTGGCTCGACGGCATGTACATGGCCCAGCCGTTCTACATGCAGTACGAGCTGAGTTTCCACAACCGTCGCGCCTGCTCGGACAGCTTCCATATGTTCCAGGTCGTGCACGATCTTATGCGCAACCCGCTCAACGGTCTGTACTATCACGCCTACGACGCGAGCCGCAAGCAGTTCTGGTGCGATCCGGTCACCGGCCTTTCGGCCAACTTTTGGCTGCGCGCCGAGGGTTGGTTTGCCATGGCGCTCATCGATACCTGGGAGCTCATGCCGCCTTCGATGTCGGCCGAGAAGGACGAGATCCGCAAGATGTTCCACGACCTGATCGACGCCATGCTGCCGTACCAGGACGAGAAGACCGGCATGTGGCACCAGGTCATCAACCTGCCCAACATCGCCCCCAACTACCTGGAGGAGTCGGGCAGCGCCATCTTTGCCAACGCTATCATGAAGGGCGTGCGCCTGGGCGTGCTGGGCGAGCGCTATTACCAGTATGGCCGCCGCGCCTTCGACGGCATCTGCGAGACCTGCCTGTCCGAGCACGATGGGCAGTTGGCGCTCGATAACATTTGCCTGGTCGCCGGCCTGGGCAACACCGCGCACCGCGAGGGCACCTTTGGCTACTACATGAGCGAGCCCATCGTCAAAAACGACGCGAAGGGCGTGGCGCCGCTCGTGCTGGCCTATATCGAGACCATGCACCACGACAAGCTGGCCGGCAAGCGCGATCCGCTGGCCCCCTCGGGCGTGTGCTCCATTGAGGACCCGTTTGGCGGATACACCCCGGGCATCAACGCTTGCAAGGGGTGTGAATAGCGTGGGGGCTATTACTCCGGGCGTGCGCCTGCACGACCTTCCGCAGGGAACGGTCGAGGAGCGCATTCGCATGGCGGGCGAGCTCGGCTTTTCGTGCATCCAGCTGCCGAGCAAGGTGCTCTATAAGTCGATGGGCATCAACCGCTTGGGCCTGACGCGCGAGCTTGCCGACCACCTGCGTGCGGTGCTCGACGAGGCAGGCGTCTCGGTCGCCGTGTTCGGCTGCTATAAAAACCTGGCGACGCCCGATCGCCAACAGC
>CABQHT010000053.1 GCA_902464035.1 uncultured Collinsella sp. | reverse complement strand
TTCATTACTCCAACGACGAATTCTAGGCGGTGTCCCCTCCCTTTCAAGAAAGGGAAGAGGCGGGGCATGCCCCGCCTCTTACACCACATCTCTGCGCGCTACCGCTGGCGGGTTCGAATCCCTCTGCGATGGGCCCAAAAAAGAAAGGCCCCCATAGCTGGGAGCCTATCAAATCAGTGGTGGGCGATGAGGGATGTCCGCGTGCGGTTGACGCCGCCCGCTCTCGCTTCGGGCCTACGGTCCTCGCGTGCTGCGCTGGAAAACGCTTCGCGTTTCCCCAGCTCCGCACCCTTCCGGGTTCGAATCCCATGAAATAGGCCCAAACAAAAACGGTCCCCTTTCGAGGACCGTTTCCAAATCAGTGGTGGGCGATGAGGGATGTCGCGTGCGGCTGACGCCGCCCGCTCTCGCTTCGGGCCTACGGCCCTCGCGTGCTGCGCTGGAAAACGCTTCGCGTTTCCTCAGCTCCGCACCCTTTCGGGTTCGAATCCCTCTGCGATGGGCCCAAAAATGAAAGGCCCCCATAGCTGGGAGCCTATCAAATCAGTGGTGGGCGATGAGGGATTCGAACCCCCAGCCTTGTGCGTGTAAAGCACCTGCGCTAACCGTTGCGCCAATCGCCCGTGCGGAGAGAGTATAGCAAAACAATCGCCTCATTCATCTCATATCCATTAAAGGTAACCGGCGCGTGTCACAGCGGAGCTGATTCAGTTGAGATTGCCTGAACATTCCGCCCCTCTTTACGCCCTCGGGTATACTCAAAAGCTACTGATTCGATTTGATGCCCAGCAACAGCAGAGGGGATAGTATATGTGCGGTTTTGTCGGTTTTGTCGGTGGGACGGATAACCAATCCGAGGTGCTCACCAAGATGATGGACCGCATCGTCCATCGCGGTCCCGACATGGGCGGTCAGTTTATCGACGGCCGCGTTGCCCTCGGCTTCCGCCGCTTGTCGATCCTCGACCTGACCGAGGCCGGCGCTCAGCCCATGGCCAATGAGGACGGCAGCGTCGTTATCGTCTTCAACGGCGAGATCTACAACTTCCAGGAGCTTCGCTCCGAGCTCGAGGCCAAGGGCTACAAGTTCCACTGCGGCGCCGACACCGAGAGCCTCCTGCACGGCTACGAGGAGTGGGGCGAGGCAGTACTCGATCGCTTGCGCGGTATGTACGCCTTCGTCATTTGGGACAAGAAGAAGAACAAGCTTTTTGGCGCCCGCGATATCTTTGGCATCAAGCCGCTCTACTACTATCCCATGGCCGATGCGGGCGACGGCGCTCCGGGCGTGCTCTTTGGTTCCGAGATCAAGAGCTTCCTGGACTACCCGCACTTCCACAAGGCGGTCAACAAAAAGGCCCTGCGTCCGTACATGACGTTGCAGTATTCGGCGACTGAGGAGACCTTCTTCGAGGGTGTCTACAAGCTGCCGCCGGCGCATTACTTTACCGTCGATATCCCGACCGGCAAGATGAACATCGAGCGCTACTGGGATTGCGATTACTCTGCCGTCGAGAAGCCGTTCGAAGAGTATGTCGATGAGCTGGACGAGGTCGTGCACGAGAGCGTCGAGGCCCATCGCATCGCCGACGTCAAGGTCGCGTCGTTCCTCTCCGGTGGCGTCGACTCCAGCTACATCGCCGCTTGCCTCATGCCCGACAAGACCTTCTCGGTGGGCTTCGATTACAAGAATTTCAACGAGACCAACTACGCCAAGGAACTTTCTGACAAGCTCGGCGTCGAGAATGTCCGTAAGATGATTACCGCCGACGAGTTCTTCGGTGCGCTCGAGGACATCCAGTATCACATGGATGAGCCGCAGTCCAACCTGTCTTCCGTGCCGCTGTGGTTCTTGGCCGAGATGGCCCGCAAGGACGTCACCGTCGTGCTTTCGGGCGAAGGTGCCGACGAGCTCTTTGGCGGCTACGCCTACTACGAGGACACGGTCCCGGTCCGCAAGTACAAAAAGATGGTGCCGCTGCCCATCCGTCGCGCGCTCGGTAACCTGGCGTTGCATATGCCGTACTTCAAGGGACATAACTTCCTGGTCAAGGGTGCCGAGATCCCTGAGAAGTCGTTCCTGGGACAGGCTCTGGTATGGCCGGAGCGCGAGGTCGACGGCGTGCTCAAGCCCGAGTACAACACCGGCGATGGCGCCTTCGAGCTTGCCGCTCCCATCTATGCGCGCGTGAAGGGTCAGCCCGAGCTGGTCAAGAAGCAGTACCTGGACATGAACATGTGGCTCCCGGGCGACATTCTGCTCAAGGCCGACAAGATGTGCATGGCGCACTCGCTGGAGCTGCGCGTGCCCTTCCTGGACCGCAAAGTCATGGAGTTCGCCGAGCACATTCCCGACCGCTACCGCATCAACGAGAACGGCAACAAACAGGTACTCCGCCACGCTGCCAACAAGTCACTGCCCGATGAGTGGGCCACCCGTCCCAAGGTGGGCTTCCCGGTGCCGATTGTCTACTGGCTGCGCGAGCAAAAGTGGTACGACTATGTCAAGGAGTACTTCACCGCGCCGTGGGCAAGCGAGTTCTTCGATACCGACGAGCTCATGCACCTGCTCGATCTGCACTTTGCGGGCAAGGGCGATTTCCAGCGCAAGATCTATACGCCGCTCGTGTTCCTGGTGTGGTACAAGCGCTTCTTTATCGACGAGGACCAGCCCACTGTTCAGGCTGCCTAGTCTCGGCTTACGAACGCCTGCGCGTAACGGCTCCTCCGGGAGCCGTTTTTGCGTGGGTGCGTTTCAGTTACTATAAAAACCGTCCCTGCCAAATGGCTGAGAAAGGTGAAAGATGCACCATTCGGATTCCGCGACCGTGACCACGGTCGATACGCTTGCCAAGCTTCTCGATGTGTGCGGCGAGCTGCGCGCATCAGAGCAGGTTGACGAGCGTGCCGTGACCGGCTGCTCGTTTGATTCGCGCGCGGTCTCGGCAGGTGACGTGTTCTTTTGCAAAGGTGCTGCCTTTAAGCCCGCGTTTTTGAGCATGGCGCTCGATGCGGGTGCCGTCGCATTTGTGTGCGAAGAGTCGCTGGTCGAGTCTCTGGAGCCGCTGGCGCAGGAGAGCGGTGCTGCGATGCTGGTTGTTGATAGCGTTCGCACGGCCATGGCCCTGTTGCCGCCGGAGGTCTACGACCGTCCCGACCACGACGTCAAGATCGTGGGCATCACCGGTACCAAGGGAAAGACCACGGCCGCTTTTATGCTCCAGTCGATTATCAAAGCGGCGGGCGAGTCCTGCGGCATGATCGGCTCGGTGAGTACCGACGATGGTATCGAGTGCTACGAGAGCACCAATACCACGCCAGAGGCCCCCGAGGTCTGGCGCCATATCGCCAACTGCCGTGAGTCCGGTCGCCAGTCCATGGTCATGGAGGTCTCGAGCCAGGCGCTCAAGTACCAACGCGTCGAGAATCTGCCGTTTGACGTGGCGTGCTTCCTCAACATCGGGCGTGACCACATCTCGCCGATCGAACACCCCACGTTTGAGGATTATTTTGAGAGCAAACTCAGGATCTTTGACCAGGCAAAGACCGCCGTGGTGAATCTGGGCACCGAAGAGGTTGACCGTGTGCTGGAGGCAGCGTCGACGGCCGAGCGCTTGGTGACCGTTGGCGTCGAGCATCCCGAGGCAAGCCTGTGGGCAAGCGATGTCCGCGTGGTCGGCTTTAACATCGAGTTTAACCTGCATGGCCTGTGTGCCGACGAGTCCGAGGCGGGGGAGAAGGTCCTGCTGGGCATCGCGGGCGATTTTAACGTGGAAAACGCGCTGGTCGCTATCGCCGCTGCGCACGAGATCGGCATCGGTATCGAGGCTATCAAGAAGGGCCTCTCCAAACTGCGTGTGCCGGGCCGTATGGAGGTCGTGGAGTCGAAGGACGGTCGCGTGATCTGTGTCGTAGACTACGCGCACAACCAGCTTTCGTTCCGTTCGCTTTTCTCGTCGGTCAAGCGCGCGTTTCCCACTAGTCCAGTCATTGCAGTGTTTGGCGCTGCCGGCGGCAAGGCGCAGGAGCGCCGCGAGCAGCTTCCGCGCGAGGCCGCACCATATTCCGACCTGATGATTTTTGCCAACGAGGACCCGGCTCACGAGGACCCGATGAAGGTCTGTCGCGAGCTTGCCGAACATGTTCCCGACGATACGCCGAACAAGATCATCCTCGATCGCGAAGCCGCTGTGCATGCGGCGTTCAAGGCGGCGCGCGAGGAGTACGTCAACCCCGATGCTCCCACCATTGTCTTGCTGCTGGCAAAGGGTGACGAGGAGCTCATGCACGTGGGTGACGAGTTCGTGCCCATCGAGAGCGACCTTTCGTTGGCCAATCGCCTGATCGATGTTACCCAGTTTGACTAATGAACCATGATGGCGAAGGCGCCCTGAGTGCGCTGTCGCCATAAACGTGTTCCCTCAATCAAAACATGCCGTCCAAGCCCAAACCCTTCTACGTAAACGGAGTAACCATGTCCCACAACACCCTGCCGACCGTTGCCGAGCTTTCGGGCGAGATGCGCGAGCGCTTGGCCAAGGTCAAGTACGTCTTTACCGACCTGGATGCCACGATGCTCGCACCCGGCTCGTGCGTGCTGCTCGACAACGACGGCAACCCCTCGACCAAACTCGTCGAGGCCGTTGTGGCGCTCGCTCGCGCTGGTATTCAGGTGGTTCCCACCTCGGGCCGCAACCGCACCATGATCCACGAGGATGCGCGCGTGCTCGGCCTCAACTCCTACATTGGTGAGATGGGCGGCCTGGTCATGTACGACCTCAAAGCCAACGATTGGGAGTATCTGACCGGCGACATGCCCTACGACCCCTCTTGCGGTCTCACGCCGCACCAGGTGATCGAGCAGACCGGCGTGTGCGAGAAGATCCTCGCCCGCTGGCCGCACAAGATCGAGTATCACAACGACATGTCGACCGGCTACAAGTACCGCGAGGTCACCGTCGGCATGCGCGGCGACATTCCCGATGACGAGGCGCAGGCCATTCTCGACGAGGCCGGCTGCGGCCTGGTGTGGGCCTGTAACGGTCACCTGACGCATCTGTCCAAGCCGACGACGCTCGAGCTCGATCGCGTCGAGGACGGTCGCGCCTTCAACATCAACCCCGCGGGCCTCAACAAAGGCGTCGCCATTGCGCGCTTCTGCGAGCACCTAGGGATCGAGCGCGAGGAGACGTTGGCGCTCGGCGATTCCGAGTCCGACTTCTACATGGCCGATCACGTGGGCACGTTCTGCCTGGTCGAGAATGGCCTGACGAGCGCCGGCGCGCCCGAGTTCTTGGCTGCTTGCGAGAACGCTTTCGTTACGCGCGGCAAAATTGTCGACGGTTGGGCGGCGACGGCAGAGCTGCTGGTCGCGGCGCGTTTGTAGCGCGGCGTCGCCGCACTTGGACATGTCTTTTCGAGAGAGACTGGTGAGGTAATGTCCGATATCGAGAATCTGGCAGGCGACACGCGCCCGATTGGCGTGTTCGATTCTGGTTTGGGCGGTCTGACGGTTGCGCGCGCCATCGCGACGGCGCTGCCGCATGAGTCCGTCTACTACTTCGGCGACACCAAACGCTGCCCCTACGGCACGCGCACCGAGGATGAGGTGCGCTCGTTTGCGTTGCAGGCGGGCCGTTGGCTGTCGAAGCACGACGTCAAGATTATGGTCATCGCCTGCAACACGGCGACAGCTGCGGCCTTGCGTCTGGCCCAGCAGGTGCTCGACGTTCCCGTGATCGGCGTGATCGCGCCGGGTGCCCGTGCGGCAATCAACAGCACCCGCTCGCGTCGCGTGGGCGTGCTCGCCACCAACCTTACCATTCGCTCGGGCGCCTACACGCGCGCCATTCAGGATCTAGATGCCGGCGTCGATGTATACGGCTGTCCTGCCTCGAGCTTTGTCGAGGTTGTCGAACACGAGCTCGCCTCGGGTGCACATCTGCAGGAACAGTGGCTTGAGAACGAGGACATCTTCGATACGCCTGCCGTGCGTGCGCTGGTGGGTGCTACGGTTGAGCCGCTGCGCGACCCCGGTATCGATACCGTGGTGCTCGGCTGTACGCATTTTCCGCTGTTGGTGGGACCTATCCGCCATGCGCTGGGGCCTGGGGTGCGCGTCGTGAGTTCCGCCGAGGAGACCACGCGCGAACTGACCGATATCCTCACGCGCCGCGAACAGCTGGCGGGCGACGCCGCCGAGCCGCAGCATCGTTTTGCCACGACGGCCGATAACATTGCCGAGTTTGCGGTGGCGGGCAGCTTTATCTTTGGTCAGCCGCTCAAGAGCATCGAACATATCGATATCGACGAACTGAAATAGATGTAAGGCCGCCGTCAGAGCCTTCGCCACACCTTTTGCCGAAAGGATTTTTCTATGGAGTACATGCAGGTCAACCGCGCCAACGGTCGCGCCGCCAACGAGTTGCGCCCCGTTAAGCTCACCCGTGGCGTCATGAAGCACGCCCACGGTTCGTGCCTGGCCGAGTTCGGCGACACGCGCGTGCTGTGCGCCGCCACTATCGAGGAGGGCGTGCCGGGCTGGCGAAAGGGAGCTAAGGCCGGCTGGGTGACCGCGGAATACGCCATGCTGCCGACGTCGACCGGCAAGCGCTGCAAGCGCGAGCATGCCAACCGCAAGGGCCGCTCCATGGAGATCGAGCGCCTCATTGGCCGCAGCCTGCGTACCGTCGTCAACATGAAGGCGCTCGCCGAGTACACCGTCACCGTCGACTGCGATGTGATTCAGGCCGATGGCGGTACGCGTACGGCGAGCATTACCGGCGCCTGGGTGGCGCTGCACGACGCCCTCGCCATGTGGGTCGAGGCGGGCAAGATCGAGCGCATCCCGCTTACCGGCCAGGTGGCCGCCATCTCCATGGGCGTTGTCGACGGCAATACGCTGCTTGACCTCGATTATTCCGAGGACAGCCATGCCGAAGTCGACATGAACCTCGTCGCCACCGACACCGGTGAGATGATCGAGCTCCAGGGCACTGGCGAGCAGGCGCCCTTTGACCGTAAGCGCCTCAACGCCCTGCTCGACTTGGGCGACAAAGGCATCGCCGAGCTCATCGAGCTTCAGCGCCAAGCCATCGCCTAACCTGCCAAAAAGGGACAGGTTTATTTTGGCAGGTTTTATCTGGGAAAACGTCGAAGTATAAGACTGCCGTTGATTGAGAGGGGAGAGGCGGAGGCCCTCGTCGCCCTCGGCGCGGCATTGCTATAGAGACAAGGAGACCACTCATGGCACTTGAGAAGATCGACATCGACACCCTCGACCCGGCGGCGACCATTGTCGTGGCAACGGGCAACGCCCATAAGCTCACCGAGATCGAGGCCATTTTGGGCAAGGTCATGCCCGAGGTGCGCTTTGTGGCGCTCGGCCAGCTGGGCGAATTTGAGGACCCCGAGGAAAACGGCACGACGTTTTTGGAGAACGCCATCATCAAGGCGCAGGCTGCCGTCGAAGAGACGGGGCTCATGGCCATTGCCGACGATTCGGGCCTGGTCGTCGACGCGCTGGACGGTGAGCCCGGTGTGTATAGCGCGCGCTACGCGGGCGTTCACGGCGACGATGCCGCCAACAATGCCAAGCTGCTCGTGAATCTGGAAGGCGTGGCAGACGAGGACCGCACCGCGCGCTTTATGAGCGTCGTTGCGCTCATCGATACGGACGGCCTGGTCACCTATGGCGAGGGCGCCTGTGAGGGCGTTATCGCGCACGAGGGCCGCGGCGATCACGGCTTTGGCTACGACCCGCTGTTCCTGCCGGTCGATACGCCGGGCAAGACTATGGCCGAGCTCACGGCGGACGAGAAGAACGCCATCAGCCATCGATTCCATGCGCTCGAGCACCTATCCGCCAAACTGACGGGCGAGGAGTAGGCCGTGCGTGCGGTGGTTCAGCGCGTGCTCAACGCCGGCGTGACGGTCGACGGCGAGTACGTGGGCAAAATTGGGCGCGGCTATCTGGTGCTGTTGGGCGTGGGCCACGGCGACACGCGCGCCGAGGCTGATAAGCTGTGGGGCAAGCTCCGCGGCTTGCGCATTAACGAGGACGAGAACGGCAAGACCAACCTGGCACTTGCCGATGTCGACGGCGAGGTTCTCGTAGTGTCGCAGTTCACGCTGTTCGCCGATTGCCGTCACGGCCGCCGCCCATCGTTTACCGATGCCGGCGCCCCCGATGTTGCCAACGAGCTCTACGAGTACTTCTTGACGCTCGTTCGCAAAGATGTCGAACACGTGGCGCACGGCATCTTTGGCGCCGATATGAAAGTCGACTTGGTCAACGACGGTCCGTTCACCATCGTCCTCGATACCGACAATCTGTAAGTAGCCAAATTAGCTACTTGCGCGTGGTCGCAACAGGGTGCTATAGTATTAGAGTTTTGTCTATCTTAGGGGTATTATCCCCTTTTTGAATTGCATCTTCTGGAGGCCCTGTTCATGGAAGAGATGGAAGTCAATCACGTCGACGACATCCACGAGAAGCTGACCGATATGGTGGGCGATCGCGTTAAGGTGAAGGCCAACATGGGCCGCACCCGCGTCGTCGAGCGCATGGGCACCATCAAGAGCGTCCATCCGGCAGTCTTTATCGTCGAGGTTGACGAGCGCCGCGGCCGCAAGTCGCGTCAGTCCTACCAGTATATCGATGTCCTCACCGGGCAGGTCGAGCTGTTCGACCCCGAGAGCGGTGAGCACATTTTTACCCCGCTCGGCAATCAGCTCGAGGAGCACTAACGGTGACCGATCGGTCCCTGACTCTTTCCGCGCCGGCAAAGATTAACCTCTACCTGGGGGTTCATACCGAGCGCGATGACCGCGGCTACCACAGGGTCGATTCCCTGATGGCAGCCGTCGGTCTTTCCGATTCCGTGACGGTCGCGCCGGCGCAGGCGCTGACCGTCCAGACGGTTCCGGCATCAGATTTTCCCATGCAAAAGAATACGGCGTATCGGGCTGCGGTTGCTATGGCCGAGCATTATGGTCGCGAGGCAAACATCTGCGTGACGATTGAGAAGCGCATTCCATTGTGCGCCGGCTTGGGCGGCCCCTCGACGGATGCGGCCGCGGTCATTGTCGCCTTGGCCGAACTCTGGGGCATCGACCGCACCGATCCCGCGCTCGATGACATCGCCCGTAGCATCGGTGCCGACGTGCCGTTCTTTTTTCATGCGAGCCCCGCTTTTTACGTGGGCGGGGGAGACGTTCTGGCAACCGAGTACCCCGCATTGCCCACAACACCTGTCGTGCTGGTTAAGCCGCGCGAAGCAATCGTTTCAACAATTGAAGCCTATCGACGCTTTGACGAGACCCCGGTGCCTGCGGAGAAACCCGGCGCGATCGCATCGGCGCTTCGCTCGGGAGACGCCGAGACGGCCTACGCGCTCGTCCACAACAACCTGGGCGTTATCTCCGCGCAAATGGAGCCGCAGATTCAAACCGTGCTCGACTGGCTGCGGGCGCAGGACGGTACCGTTGCCGTAGACGTGTGCGGATCGGGTGCCTGCTCGTTTGCCATTTGCAATACGGCCGCTACAGCAGCCAATCTTGCGGAAGCCGCCCAGCAAAACGGCTGGTGGTCCTGTGCAACGGAGCTCATTTCCAGCACGGTTCGCATCGAAGTGCCAAAGAAGTAAAAATTTCTCTAGCACACGACGGAAATCTTTGTTACTATAGTCGAGCTAACGGGTTGTGGCTCAGTTTGGTAGAGCACTGCGTTCGGGACGCAGGGGTCGCTGGTTCAAATCCAGTCAACCCGACCAGAGCATGAGGAGGGACCGCTTCTTGCGGTCCCTTTTTTTAGCTATTGTTGTGATACCGCGATACCCGCGGTATACTCATTCGAGCTTGTCTCGCTGTATTGTGGAGGTCTACATGTTTGGACTGAGGGCTCCTGAGCTCATCATTATTCTCGTCGTTGTCCTGATTATCTTCGGGCCCAAGAACTTGCCGAAGCTCGGCAAGTCCCTCGGCTCTACCGTCAAGAATATCCGCGAGGGTATGGAAGGCGACGATAAGGCCGAGACCAAGCAGGCCGAGGAGGTCGTGGTCGAGCAGTCCGAGGAGGACAAGGAGATCGCTGAGCTCGAGGCCAAGCTCGCTGCTGCCAAGAAGAAGCAGGCAGAGGACAGCGACGCGGACGCAGAGTAGTCCCATCCCTTTGGGGTGAGCACCTGACCGGCTTGCCCGCAGGCTAGCCGGTCTTTTTCGTTTTGTTGACAGTTGATTGTTTGATCAGAGTTGGGGAGATATCCGTATGGACGCAAGCCAGATCGTACTGACCGCTGAGGGCCGCCAGAAGCTCGTCGAGGAGCTCGCTTGGCGTGAGGGCGATTACGCCAAGGAGATCGTCGAGGACATCAAGGAAGCCCGCGCGTTCGGCGACCTTTCGGAGAACTCCGAGTACGATGCCGCTAAGGACAAGCAGGCCCAGAACGCCGCTCGTATTGCCGAGATCCAGGCCATCCTCGCCAACGCTCAGGTTGCTGCCACCACGGGCGATCTGACCGTCTCCATCGGTTCCACCGTTTCTCTGATTGATCCCAACGGTGAGGTCATGGAAGTCACGCTTGTCGGTACCACCGAGACCAACTCGCTCGAGCACAAGATTTCCAACGAGTCTCCGGTCGGCCACGCCATCATCGGTCACGGCGAGGGCGACTCCGTCGAGGTCGTTACGCCTTCCGGCAAGACTCGCGTCTACACCATCGCCAAGATTGCACGCTAGACCACGGTCCCGCGTAAAGGTATGTTTTCGCTCCCTGGGACCGAATCCTGGGGAGCGTTTTAGTTTGAGGAGCTAACTTATGGCAGAGAACCAGAACGCCGCAGATCAGGCATCGACGCTCAACGACGAGCGCGCCACCCGCCTGGCCAAGCGCGCCGCCCTGTTCGAGGCGGGCCAGAACCCCTATCCCGAGCACTCTGAGCTTGAGGACTACGTTGCCGATATCGAGGCTAAGTATGCCGAGCTTGCCGATGGCGAGGACACCGAGGACGTCGTGAAGATCGCCGGCCGTGTGGTCGCCAAGCGCGGTCAGGGCAAGATCATGTTCATCGTCGTGCGCGATGCGACTGCCGAGATTCAGCTGTTCTGCCGCATCAACGACATGGACGAGGCTGCCTGGAATACGCTCAAGTCCCTCGACCTGGGCGACATCCTGGGCGTGACCGGCGTGGTTGTGCGCACCCAGCGCGGCCAGCTTTCCGTTGCCCCTAAGAGCGCGACCCTGCTTGCCAAGGCCGTTCGTCCGCTGCCCGAGAAGTTCCATGGTCTTTCCGACAAGGAGACCCGCTATCGCCAGCGCTATGTCGACCTGATCGCCAACGACGACGTTCGCGAGACCTTCCGTAAGCGTTCGCAGATTCTTTCCACCTTCCGTCGCTTTATGGAGTCCGACGGCTACATGGAGGTCGAAACCCCCATCCTGCAGACCATCCAGGGCGGCGCTACTGCCAAGCCGTTCATCACGCACTTCAACGCGCTCGATCAGGAGTGCTACCTGCGCATTGCTACCGAGCTGCACCTCAAGCGCTGCATCGTCGGCGGTTTTGAGCGCGTGTTCGAGATCGGCCGTATCTTCCGTAACGAGGGCATGGACCTTACCCACAACCCCGAGTTCACCACGATGGAGGCCTACCGTGCCTTCTCCGACCTCGAGGGCATGAAGGCGCTTGCCCAGGGCGTCATCAAGGCTGCCAACAAGGCCATCGGCAACCCCGAGGTCATCGAGTACCAGGGCCAGACCATCGACCTTTCTGGTGAGTGGGCCAGCCGTCCCATGACTGACATCGTCTCCGACGTGCTCGGCAAGCAGGTCACCATCGACACGCCGGTCGAGGAGCTTGCTGCCGCCGCGCGCGAGAAGGGCCTGGAGATTAAGCCCGAGTGGACCGCCGGCAAGATTATCGCCGAGATTTACGATGAGCTGGGTGAGGACACCATCGTCAACCCCACGTTCGTGTGCGATTACCCCATCGAGGTCAGCCCGCTTGCCAAGCGCTTTGAGGACGACCCGCGCCTGACGCACCGCTTTGAGCTGGTTATCGCCGGCCACGAGTACGCCAACGCGTTCTCCGAGCTCAACGACCCGGTCGACCAGGCCGAGCGCTTTGCCGCCCAGATGGCCGAGAAGGCGGGCGGCGACGACGAGGCCATGGAGTACGACGAGGACTACGTGCGTGCGCTCGAGTACGGTATGCCTCCCGCGGGCGGCATCGGCATCGGTATCGACCGCGTGGTCATGCTGCTTACCAACCAGGCTTCTATCCGCGACGTGCTGCTGTTCCCGCACATGAAGCCCGAGAAGGCTTTCCAGTCCGGTGCCGCTGCCGCCAAGGCTGCCGAGGCCGGCAACGCCGCGAGCCCCTTCGTCAAGCCGCTCAAGCCCACGGCTGATTATTCCAAGATTGCCGTCGAGCCGCTGTTTGAGGAGTTCGTCGACTTTGACACCTTCTCCAAGAGCGATTTCCGCGCTGTGAAGGTCAAGGCATGTGAGGCCGTCAAGAAGTCCAAGAAGCTGCTGAACTTTACGCTCGACGACGGTACCGGTACCGACCGCACCATCCTCTCCGGCATCCATGAATACTATGAGCCCGAGGATCTGGTCGGCAAGACCCTGCTTGCCATCACCAATCTGCCTCCGCGTAAGATGATGGGTATCCCCAGCTGCGGCATGCTCATCAGCGCTATCCACGAGGAGGATGGTGAGGAGCGTCTCAACCTGATCCAGCTCGACGCCTCCATCCCCGCCGGCGCAAAGATGTACTAACTAGTTACGCGGTTCTACGAACCGCGTAACGGCTCGACGCTGCGCGGGCCGCATTTGGACAATCTGACGTTCAACTTCAAGGGCGCGACCAGAAGGTCAGCGCCCTTTCGTTTCACGTCACCTTGTCTCAAATGCGGCCCGCTCGCTGACTAATGCTCAACCTATGGTGTCATCTCGCCCCAAAAGGACCTTGCTCGCTCTGGCGGGCTTTCGCTGTCCGTCCTCTATCTGCGGTGTTGCCCTGGTTGGCACTTAGGGACGTTCCTTTTCTGCCGGCACTTGGGGACAGTCCTAGTCGTTGGGGATCTACCGACGCATTGGGGGTTTGCGCCTTCCATGCATGACAGTCGTCTCTTTTATGTTTCCTTTAGCCGTTGCTGCCTAGGATGGGGGTTAGTCGGTAGGAAGGGAGCGTCTATATGGACGACGCGAGCGAGCGCGCGATCGAAGAGGACATGCTCGATCAGTTCAATTACTTTGATG
>CABQHT010000052.1 GCA_902464035.1 uncultured Collinsella sp. | reverse complement strand
TGACCAGCAGCGTATCGCTATCGCAGTCGGCCCAGAGCTCCTTGACCTCCTGCATATTGCCGCTCGTCGCGCCCTTGTTCCAGAGCTCCTGGCGGCTGCGGCTCCAAAACCACGTGGTGCCGGTCTTGAGCGTAAGCCCCACCGATTCCTCGTTCATCCAAGCAACCATAAGCACCTCGCCGGTGTCATACTGCTGAACCACACAAGGAATCAGCCCCTTGGCGTCGTACTTAAGATCCGCCGCCTCTACTACCTCAGTCATCATTTCTCCCAAGTTATTACCGTAAACACCACAGGTCGGCGAGGGTTGCCCAGGTGCCCGAGATTCCGAGCGACAAGCCCGACGACGCGTACTTAAGTACGCGAGGAGGGTTGGAGCCGGAAGGTCGGGTGCCTGGGCAAGCCGCAGCGCTAAAAGTCCAGCCTGACAGGGATTCCTTGGCTGGCCATATACTCTTTGACCTGGCGAATGCTGAAGGTTCCAAAGTGAAAGACGCTGGCTGCCAGCACAGCGTCGGCCTCGCCCTCGATCACGCCTTCGGCAAAATGCTCGAGTGTGCCCACGCCGCCGCTCGCGATGACGGGAATCGGCACTGCGCGCGCCACGGCACGGGTGAGTGCCAGGTCGAAGCCAGCCTTGGTGCCGTCGCGATCCATGCTGGTGAGCAAGATCTCACCGGCGCCGCGACGAGCCGCTTCCTCGGCCCATGCCACCGCATCGATACCCATGGCGTTGCGACCGCCCGCCGTGAAGACCTCCCACTTGTCGGCGCCCGGCTCACCGGGCAGGCCCACGCGCTTGGCATCAATCGCCACGACCACGGCCTGGCTGCCAAACGCCGCGGCAGCCTGGCTGATCAACGACGGATCGCGCACGGCGGCAGAGTTAAGCGACACCTTGTCGGCACCGGCGGCAACCATGGTTCGCATGCCCGCCAAGTCGCGGAAACCGCCGCCCACGGTATAGGGAATAGCGAGCTCCTCGGCCGCGTGCGCCGCCATCTCGATGGTCGTCGCGCGGTTGTCGCTCGTCGCGGTAATGTCCAGGAAGACGACCTCGTCTGCACCCTCGCGGTCGTAGGCGCGCGCCAGCTCCACCGGGTCGCCCGCATCGCGCAGGCTCACAAAGTTGACGCCCTTGACCACGCGGCCGTCCTTAACGTCCAGGCAGGGAATGACGCGTTTGGTAAGCATGGGCTACTCCTCCCCTCGAGCGGCTGCCAGCGCCTGGGCCAGCGTAAAATTGCCCTCGTAGAGTGCACGACCGGTAATGGCACCTTCAATCGCGCCCTCGCCCACCGCGGCCAGCGCGCGGATGTCATCGAGCGTCGAGATACCGCCCGAGGCCACGACGGGAAAGCCCGCGACCTCGGCCACATGGCGATATGCCGCCACGTCGATGCCCGTCTGCATGCCATCACGCGCGATGTCGGTATACACCAGATGCTTAAAGCCCAGATCGGAAAGCTGTGCCACAGCGTCGTCGAGCGCCACGCCCGCGCCATCGCGCCAGCCGTTCACCTTGACCTGGCCGTCACGGGCGGCAATGTCTGCCACCAGCAGCTCGCCAAAGCCTTGCGCCGCCACCTCGGCAAAACCCGGCTCGGTCACGAGCACGGTGCCCAGTGCGATGCGGCGAGCACCATAGCCGGCCAGCTCGTCGATGCGCGCGAGCGAGCGAACACCGCCGCCCACGTCCACGGACAGACCGTCGACGCCGCAGATGGCCTCGATCGCCGCCGAGTTGGCAGCGCACGCGCCCTCGTCCTCGCCAAAGGCAGCGGACAGGTCGACGACGTGCACCCAGCTCGCACCCTGCTCGGCAAAGGAGCGGGCGACAGCCACGGGGTCGTCGGAATATACCTTGCAGCGGCTCCGGTCGCCGCGCTCCAGGCGCACGACCTTGCCGCCGATCAAATCGATTGCAGGAAACAGAATCATCGGCCGGCCCCCTCGACGATGCTCACGAAGTTCTTAAGGATGCGCTGACCCAGCGCGGAGGATTTCTCGGGATGGAACTGGCAGCCCCACACGTTGCCGTGGCGCACGATGCACGGAAAGCTCCGCGTGTAGTGCGTACGCGCCAGCACGTCGGCGGCATCGGCGTCGTCGGCCACCGCGTAGCTGTGGGTGAAGTACATGTTGGCGCCCTCGGCAAAACCGGCGAGCAGCGGATCGGCCGCGCCGGCGGGCGTCATGTGCACCTGGTCCCAGCCCACGTGCGGCACCTTCAGACGGCTCGACTCCAGGCGCGTGCACGAGCCGCGCATGATGCCCAGGCCATCGACCCAGGGGCCACCGGCCTGTTCGGAGGCGTCACCGTCCGCAACCGCGCCCGCGTCCGCAACCGCGCCCTCGTTGCCACGCTCGAAGAACAGCTGAAGGCCCAGGCAGATGCCGAGCAGCGAAGTTCCGGCGGCAACGGCGTCGAGCACCGCGTCCGCCTCGCCGCTCTCGCGCATAAAGGCAATCGCGTCGTAGAACGCGCCCACGCCCGGGATGACCAAGCCGTCGGCGTTGCGGATCTGCTCCGGATCGTCCGACGTGCAGGCGGCAGCACCGGCGCGCGCGAGCCCACGCACGACGCTCGACAAGTTGCCCTTGTGGTAGTCGACCACCACGATCTTCGGTTCGCCCACGCGACCCTCCCTTTTCCCATTCAAAACCTGCCAAAAAGGGACAGGTTTATTTTGGTCGGTAAAACGTTTACCCACCGCATGAGACAGCATTCCCGCAGATAAAACCTGCCAAAATAAACCTGTCCCTTTTTGGCAGGTTACAGTGAGCCCTTAGTGCTGGGGATGCCTTGCACGCGGGGGTCCAGCTCGCAGGCGTGGCGCATCGTGCGGCCCACGGCCTTAAAGGCGGCCTCGATAATGTGATGCGAGTTGCCGCCCGCCAGCTCACGCACGTGCAGCGTGAGCTTGGCATCGCGAGCAAAGGCATAGAAGAACTCGACGGCCAGCTCGGTATCGAAGCTGCCCACGCGCTCAGTCGGCACGGGCAGCTCGCAGTAGGCCTGCCCGCGACCCGAAATGTCAACGGCGGCCATCACGAGCGTCTCGTCCATGGCGATCGCCGCATCGGCAAAGCGCGTAATGCCCGCCTTGTCACCCAGCGCCTGGCAGAACGCCTCGCCCAGCACAATACCCGTGTCCTCGACGGTGTGGTGCGCGTCGACTTCCACGTCGCCCACTGCGCGCACCGTCAAATCAAACAAACCATGGCGGCCAAAGGCGTTGAGCATGTGGTCGAAAAACGGCACGCCGGTCGAGATATCGCACGTACCGGTTCCATCCAGGTCGAGCTTGACGACGATATCGGTCTCCCCCGTCTTACGGGTTACCTCGGCATAACGGCCCATCTACATCTCCTCCTTCACCAGCGCGGCAAACGCAGCCAGCACCTCATCGTTTTCCTGCGGCGTACCCACAGTAATGCGCAGACAGTCCGCGAGCCCCGGCGCGTAGCTAAAGTCGCGCACCAAAATCGAATACTCGTCGCGCAGACGCTCGCGCACGCGCGTGGCATGCGGCGTGCGTACGAGCACAAAGTTCGCCGCGCTCGGCCACGCCTCCACGGGCAGACCCTCGGCAGCCATTGCGCGCAGGGCGCACAGCTCGCGCTCGCGCTCGGATGCGACCTGCGCCACCACGGGCGCGTACGCATCGCGGGCATGCACGCAGGCAAGCGCCGCCGCCTGGCTCAGCACGTTGACCGAATAGATCTGGCGAATCGCAGCGAACACGTCGATGACCTCGGGCGCCGCGATCACGTAACCCAGACGCGTACCGGCAGCGCCAAACGCTTTGGACAGCGTATGCAGAATCACCAGGTTGGGATGCTCGGCGATAAGCCCCTGCGCTGTGGTGGCCGTGCCAAACGAATCGTCCGCAAACTCAACGTAGGCCTCGTCGACCATGACCATGCCGGGGCACGCATCGCACAGCGCCGCGACAAAATCGAGCGGTGCCACGTCGCCCGTGGGGTTATTGGGCGAGGTCACGATGGCCAGGCTGCACTCGGGCGCCGCCGCGAGCACAGCCGCCTGGTCGAGCTCAAAGGTCGCCGGGTCGCGCCACACGTCGCGCACCTCGGTCTGGCAGAGCGACGCAAAGAACGCATACTCGCTAAAGCACGGCGGGCAGTTGAGCAGGGTCCGCCCCGCGCCGCCAAACGCCAGCAGATAGTTATAGAGCAGCTCGTCGCCACCGTTGCCCACGCAGATGTTCTCGCGCGTCACGCCATGCCAGGCAGCAAGCTCGTCGCGCAGGTCGTTCGACATGGGATCGGGATAGCGGTTGAGCGGCGTGGCAGCCAGGGCCGCGTCGACCGCCTCGCGCACGCCGGCCGGCACGGGATAGGTGTTCTCGTTGGCCGAAAGGTTGATGCGCGTAGGCGTAAAGTTGGGATCGTAGGGTTCGATACCGGCCAAGTAGGGCTGGACGAGCTCCTTCATGCGAGGCGTGAGTTCGGCCATCTTAGGCCTCCTCGATGACCGCGCCAGCGGCACCGCCCGCAGCCGCCAGGTCCACGCCCTCGGCAACCGTCGCCACGGCGTCGCCCGGCCAGGCGACCTTGGTCAGGTCGGCCGCAGCCAGCGACGCGGCACTCACGGCATCCTCGCCCTGCTCCAGCACGCGGCGGCGCAGTGCGGCCGAAAGCGCGTGTGCCCACAGCCCCTCGGCCTCGGCTAGACGCTGTGTGGCGGGAGCGTCGGAGAGCAGGCCCTCGGGCGTATAGCAAATGACACTCGAGCGCTTAACGAACTCTTCGACCGAAAGCGGGTTGGAGAATATGGCCGTGCCGCCGGTCGGCAACGTGTGGTTGGGGCCAGCGACGTAATCGCCGAGCGGCTCGGAGCTCCAGGCGCCCACAAAGATGGCGCCGGCGTTGCGGATACCACCGAGCAGACCCATCGCGTCCTTGCAGTGCAGCTCAAGGTGCTCGGGCGCGACGGTGTTCACGGCCTCGACGGCGGCAGCCATGTCGGCGGCCACCACGATGGTGCCTTCGTTATCGAGCGAGGCGCGCGTGATCTCGGCGCGCGGGGACTGCGCCACCAGAACGTCGATACCCGCCTCGACCTCGCGCGCAAACTGCTCGTCGCAGGTCACCAGATAGCAGGCCGCCAGCGGATCGTGCTCGGCCTGAGCCATCAGGTCGGCCGCGACCACCATGGGCTTGGCCGTGGCGTCGGCCAGCACGCAGACCTCGGAGGGACCGGCGACCATGTCGATACCCACGTCACCCGAGACAATCTGCTTGGCAGCGGCAACAAAGGCGTTGCCCGGGCCGGTAATCTTGTCGACACGCGGAATGGTCTCGGTACCGTACGCCAGCGCGGCCACGGCCTGAGCGCCGCCCACCATATAGATCTCGTCCACGCCGCCGAGCTTGGCGGCCGCGAGCGTATACGGGCTAATCAGTCCATCCTTTTGCGGCGGGGTTACCATGACCACGCGCTTGACGCCGGCCACCTTGGCGGGAATGGCGTTCATGAGCACGGTGGAGGGGTACTGCGCGCGACCGCCCGGCACGTAGATGCCGGCCGCAGCGAGCGGGGTCACCTTAACGCCGAGCATCGTGCCATCCGGGCGCGTGGTAAACCAGCTCTGCTCGACCTCGCGCTGGTGGAACTCGCGAATTTGGCGCGCAGCCTTTTCGAGCGCGGCGACAAAAGCCGGATCGAGGCCTTCGAGCGCGGCATCGACCTGCTCCTGCGGAAGACGGAAGCTCTGCAGTTCAACGCCGTCAAAACGCTGGCAGTAATCGCGCACCGCGGCATCGCCGTTGGCGCGCACGTTGGCCACGATATCGCGGGCGGCGTCGACGATGTTTTGCGGCAGCACGCCCTTACGGTTGAGCTGGTTGGTAACGAGGCACTCACCGGGAGCAAGCTTGATGGTCTTCATTTCGGTATCCCCTATCGGTCGAGGTTGTGTTCGAAAAACGAGAGGCCGGGCGGCGGCGCCAGTCGGCCCGCAGCCCAGACGTTGGGGCGCCCGTGCGTGCTCGCGCTATTGTGCCGAGCCCGCAACGGGCTCAAAATGCTTGTCCTTCACGGCTGCCGCCAAGCGATCTGCCAGATTGCGTACGCGCGGGTCCAGACGTGCGGCGCCCGGATTGACAAAGAAGCGGGCCGTGCAGTCCATGATGCGGCCGGTGATGACCAGGTCGTTGTCGCGCAGGGTGGCACCCGTGGCGGTAATGTCCACGATGCGATCGGTCATGCCGACGATGGGGCCCAGCTCGATGTTGCCGTGCAGCGAGACGATATCGGCATTCACGCCGCGCTCGGCATACCAAGCGCTCGCGATGCGCGGGTACTTGGTTGCCACGCGAAGCGACCCGCGGCGGGCATAGTTGCGCTCGGCCTGACCGGCGCGCCATGCAGGCTCCGCCTCGATAAAGGTGCACAGGCCATAGCCCAGATCGACCAGCTGCAGCAGGTTGAGGTCGGCCTCGATAAGCGAGTCCCAGCCGCAGATGCCGCAGTCGGCGCCGCCGCAGCCCACAAAGGCGGGCGCGTCACTGGGTCGCACGATGACAAACTCGATATCGCCGACCGCACCCTCACCGGCGCGCGTGTCGCGACCGCGCACGATGAGATGACGACCGGGATCGCGCAGCTCGGAGACGTCCAGACCCGCGGCCTCGAGCACATCGAGGGTGTCGGCCTTGAGCGAGCCCTTGGGCACGGCAATGCGCAGCGGACCCTCGGCGCCACGGCCCGCGGCGTGATCGCCATCGGAGGCAGCGTCCTCGGCCGAGGTGTGCGCGGCCTCCAGACGCTCGAGCGAAAAGGCGAAGCCCGCCGCCGGCACCTCAATGCCGTCGCCAAATGCACCGGTAAAGATGGAGTCGTAGCGACCGCCCGAGCCCACCGGATCGGGCAGGCCGCCGGCATAGGCCTTAAAGACCAGGCCCGTGTAGTAATCAAAAGAGTTCATGATGGAGAAGTCGAACGACAGCACCTGGGCGTCCTCGGGTGCCAGGCCCTCGACCAGGGCACGCAGCTCGCGCGTGAGCGGCGCGACAATGCCCGCCGCCTCCAGCAGCGCGTCCACGCGGTCGAGTACCTCGGCGCCGCCGTGCAAGCGCGGCAGCTCGCTGATGGCGGACTTGACGGCATCGGACTCGGCACTTGCCGCCACGCGGGCATCGAGGCCCACAAAGTCGTTGGCGTGCACGCAGCGCAGGGCCTCGGCAGCCAGCTCACGATCCTCGCACACCGCGAGCAATTCCTTAAAAGGACGCACACTGCCTGCGATAATGCGCGCATCGGGAAGTGCCAGCTCGCGTGCGGCCTCGGCAACGAGCGAGACAATCTCGACATCGCCCGCGGTATCTCCCGCACCGATAAGCTCAAAGCCCAACTGCGTAAACTGACGCGAGCCGCCGGCATTGCGCTGACACTCACGAACCACCGGCGCCTCGTAGCGAAGGCGCAGCGGCAGATCGGCCGCGCGCATGCGGGTCGAGACCAGGCGCACGATCGGCAGCGTGTTGTCGGGACGGACCACCAGCAGGCGACCGTCGTCGTCAAAGAGCTTAAACGGCGTGTCCGCAATGCGGCCGCCTTCCTCGAGCGAACCCTTGTCCTCGAGCAGCGGCGTTTCGACCGGCAGATAATGATGCTCCCTAAAGCAGCCCTTCACCGTACATGCGATCTCCTCGCGCGCCTGAGCCTCCTCGGGCAATATGTCCCGGAATCCCCACGGTGTGGCCGTCATCTGGTGAGCCTCCTCATGCTGTGTCTCATATAGAACAGAAGACCGGCATAGCTCCGCCGGTCTTTTGGGTACTTTAGCATACTAGAGTGCTTGCGGGGAAAATCGTCTCCCGCGACTCGCAGCGTATTCATTTGGAAACATAGGGCAGATTGCCGCAGCCCAACCCCACCTAGGCGCCTATCGCACGACGATACTCTGCCATTACCTGCGCATCGGCAGCTGCGGGGTCGGCAAAATAGCGCCCGTCATAGGTCTCAGCCGAAACAACTCCGCGATAGCCATGCGCCACCAGCCTATCCAGGTCGGCGCGCATATCGCGGTTGCCGTCACCCCAGGCAAGATGCGTCGTGCCATCTGCCGCAACATCGACAAAATGCACGTGGGCGACATCATCGCCAAGCAGATCGAAATAATCGTCGATGGTATCCCCCGCCACCGCCATGGCGCCCATATCAAGGCACGCCTTGAGCGCCGGATGCCCAACCGCGTCAATCATGCGCTTTGTATCCGCCGCCGAGTTCACAATCATCGACTCAACCGGCTGCAAGGCCTCAAGCACCAGGCGAACGCCGCGCTCGCCCGCATACTCGGCAATCGACCGCAGCATCGAGGCGCTACGCGCCCACGCGTCCTCGATCGGCTCATTCAAAAACGCCCAGCCACTCGAAACCATAACCTGCTCGGCCCCAAGCTCCGCCGCGATATCCACAACATTCTTAAAGTACGCGAGCGTACGGGCACGCGACTCCTCCCCGCGCGCCGCGATATTCCACGGCTTGGGGTTGTTCTGCTCGGGGCAAATGCCGACAATCCGGACCCCATACCGCTGCGAAAGTTCCCTCACCTGTTCGAGCGAATCATAGCCATGGCAATCGACATACAGATGCATCGCCCCGGTCCAAAGTTCGCAACACGTGTAGCCCGAGGCCGCAGCCGAGGAAAAGAACTCCTCCAGGTCAAAGTAACGATGGCTGATATTCATAACGGCAAGCTGTGGATACTCCATCTTGTCCACCTTTCGGCAAAAGGGCGCCGCAGCACAGTGTGCGCGACGCCCCCTCTTACATTGTTTTGATTATGACGGATGCCCTACTGAACACCAAGCACTCCAAAGAACGCACCGGCGATACTCACGAGCAAGATCACCAGCATGATGAGCAGCGGATTCATCTTCTTCTTGAGCATGAGATAGACAATTCCAAACAGCCCCATCGTGACAAAGCCCGGGAAGATTCCGTTGAGCAGCTCGGCCAGCGTCTGAGCACCATCGCCCGCGCCAACCATGAGCGGAATGTCCACCGTGACCATCTCCATGGTCATGGCGCCGATCACCATAGCGCCCATGATGGAGGCCATCTTGACGATCGTGTCCATGATGCCCGACTCCTGGACCTTGCTGATCATGTCCGAGCCAAAGCGATATCCCACAAACGTCAGCACATAGCGAATGATGTAGTGGGGAACGTTGAACACCAGCAGGAACAAAATCGGTCCAAGGATAGAACCCTGCAGCGCCAGCGAGGTGCCAACGCCCGTAGCCAAAATTCGCAGCGTGCCCCAGTAGAAGGCATCGCCCACGCCGGAAAGCGGGCCCATCAAAGCGAGCTTAACGTTGGAGATCGCGCTCGTGTCAAAGCTCTCGTCGGTAGCGTTGACTTCTTCCATTGCGGCAGCAATGGACATGGGGAGCGTCGAGATGTACGGCGTGACGTTATAGAGCTCCATATGGCGCTTGAGTGCGGCCTTAAAGTCCGCATCCTGCGGATACAGCTTGCGAAGGATCGGCATGAGGGCCCACATAAAACCGATATGGCCCATACGCTCGTAGTTCCAGGAGTGCTCATAGGGAATCGAGCGCCAGAACAGTTTCTTAAGATCTGCGCGGGTAATCAGCCCGTCGTAGGAAGACTCAAACTTAAAACTCATCGAACCCACTCCCAATCGCAGGATCCTCGGTTACCGCTACGGGCTGCTCCGCCTTTTTCTTCTCGCCCAAAACCGTCATCGCGACGACGATAATCGCGGCGAAGATCGCCACACCCGTCGTGCTAATGCCAAAGTAGGCAACGAGGAAGAAGCCTGCGAAGAAGAACGGTGCCACGGTCTTGTTCATAATCATCTGAGCCAGCATGGCAAAGCCGAGTGCAGGCAAGAAGGCGGCGGCGACATCCATGCCGGTCTGAACGAAATCGGGGATGATGTTGAGCAGGCTGGCCACGGCGTCAGCGCCAAAGAAGAATGCCAGGGGAATGATCAACAGGCCGCACCAGCTCTGCGCGTAACCGGCGATGAGCATGTTGCGCGTAATGGCCTTGGTGTCTCCGTCCTCGACGTTCTTGTCGATACGGTGTACCAGCAGCAGCATGACCGGCTGACCCAGGGCCGTGTCGAGTGCCAGAACGATCGTGGCGATGGGAATACCCAGGGTCAGTGCCGCCGAAGCGTCCGCGCCGGCCTGCATGGCAAGGGATACGCCCAGGATGGTTCCGGAAATCGTATCGGGCGGGTTATAGGCGCCGACCGAGATAGCACCGACCATGGCGAGCTCCATCGTGGCGCCCATGATCGTGCCGGTCACCACATCGCCCATGACAAGGCCGACCAGAGGTCCGAGCACAATGGGGCGCTGGAGGTAGCTCGTGCCCGTCAGCCACTCGGAATAGCCCAAAAGGGCGATAAGGAAAATCAGGATTGTCTTGATAACCATGACGGCCCCTAACCGATAGCCTTTGCGGCGTCAGTCTTTGCATCCGCCGGAATCATCTGGATGAACAGCTCGTAGCCCTCGCCGAGCAGCTCCTTCACGTACGCCTCGTTCTCGGGCGTAAGGAACACGCTCGTCGAGACCTGGCGGGCATCCTCGCTAAAGGCAACGTTGCCGAGGTTGATCTTCTTGACGCCCATCGCCTTTGCGACGGCACCTGCCTGCTGAATCGTCTCGCAAACAACGAAGAGCTTGTACTTGTCGGTCACACCGCTCTGGAGCGCCTTGACGGCATCCTCGGTGTTTTTAACGACGACTTTGCAGCCCTCCGGCTTTGCAAGGGACAGGGCCTGCAGACGAAGCTTGTCGTTGAGGACCGTATCGCTTACCAGCAGGATGCAGTCGGCACCCAAAGCCGAGGTCCAGCTCACGGCAACCTGGCCGTGAAGCAGTCGATAGTCTACGCGAATCATCTGAATCATGATGTGCTCCTAACGATTAAAACTCATCGAGTTCGGCCTGACCCAGCAGGTCGTTGACGTACTTGACCTTGGTGTCGTCCGCCTCGACGATCTGACGAATGGCCTCGTCGATCGGAGTCGAATCGGACACGAACAGCAGCTGAATGAGAAGCGGCAGGTTCATATTGGTCACCAGATGCGTGTTGGGGCGCGTCTGGACGATCTTGGTGAACTCATTGTTGACGCTGCCGCCAAACAGGTCGGTGCAAACGACGACCTCATCGTCCGCGGCAAAGCCATCTAGAATCGCTGCGGCCTCCTTGGCCAGGTCCTCATTTCCGTCGACATACATAGAGAGCGCATGGACGTTTTCGCGCTCGCCGGAGAGCAGGCCGATGCTCTCGACGATTCCAGACGCGAAATGAGCATGGGATGCCACGATAAACTGCCTCATTCGATTCCCCTTTCTAGCGAATTTCGGCATAAAAAAGCCCGGACGCATGCGCCCGGGCAGGGTGCTTCTTGCTTAGCAGTCGATTAGTAGTCGAACTGGTGATAGTAACGACGGTAGTTGAGGTTGTGCTTGGTGACAGTCTCGTAGTAAGCGGCAAGGCGATCGGTGATCAGCGAGGAGAGGATCCACGGAGACACGATGACGCGGAACTCGTCGTCAAGGCCGGGGATCGCGAACTCGGCGGTGTCGATGATGTTGATGTCGGTGTCGCCGGTCACGCCGCGGGTGAGGAACGCGCGAGCACGCTCGTCGAGCTTACGGCACTCGTCCTCGCCCATGAACAGGAACACGGGCACGCCCGGTTCCACGAGCTCCAGGGTGCCGTGGAAGAAGTCCGCCGAGGTGATGTAGCGGGTGCGCTTCCACTGCATCTCCTCCAGGATGCACATCGAGAACAGGATGGTCTCGCCCCACAGGGCACCGGAGCCGATGAACATGGTATAGGGCGCGAGGGCGTACTTCTTGGCGAGCTCCTCGGCGCGCGGCTCGAAGCTCTTGCGGATGTCGACCAGGTGGGTCCAAACATCCTTGGTCTGCTCAATAAACTTGTCGAACTGCGGGAAGCAGCCGCGGCGGTTGAGGAGGCGCAGGCCGAAGCAGTCGGCGAGGTAGTAGCCCATCTCGCAGCCGCCGTTACCGTGATCGGAAGCCATCTTGACGCAGTTCTCGGCGCTGACAGCCTGGCCGATGGGGCCCTCGGGCTTGGTCATAGCGTAAACACGGATGCCCTTTTCCTTCATCTTGTTGACGGCCTCGAGGACCTCGGGGGTGGTGCCGGACTCGGAGGCGGTGAGCACGACGGACTTGTCGGTCATGCGCTTGTGGCCGGAGACATTCCACTCGGCGGCGTGGATCAGGTAGACCTCGAGGTCGCGGTCGCCGAACTTGTTCATGAGGTACTCGAGCTGCATGAGCTCGTCCCAGGTGCCGCCGACGCCCATCAGGAACACGGCGTCGTAGCCCTCGTCGGCGACCTTGTCGGCGAGCGCGGTCATCTTCTTGCCGGCCTCGTAGACGTTCTTGCCGTCCTCGAGGTAGCCCTCCTGGCTAAAGTGCATGATCTCGATCTTCTCGGTTTCCTTCATGGCTTTTCCTTTCTGTCTTGCACGCGAATCTATACATCGCATTTCTTTTCGATACCAATTATAGACATACACCTAACGTGTTTTTAATACCACTTTTCAATCTGCTCCAATCCTCGGTGAACGGTCGAAATTCTCTGGTGAGTGGTATTAAATTAGAATTTGATGTATAGCTAACGCCCCTGGCGTCTCCCTTGTGTGACAAAGAACAGCGTTCCTACCAGCGCAATAATGGTCGATGCCCCAAACAATACCGTCTGGACGCCCAAAGCCTCCGCCAAAAACGGAGCCGCCAGCAGTGGCACCACGCCGGCGCTCATCAGGCCAAAACGCACAAAGCCGGTAATGCGCCCCAGGTATTTGATGTCGGCGCGCTCCTGAATCAAGATCATCTGCAGCGGCTCCAGGAACCCCCAGGCCAGACCGTTAATCGCCTGACCGATAATCGCGACCCCCAGCATATCGGTGCCCACGTACACCATGGACCCAATACCCACGGCCATGAGCGCGCCGAGCAGCAATCGCAGGTTGACATGGCGAGCAGAAAGCTTGGTCAGGATGAATGCGCCCACCGAGGAAGTGAGGCCCACGACCGAGGACAGCCAGCCCAGCCAGACGATATCCACGTTGAGCACATCGCGGTAGAACAACGACTCCAGCGAATCGAACGCGCCAAACGCAAAGAAACCCAAAAAGCCCGAGATAAAGATGAGGCGCAGGTCGTGGTCGCGAAACGTTAGTCGTGCACCCTCGGCCATGCCGCCCAGAATACCGCCCTTCGGCTTCTCCCCCTTTGGAGGAGCAACACACTCGTGACAGCCCAAGGAGAGCACGGCCGCCATACCCATCATGCCCGCCATGAGCAGATAGACCGATTGCGTGGCAAAACAGCTCACGATGGCACCACCGAGCAGCGGGCCAGCGGTATAGGCGATATTGCTGTAGAACACCATGAGACCGTTCACGCGGGTACGGCCCTCGGTGGTCGACTCCAGGTATCCCGGAAACGCATGCGTGCAGGTGTTGATAAAGCCGCCCGCAAGTCCCAAGACGCACGCGGCAAACACAAGCCCGGGGACAGACAACGGCGCCAACCCCACGCCAAGCGATAGCACCGCCGTAATCACGCACGTCACAAACGACGTCCGGCGCGGTCCAAAGCGGTCGATGACCGATCCCGACACCATATTGCCCACCGACGTCATAAGATTGCGCACGAGCGTAATGGCGGCAACCAAAAAAGCCGTGCCGGCTAGATCATACGTGGCCGCACCGATAAGCCCCAAAAAGTACACCGCATTGTTGGCGCACCACTGCAGGGACTCAATAAGAATCAGCCTGACCTCTGCCGGCGTCAGGCGCATTGCTTCGCGATCCTTCGCGAACATACGAGCTCCTTCTATACAAAAAAGGGATGGAGGGCATAGGCCTGCTCCATCCCCTTTCCAGGTTGCAACGAAAATCTATGCAGCCGGGCCCTTACGCCAGCACGCCGAAGAACGCGCCGACGATGCCCACGGCCATG
>CABQHT010000051.1 GCA_902464035.1 uncultured Collinsella sp. | reverse complement strand
CGCTCGCGACCGAAACGTTGGCGCACGCGGCAAATTCCTTAATGGAAAGCCCGCGCACATCCTCGCCCATGGCGAGGGCCGTTCGCCCAAGTTGTTGCTCGGTGGGGGTGAGGCTTTTGCCCTGCGTGATCTTTCGCCTGATATCCATATGGCTCCTATGCGTTTGCGTCGCGATAAACCAATCATAGCGATAAATAAAACGTTCGGCTTGGCTGGGAGTTTTGGTCCGCCGGTCTATGAACGACGGACCGCTCGACGCTGCGCGGGCTCAACATAGGGCGTGCCCTGCCCGAGTTGTTTGCGCTCGGGCTGCTATCCGAGCACGCGTACGGGCCCCAAGAGGCCGCTGGGATCGGAGGGCTCGGTCATGCCGAACATGTCGGGGACGGCGTGGTCGAGGGTGTTGATGATATCGATCGTAAGCGCGTGCTCGCCGGCTAAAAGTGCGGCGGCCTCAAAGCGGTAAGGCGGACAGATGCGGGTGCCGAGGGATTTGCCGTCGAGGGTGACGGTTGCGGTCTCAAAGACCTCGCCAAGGTCGATGACGGTGCGGGTGGCCGCTTCGCCCAGGACAAAGGAGGCCCGGTAGCGGAATGTGCCGGCCTTGCCGGGGAACTCGGCCGAGGAAAGGTCGTGCAGGTCTGCAAGCTCAACAGACTCGCCAAAGGCATCGGTGCCAGGGGCAGAGAAGGCAACCGCCCAGGGCCCGTCGACGCATGTGGCTTCGTCTTCGGCGGTTGCCACAGCAACGGAACCTGTAGCCCCAAGGACCACGATGCAGCTCTCGTAGGGAGCCAGCTCGAGCGTGCCGTCAAAGGCGGCGGGCTCGGTGCCGTTGAGCAGGTCGAGGCGCGCGCCTGCAACGGGTGTGCCGTCGGCAAGCGCAATCTGAGTGGAGATACCCTGCTTGGGATGCTCGTTGACGAGCATCAGATAGCTCTCGCCCGCCCGCTCGTAGCGCAGTGCGCGCAGCCAGGACTGGGGCTCGGCGCAAACCACGGTCTGCATGCCGGTATTGGCAAGTGTGCCTGCGAGCTCGGTGGTCGCCAGGAGCTTGATGTCGGCGACCGCGGCTGCATCCAGGGAGGCAAAGCCCTCGCGGCCTGCAGTGTCACCGTCGTAGCGCTTGTTCGGCAACTCATCCAGCGCGTACACGGCAACACCTGCGGCTGCGGCACGCGCGGCAAAGTCGAGCACGGCTCCGCCGACAAACTCGGCTCCGGGCATCACCAGGCAGCGGTATGCCTGGCCGTTCACGCTAAAGCCGCTACCGTCTGCGGCAATTTCAACGGCATAGCGCCCTGCGTCCTCAAATGCCTCTGCCGGCACGATGTCAAAGTCGACCTGCGCGCGCAAAAGCTCGGAGGCGGCATGCTGCATAAAGTTCGCCTCGCCTGCCCACTCGGCGTCCGCATGGTAGAGAAGCGCCACCGGGGTCGTTGCGCGCCCGCCGCTCAGCAGGCTCGCCGTACGGTTCATGTAGCTCATGAGCTGCCCAAAGTGTGCAAACTGGGGGTTTTGGCCATGCGCGTAGAAATGCGGCGGGCAGTCCCAGTCGGGGAAGGCGGCCATGCTAAAGGCATGCGGCACAAACCAATTGACGCCGCGCACCAAAAAATGATCGGCGATCCACTTCATCTCGCGTAGGCCTTCGTGCCATCCAAATGCGCCGAAGACCTCGGCCATGCAGCGCCCCTGCTTTTTGGGATCGAGGTGTGCCGCCGAGGAGCCCAGCTTGGGCAGCACGTAGTTATAGAACTCGAGGTCCCACACGCCGCGTCCGTAGCTGTGAAGGCCGCGGTCCATGCCGGGTGCCAGCTGGTTGATCACGATGTCGACGCCCGCCATGTCCTGACCGCCCACGGCGCGGAAGTAGTGCCCGGCGCCCACGCCCAGGCGCGCGTGGCAGTCCTTGTCCTCGATAACGTGGCCGATGTACTGCACGCCGCGCGCGCGGCACCAGTCTCCGAGCTGGTCGCAGAAGCACTCCTTATAGAGGGTGCTCGCGATGTCCATATAGACGTGGCGTACGTGCGCGCCGGCCGGCTCGCGGTCCCACAGGTGCGGGAGCTCGGCCAGGTAGCGCTCGCCCAGTGCCGCGCGTAGGCGACGCTCAAGCTCGGCCGACCAGGGTAGGGGCGCGGTGGCCTTGCCGATGAGCGTGTCCGAGATGCCATCGGGGCCCGTGGTGCCCTTCTCGTTGGCAAATCCGGGCTCATCGGAGAAAAAGCCCAGGATCGTCTTGCCAAACTCATCGCCCAGATGCTCAAAATGCGGCTCGTAGACAGCATCGATGAGCTGCGCTACCGAGGCGCGGTCGACCATATTGATGTAGTCCTCGTTGTAGGAGGTCTTGCCGCTCGTGAACATCACGCATGCCTGCGTGAGGCCCGCAGGTGCATCGAAGACCAGGCGGCTGGGGTTGCCGTCTGCATCGTCGATTACTCGGTAAGCGACGTCGACGGGGCTGCCGTCCTGCATAAATGTCACGCCGTAGAAGCGCTCCGTTTTGTCGAGCATGTTGGCGAGCGCGATGCTCGCGGCGGACGTGGGGCCCACGATGTCGAACGTGCGGTGCGTGAGCACGATCTTGCGGAGCTCGGGCACGGCCTCCTTGACGGCGCCGTTGGCAAAGCCCGTGGGGAAGTGCGCGTCGTCCAAGATCCAGAGCTTAAGGCCCAGCTGCCTGCACTCGTCAATGACAAAGCGCAAGTCGCGCCACCAGCCCTCGCCGCAAAAATCGGGGTGTGGGCGGCTTTCGAGACAGACCTCGTGGATGTCGGCGCCGGCGATCTTTTCCAGATACTCGGCAATGGTCTTATGGCTCTCGCCCTTCATCCACAAAAACGGAAGCACGTGGTTGTCGTATGTGCCCTCGAGCACCTGCTGATAGTACGCGGTCATGGATCCTCCTTGGCTCGATCGATCTGCTGCATAGCACAGATTATGGACGCGTCGGCGCGTTCTGCTAATATCTGAATCACGACGAACTATGACCAAATCAACGATTGGCAAGCCATGGAGATCGACGAGCTCGAGCGTAGGCTCAACGAACTGAGCGCCAGTGAGATCGCTTATAAAGACGGCATGGCATTTGATTGGTCGATTATGACCGAGCATGTCGAAATCGACGGATGCCCAGTGCGCAAGATTGGGCAGCCAGGGTTTGCCTATGCCCAGCCCGGCATGCTGCGTGGCCTGACGATAAGGAAAAACTCGCGCTTTAATGCAGTTCCCGAGCACGTGCATGATTACGTGGAGATGAGCTATGTGTATCGCGGGCGCTGCCCGCAGACGGTGGCGGGGGAGAGGCTCGAGTTGCGCCGCAACGAGGTGCTTTTGCTCGACGCCCTTTGCCCTCATGCCGTGGCGGCGCTCGGCGAGGACGACATCATGCTGAGCATGACCGTTTCACGCTCTTTTTTGCGCCGGAGTCTCGAGTCGAGCCTCTCGCGCGAGAGCGCGGTCTCGCGGTTTTTGTTCAACGCGCTCAACAGCGAGACGGACCATCGGGGCCATGTCCGTTTTTACTGCGGCGAGAGCCGTCGGATTCGGCGCTACATGCAGGAGATGCTCTGCGAGCTGTACGACCCGAGCCCCAACGGTCCCGAGATCGTCTTGCGTCTGTTTCAGCTGTTTTTGGCCGAGCTCATGGATTGCTACGAGCGCGAGCTGGTGCGCGGCGCGGCGGACGGCACGGCGGGGCCCACTGCCCTGGTGACGGGAATGCTTGGCTATATCGATTGTGAATTCGCTGCATGCTCCCTCGAGGGGATGGCGGCGGAGTTTGGCTTGAGCCCTAATTATGCGACGGCGCTTCTCAAGCGCCATGTGGGCAAGACCTTTAGGCAGCTTGTGCAGGAGCGACGCCTGGTACGTGCGGCCGAGCTTCTGCGCGGCGGCGCCACGGCCGGGGCGGCTGCGCATGCGGTGGGCTATGAAAACATGAGCTTCTTCTACCGTAAGTTTCACGACAAGTATGGCTGCACCCCCGCGGCATACCGCCGGTAAGCGCGGGGCGGATCGTCTTCGCTCCTTCGGTGTCAAAAAGTTTCAGCTGCAGCGCTGTTGCAGCGCGCGTCTGCGAAAAGAAGTGTCGGGTTTGGCACCCCTGCCCCTGCCTGTCGCGTGCGTGGGCGATACTCGGCCTATCGACCCGCAATGCAAAGGAGATGCTCATGGCAAACATCAAGTTCCCCGAGGGTTTCTATTGGGGCGGCGCCACGGCCGCCAATCAGTTTGAGGGCGCTTGGAACGTTGACGGCCGCGGTCCGTCGGTCGACGACCACTTCTTGGGTGGCAGCTACAAGGAGCCGCGCCAGATTACGATCGACATCGACCCTAACCGCTTCTACCCCAACCATGACGGTATCGACTTTTACCATCACTACGAGGAGGACATCGCGCTGTTCGCCGAGATGGGCTTTACCATGTTCCGCATGTCCATCTCTTGGAGCCGCATCTTCCCCAACGGTGACGACGCCGAGCCCAACGAGGCCGGCCTCGCCTTCTACGACCGCGTCTTCGACTGCCTGCGCGCTCACAATATCGAGCCGCTCGTGACCCTGTCGCACTACGAGATGCCCTATCACCTGGTCGAGAAATACAACGGCTGGGCGAGCCGCGAGCTCATCGGCTTCTTTGAGAAGTACTGCCAGACCGTCTTCGACCGCTATCAGGACAAGGTCAAGTTCTGGCTCACCTTCAACGAGATCAACTGCGGCACTCAGGACATGGGCAACCTCTTTGAGACCAGCATGATTCAGGGCTTTGAGGGCCCGGCTTCGGCGGTCCATACTACGCCGCAGGCTCGTATGCAGGCGCTGCATCACCAGTTTGTCGCCAGCGGCCGCGTCGTGCGCTATGCCCACGAGCACTACCCGCAGTTTAAGATGGGCAACATGGACTGCTTCATCCTCTCCTATGCCGCCACGTGCGATCCGGCCGACGTGTTCGCCACGCAGCAGGAGATGAATACCATGAACTGGTACTGCTCCGACGTGCAGGTGCGCGGCAAGTACCCGTTCTACGCCAAGCGCTTCTGGGCCGAGAACGACATCGAGCTCGTGCTGGAGGACGGCGACCTGCAGGATATCGCCGACGGCAAGGTCGACTTCTACACCTTTAGCTACTACATGTCCGGCACCGTGGGCACCCACAAGGACCACGAGATGACCGAGGGCAACATGACCTTCGGCGGCAAGAACCCCTACCTGGAGTCCACCGACTGGGGCTGGCAGATCGACCCGCTGGGCCTGCGCATCGCCCTCAACGAGATCTACGCCCGCTACGAGATTCCGCTGATGGTGGTCGAGAACGGCATGGGCGCCTACGACGAGGTCGAGGAGGACGGCTCCATCCACGATCCGTACCGCATCGCCTATCTGCAGAGCCACATCAAGGCCATGGGCGAGGCCATCGCCGACGGCGTCGACCTGATCGCCTACACCTGGTGGGGCCCCATCGACCTGGTGTCCGCCGGCACCGGCGAGATGCGCAAGCGCTACGGCTTCATCCACGTCGATAAGTACGACGACGGCACCGGCACCTACGAGCGCCGCCGCAAGGACAGCTTCTTCGCATACCAGAAGATCATCAAGTCCAACGGCGTGGAAGGCCTGGAATAGGGGATTTAGGTTCCGGCGTTCTACCGAACGCCGGACCGGCCGCCGACTACGCGGCCACCGGCGTTGACGACGATGGCATCTGGAACGCCTTTGTGCACTTGGGGCTCATCGAGGGCTAATCAACAAAACGGCTATCGATGGGACAAAGACGTCGGCGGGGTTTTCGATTCGACTCCCCACCTTAGTTTTTGGTCCATTTGGCACTATAATCACCATAGGCATGCGCATAACGTTGCGCTTAATCAAGAGGAGAAAACGTATGGGTCTGTTTGACATGTTCAAGAAGAAGGCTGAGCCTGCTGCCGTTGCTGCTCCCGCCTCCATCTCTGCTTCTGCCGGCGCCGACGTGCTGTGCTCGCCCGTCAAGGGCAAGGTCATCAAGATGGCCGACGTGCCCGATCCCGTCTTTGGTGGCGAGGTCCTGGGCAAGGGCTGCGCCGTGTGGCCCGAGGACGATCTGGTCTATGCCCCCTGCGACGGCAAGGTTACCGTCACCATGGGTCACGCTGTGGGCCTGCAGTCCGATAGCGGCATCGAGGTCCTGGTGCACGTTGGCGTCGATACCGTCAACATGAACGGCGACGGCTTCGAGGGCTTCGTCAAGGCTGACGATGTCGTGAAGGCCGGCCAGCCCATGCTCAAGATCGACCGCGCCAAGATCGCCGCTGCCGGCTACAAGGACTGCGTCGTCGTGGCCGTGTCCAACACCGCCGAGTTCGCCGATGTCGAGCTCGCCGTCGAGGCCGACTCCGCTGTCGCCGCCGGCGATGCTATCGTCAAGGTTGTCCGCAAGTAAATCGCGGCATTCACAGGATGTTTTGGGGTGGTCGGATTGTCCGGTCACCCTTTTTTATTGCACGGTACCGATGCGCTTTATTGCACGCTGAGCGGACTCGCAGACCGTTCGGACGCTAAAACGAACCGACCGCGCTTTCGTGCTGTCGGGGGTGTTCATAAGTGGATAGTATGAGCTTACTTATTACAACGTGCGCCGTGTTGGGAAGCACGGTGCCGCTTATTGGGAGGACAACATGAAAAAGAAGCTGCTGCTTGCGCCCCTCATGGCCGTCTTGGTTGCATGCGTGGTCGTGCTTTCCGGTTGCGGAGGCCCCTCGATCGAAGAACTCATCACCGAGGACCTTACGACTCAGTTCGATGAGGTCAAAAACGGTGGCGACGATTTCCTCTCTGGTCTGGAAGAGGCTTCGGGCGATGAATTCGAGCAGCTGGGCATCGATCCCAAGGAGTATGCCAAGACCTATCTCGAGGGTTTTGATTACGAGATCGGCGATGTGACGGTCGACGAGGACAAGGGCGTTGCGACCGCCGAGGTCTCCATCACCTGCAAGTCCATGAACAAGATCGTCGAGGACTTCTCCACCCAGTATCAGGAGAAGGTCGCCGCGCTTGATACGATGCCTTCCGATGATGAGCTGTACAAGATGGCCGGCCAGGTGATGGTCGATGTGACCAAGGCCACCGAGCCCAGGAAGACCACGGTTATCTTCAAGTACACCTGCAACGACGACGGCGAGTGGTCTGCTGACGACTCCGTCAACTCCGAGATGATGGATGCGATGCTGAGCTAGTTCGTTGCGGCGTTTTACCAAACGCCGCAACTGCTCGACGCTGCGCGGGCACCAGAGCGACAACTTGTCATTCAAAGAGGACGGCATGACCAGAAGGTCTATGCCGTCCTCTTTTCATGCCAATTTGTTCGCTCTGGTGCCCGCTCGCTGTCCGTCCTCTACCTGCGGCGTTGCCATGGTAGTCATTGGGGCGGCACTTGGGGACGTTCCTTTTCTGCCGGCAGTCGGGGACACTCTTTGGGTGTGGTTGGTGTATTGGCGTTGCATCGAGCGGTCGGGAAAATGCGACCCGGTTTTTGGCCGAATAGTGGGTCGCGGTTTCCGGATGGGGTGGGTTGCGGAAAGCGCGACCCGGAATATTGCTCTGAAACGGGATGCACTTTCCGCGCGGCAGAATCGCTACAGCCGCGTTGAGCAACAGCCCTGCTACTCGCCAAGCACCAGCGCCACGAGCTCTTCCTGTGTGTCCACCACGTAGTCGGCGCCGGCGGCTTCCAGCTCTGCGCGGCCGCGGAAGCCCCAGCTGACACCGGCGCTCTTGAGGCCGGCATTGTGACCGGTCAGGATATCGACATTGGAATCGCCTACATAGAGTGTGGTTGCCGGATCGGCGCCTAGCTCTTTCATCACATGCAGCGTAACAGGCGCCTCGGGCTTGGGAGGAAACGCATCGACTCGGCCCTGCACCAGCGCAAAGCGCTCGGAACCAAAGTATTTTTCGATAAGCGGAGCCGCCGAGACGTGGTCCTTGTTAGTGAGCACGGCAAGCTGCACGCCCGCGGCAAGCAGGCGGTCGAGCATCTCGATCGTGCCGGCGTACGGTGCGGTGTGGTCTTCCTTGTGCTCGCCGTAATAAGCCCTAAACTCGGCAAGCGTCTGCTCAAACATACGGCCGTCGCCCGCATACTCGGCGGGCATAAAGCGCTCGACCAGCTTGAGCATGCCGTTTCCCACCTTGTAGCGGTACTCGTCTACGGCAAACGTGGGCCAGCCGTGCATCTCGCAGGTATGGTTGCCGGCGGCCGCCAGGTCCTCGAGCGTGTTGAGAATGGTGCCGTCCAGGTCAAAGATCACATGGGAAAAAGCTGCTGCCATGGGTGCTCCTGCCGCTTGAGTTGTAAAACGCACCCCATGATACTGGGCATGCGTGCCGGGCATGTTTGGAATCTGAATATCTTTAATAGCCCTGAGCCTTTGTCGCTAGCAAATCCTCGGCAGCTGCTCTCCTACGAGCATGTCGAGGATACGGGTCGAGCCCCAGCCGGTGCGTACGCGCACGGCGGGACGGGCGCCCTCGGCAAGCGGCAGCACGCGGCCGATAATGGCAGCGTGCTCGCCGTAGCGGGCGGCGCGCATGGCGGCCAGTGCCGCATCTGCCTGTTCGGCCGGCACCACGGCGACCATCTTGCCCTCGTTTGCCACCTGCAGCACGTCATAGCCGAGCATCTCGCAAGCCGCCTGCACATCGGGGCGCACGGGCACGGCGTCCTCATCGACCTCCATTGCAACGCCGCTGGCCTGCGCAAACTCATTGAGTGTGGATGCAAGGCCGCCGCGCGTGGGGTCGCGGAAGCATCGCGTGTCAGGGGCTGCGGCCAGCACATCGGCAATCAGGTGGTTGAGCGGCGCGGCGTCGCTCTCGATGTTGCTCGAAAACGCCAGGCCCTCGCGCTGGCTCATGATGGCGATGCCGTGGTCACCCAGCGTGCCCGAGACCAGGATGACATCGCCAGGCTGGCAGTTTGCGCCGCTGAGCGTCACGCCCGCGGGCACCTCGCCCACGCCGGCGGTATTGATGTAGACGCCGTCGGCCCCGCCGCGCTCGACCACCTTAGTGTCGCCCGTGATTATGGACACGCCCGCCTCGTGCGCCGTCTCGGCCATCGTCTGCACAATCTGCTGGAGCTTATCCATGGGATAGCCCTCTTCGAGGATAAAGCCGCACGATAGGTAGCGCACGTTGGCGCCCGAGGTCGCGACGTCGTTGACGGTTCCGCACACGGCGAGGCGGCCGATGTTGCCACCGGGGAAGAACTGCGGCGAGACTACAAAGCTGTCGGTCGACATGGCGATGCGCCCGCTCGCGGGCAGCGCGGCGACGCCGGCGTCGTTGCCCTCGAGCAGCTCGGGCGAGCCAAAGGCATCCAAAAAGACTTCGTCGATGATGCGCTTCATCATCTGCCCGCCGGAGCCGTGGCCCAGCAAGACAGTGCTATCGGAGACACTATGGGACATATCGAAAACTCCAATCGTGGGAGGTGTCAGCACACGGGGGCGTTCGGGCTAGACTCGGTAACGGTAGTACGCCGCGCAGCTGCCCTCGGAGCTCACCATGCACGGTCCGACAGGATGCTCGGGCGTGCAGGTGCGGCCAAAGAGCGGGCAGCTGCTCGGCGTAATGGCCCCGCGCAGCACGTCGCCGCAGCGGCATCCGCGCGGCTCAACCGTCGCCTCAACGGGCACGTCAAAGCGAACGCGGGCATCAAAGCGCGAGAACTCGGGACGAATGGCGAGCCCCGAGCCGGCAATCGGCCCCAGACCGCGCCATGTGGTGTCGCACGGCTCAAACACCTGCTCGACCAGCTGGCGCGCCACGGGGTTGCCGTTCGCATTGACACCGCGGCGGTAGGCGTTGTCGATCGCCGGCCTGCTCTCGACAACCATCTGGACCAGCATGCAGATGCCCTGCAGGATATCGACCGGCTCAAATCCCGTGACCACGCCCGGGGTATTGAACTCGTCGACCAAAAAGCTAAAGGGCGCCAGGCCCGTGATGGTGGCGACGTGCCCCGGCAGGATAAAGCCGTCGATAGTGGTCTCGGGATCGTTGGCGATGGCGCGCAGCGCCGGCGGCGTGGTCTTGTGGGCGCAATAGACCGAAAAGTTCAAAAGTCCGCGCGCGTCTGCCTCCAAAATGGCGCCGGCGATGGTGGGCGTTGTGGTCTCAAAACCCACGCCCATAAAGATGACCGGGCGGTCGGGGTTGTGTTCGGCGATATCGAGTGCATCGAGCGGGGAGTACACAATGCGAATATCGCGCCCCGCCGCCTTTTGCGCGGCGAGCGAGGTAGACGACCCGGGCACGCGCATCATGTCGCCAAAGGTGGTGATGATGGCGCCGTCCATCTTGGCGAGCGCGATTGCATGGTCGATATCGCGGTTGGCGGTAACACAGACGGGGCAACCCGGACCGCTCAGCAGTTTGAGCCCGGCAGGCATAATGGAGCGAAAGCCATAGCGACCGATGCTCACGGTGTGCGTGCCGCAGACTTCCATAAGGTTGATGGCGCGGTCGCCGACAAGCTCATGAATACGATCGATGAGCTCGCAAGCCAGCCTGGGGTCGCGAAATGCCGAAAAGTCGATACCGGAGCGCGCCGGCTGTCCGGCCGCCACTAGTATGCCTCGGCCGGATTGCTGGCCAGTTGGTCTTCTTCGGCCAGTTCGGTCATGGCATTAACGAGCTCGAGCGTTTCTTGCGCTTCCTGCTCGTCGACGATCTGGATGCCAAAGCCGGCGTGTACGAGAATATAGTCGCCAACCTGCGCCGTCGGCACGAGACGCAGCGAAACGGGGCGCTCGATGCCCATCATGTCGACGGTCGCCTTAAGGTCGTCGTCGCGTGTGACCACTTTACCGGGAACGGCAAGGCACATAATGTTCCCCTTTTATACGTTTTGCGCTGGATAGGCGCCTAATTACCCATCAGTTGATGGTAGCGCTCGCGGGAGTCACGAGCAAACGCGTTACACCTGTGAGACGGCGGCGCGCAGGCTGGCAAAACAGCCTATCGCGATGCTGTCTGCGCGAGGCGAGCGCGAGCGATGGCGGCCTGACCGTAGGCGATGCAGCCGTCGTTGACGGGCACGGCGTGGGGGACCAAGACGGCAAGACCGGCGTCTTTGAGTTCGTGGGTAAGGAGCCGAAGCAAAAGTCGGTTCATGAACACGCCGCCCGAGAGCGCGACGGTGTCGAGGTCTTCACGGACGCAGATCTCGCTTGCGATGCGGGCCGACGCGCGTGCGATGGTGACGTGGAAGTCGAGCGCGAGCTTGCCAGCGGGCACGCCGGTCCTGATTCCCTCCAAAAGCGCCTCAAAAAGCGGCCTGGAGTTCAGAACATGGCAGTCGTCCGGACGGGATGATTCGGTTACGGAAAAGCTGGCCATATTGCCGGTGGGGCAGGCACTTTCACTGCTGAACGCGCGCCAGGCGGCGGCCTCAAGCTCGATGGCGGGTTCGCCCTCGTAGGTTGCCTTGTCGCAGATGCCCAGAATTGCTGCCGCGGCATCAAAGAGACGTCCCATGCTGCTGGTACGCGGGCTGTTGATGCCGCGCTCGATCATGGTGGCTGTCACGCTACGCGTTTGCTCGTCGAGGCTGTCCAAAAGCCGAGCGGCGCCTGGGTGCTCGAGCAGGCCGAGTTCGCTGAGCAGGGCAAAGGCGTTGCGTCGAGCGTCGCGTACGGAGGCCGCCCCGCCGGGGAGCGCCCAGGTGAGCAAATGCGCGGCGCGCTCAAAGCCGCTAGGGCTGGCAACAAGAAACTCGCCGCCCCAAATGGTTCCATCGGTGCCGGCGCCGGTGCCGTCAAAGGCGATGCCAAGGACACGCGTGTCGGTTGTAAGCTGGTCCGCGGCGATAGCCTCGGCCATTACGCTCGCGATATGTGCATGATGGTGCTGCACCTCGACGAGCGGCAGATTGTGCTCCCGTGCCTGCTCGCGCGCCCACTGGCCCGATAGATAGCTGGGGTGTACATCGCAGGCCAAGGCGGCGGGCGCCAAGTCAAAGAGATCTTCCAAGCGCGTGCGCGCGGCGTTCCAGGCATCGAAGGTCCCGCCGTTTTCAACATCGCCGATATGCTGCGACACAAAACAGGTTGCCTCGCCGTTCGCCCCTTCACGAGTGAGCGCAATCGTCGCCTTTTGCTGCGGGCCGCAGGCGAGCACGCAGGGTGCAGTGCCGTCGAGCGCCGGCAGCGCTAACGGCTGCGGCGCATATCCGCGAGCGCGGCGCACGGGCATAACGGCGCCATCGACCACGCGTACCACGGAGTCGTCGTAGCGCGAGAGAATCGCGCGGTCGTTGCCGAGCAGCGCGTCGGCAACGACCGCGGCAACGAGGTGTTCCCAAGCAAGATCGTCGTTGGTCTCGATAGGCTCTTCGCTTAGGTTTCCGCTGGTCATGACAAGTGCGTGCATGCCATGGGTTTCTGCCGCGGCAAGCAACAGATGCTGAAGCGGGGTATAGGGGAGCATGACGCCGAGTTCGGGCAGATCGTGCGCAACGGACGGTGCGAGTTCGAGAGCATCGGAGAAATCTCCCTCGCCAACACCACGCCGGCGCAGCAGCACGATGGGGCGGATGCTGCCGGCCAGCAAGTCGCGCTCGGCATCATCGACATGGCACAGGCGCTCGGCGCCGCCAAGGTCGCGCACCATAACAGCAAGCGGTTTGTTGCTGCGGCGCTTGCGACGGCGCAGCTCGGTCACCGCCTGTTCGTTGGCGGCGTCGCAAGCCAGATGGAATCCGCCCAGGCCCTTGATGGCAACAATGCCACCGGCCGCAAGTAATTCAACACAGCGCTCGATAATGGCGTCGCTGGCCTCGCGCGTGTCGCCGACAGCCGGCGTCGCCCCCGAGTTTCCGAGCTCCATGCCGCGCGCCGCCTCACGCCAGGTAATATGCGGCCCGCAATCAAAACAGGCATCGGGCTGCGCATGAAAGCGCCGGTCAAGTGGGTTGGTATACTCCGTGGCGCACTCGGGACACATGGGAAAGCAGTCCATGGACGTGGCCGCTCGGTCATAGGGCAGCGACCGGATGATGGTAAAGCGCGGCCCACAGTTGGTGCAGTTGATAAAGGGGTAGTGATAGCGTCGGTCGGCGGGGTCGAACAGCTCGCGTAGGCAGTCGTCGCAGGTAGCGATATCGGGCGAGATGAGCGTCGTATGCGCAGTCTGATCCTGTGACGCCACGATGCGAAAGCCCTGCTCGTCGGCAGCGCTCCAACCGCCAGGCCCCAAATCCGCAATATCGACTCGCTCAACGCGGGCTGCCGCAGGCGCATGCTCAGAAAGCGCGGCAACAAAAGCATCGAGCGCATCGGCCGGAGCGTGCGCCTCGACATGCACGCCGTCGCCCGCGTTGAGCACCCAGCCGCAGATGCCATGCGCCATGGCCTCGCGATACACAAACGGCCGCATGCCAACGCCCTGTACAATGCCCGTCACATGAATATGCACATGTCGCATGCGGCTCTCCCTCATCAAAACCGACCAAAAAGGGACAGGTTTATTTTGGTAGGTAAAACGTTAGACCTGCCAAAACAAACCTGTCCCTTTTTGGCAGGTGCGCTACAGCCCCAGGCTCTGCTTGGTGGCGGCGCAGGTGAGCTCGCCGTGCTTAACTCCGCGCAGGCCCAGCAGGCGGTCGGCCAGCTCGTAGACACGCTCGCCGCGACCCTTGAGCGCCAGAATCTCCAGGCAGTTGTGGTGGTCCAGATGCACGTGCATGGTCGAGACGATCTCGTCGGTGTAGTCGTGCTGCACCTCGTCCAGACGGCGCGTCAGATCGCCGGTATGGTGGTCATAGATCATGGTGAGCGAACCGATGACCTGCTCGTCGGGCGTGCGCATCTGCTCCTTGGCGATCGAGGCGCGAATCAGATCGCGTACGGCCTCGGATCGGTTAGCCACGTCACCGCGGCGCGCGATTTGCTCGTCAAAGCGGCGCAGCAGGTCGTCGGGCGCGGTGACCGAAAAGCGGACCAGCTCGGAGCTGGAGCCGCTGCAGTGGCAGCCTGCGTCACCGTCCGCCCCGTGCGGATGCTCGTGCTCGTACCCGCAGCCGTGCTCGT
>CABQHT010000050.1 GCA_902464035.1 uncultured Collinsella sp. | reverse complement strand
AGAGCTGTAATACAAGAACTCGCCTTCTTTTAGCTTGTCTTACTGTTTGGCTGTATTTTGAGTCCTTCTTTTGTATTTGCGCGATAATAACTCCCATTGGCGTTAGGGAGGACTTGATGTTTACCGTTTTTGTCTTGGGCAATATTGCTTCGGGTAAGTCGACTGCCTGCCGCTATCTCGAATCTCATGGCGCCATGCTTATCGATCTGGACGAGCTTGCCAAATCGCTGTATGTGCCAGGCTCCGATATCGTCAATGCCCTCGCGGAAGAATTTGGCTGGGATATTTTGGATGAGGAGGGCGGCATTCGCCGCAGCATCCTCGCTTCTCGAGCTTTCGCTTCTCCTGATTCGGTCGCACGGCTCAATGACCTTGTGCACCCCGTTCTCATTGAACAGCTTTCGCTTAGGATTCTCGATCCGGTTTGTTGTACGGTTTCATCTCCCCGTTATCCCTTTGCGGTTGTCGAGGTTTCTGCCCCGACTGGTTTTGAGGATGCATTTGGTTTGGCTGATGAAATTCTGGTCATCAGCGCCCCTTTGTCAGTTCGTCGCGAGCGTGCTATTCAGCGTGGCATGGAGCCATCTGATTTCGATGCCCGTTCTGCTTGCCAGCCCGATGAGTCTGCGCTGTGCAATCTCGCTACAACGGTGATTGATAATGCCGCAGGCGATAATTCGCTCTTTGAGCAGCTTGACTCATGGCTTGCATGCCATGGGTTTATAGACACTGCGAATAAGGAGGATGCCGATGCCTAAGACACGTTTCTTTGCGTGGTATCGCCTTATACCGCTGGCTGCCGTTTTTGCCTTCGGCCTTATCTCATTCGTTTACTCGTGTGCTCCTGCGGCTTTCTTTAAGCCGCTGTATCCCATTGACTACGAGGCGTATGTAAAGCAATCTAGTATTTCGCATAATCTGGATCCGTATCTGGTGTGCGCTGTCATTAAGTCGGAATCGAATTGGGATCCCGAGGCTGAGTCGAATCAGGGTGCTCAGGGATTGATGCAGCTGATGCCCGAGACTGCCCAGGATATGATCGCCAAGGGTCTTGTCGACGGTGGGGGGTATTCGGCCGACAACCTTAACGATCCTGCTACGAATATCGAGTTTGGCTGCGCGTACCTCTCGTATCTCTTAACGTATTTCAACGGGTCGACGGATAGCGCTATTGCCGCATATAACGCCGGCATGGGCAATGTGGATGGTTGGGCGCAGCAGAGCACCTCGCTTCACAATGCGATTACCTTCCCCGAGACGCAGGCTTATCTGATTCGCGTCAATAATGCCTGGGTTCGCTATAAGACGCTCTATCCCGATCGGTTCGTATAGGACTAAGCCCACCTCCTGCGTATACTGCAGATGTATGAGTTAGGAGTATCCATGGCGGAATTTGAAGTAGAACGCGTTGGTGGTGAACTTAAGCGCTTTGGCGTTGAGGGCGCTGAGGTGCCGTTTGAAGTCGTTTCTCCCTATGAGCCTGCAGGTTCTCAGCCTAAGGCCATTGAGTCGCTTGTGCAGGGTGTGAGGGACGGAGATCGCTATCAGGTTTTGCTGGGCGTGACTGGTTCGGGCAAGACCTTCACGATGGCTAAGACTATTGAGGCCCTGGGGAAGCCGACGCTGGTCATGGCTCCCAATAAAACGCTCGCCGCTCAGCTTGCGAGCGAGCTCAAAGAGTTCTTTCCCAACAACGCTGTGGTCTACTTTGTCTCGTACTACGACTACTATCAGCCCGAGGCGTATGTGCCGCAAAGCGATACATATATCGAGAAAGACTCCTCGATTAACGAAGAGGTCGAGATGCTGCGACATCAGGCGACCGCCTCGTTGCTCTCTCGACGCGATGTAATCGTCGTTGCTTCGGTGTCCTGTATCTACGGTATCGGCTCTCCCGAGGACTATGCGGGGCTGGCGCCGAATGTCGACAAGAAAGTGCCGCTCGAGCGCGATGACTTTATCCATGCACTTATCGACATTCAATATGATCGCAATGACTATGACCTGGCGCGCGGCACGTTCCGCGTGCGCGGCGATGTTGTCGACGTGTATCCGCCTTATGCCGAGCATCCGTTGCGGTTTGAGTTCTTTGGCGACGAGGTTGAGCTTATTGCCGAGATCGATGAGGTTACCGGTGAGATGCTTCGTGAGTACGAGGCCATCCCCGTATGGCCGGCATCGCACTACGTGACCGAGAAGCCGAAGGTCAAGGCGGCTCTGAAATCAATCAGTGAAGAGTGCGAGAAGCGTGTGGCCGAGCTCAAGGCGACCGACAAGTTGCTCGAGGCACAGCGTCTGCAGCAGCGCACCGACTATGATCTCGAGATGCTCGAGACCATGGGTTTTTGTAACGGTATCGAGAACTACTCGCGTCATCTGGACGGTCGAAAACCGGGCGAGCCGCCGTTTACCCTGATCGATTACTTCCCTAAGGACATGCTCTGCATCATCGATGAGAGCCATGTGACGGTGCCGCAGATTCGCGGCATGCACGAAGGTGACCGCTCGCGTAAGGTGACGCTGGTGGAACACGGTTTTCGCCTTCCTTCGGCACTCGATAACCGCCCGCTTCGTTTCGATGAGTTTGAGGCAAGGATCCCCCAGTTCATCTACGTTTCGGCCACGCCGGGCGACTACGAGCTGCGGGTGAGCCAGAACGATGTTGAGCAGATTATTCGTCCGACCGGCCTGCTCGATCCCAAGATCGATGTGCGTCCGGTTCGCGGTCAGATTGACGATCTTGAGGACGAGATTCGCGAGCGCGTTGCCCGCAAGGAGCGCGTGCTGGTGACCACGTTGACCAAGCGCATGGCCGAGGACCTGACCGACCATCTGCTTGATGCGGGCATTAAGGTCAATTACATGCATTCTGATACGGCGACAATGGACCGTGTCGAGATCCTGCGAACGCTGCGCGAGGGCAAGATCGATGTTCTCGTTGGCATCAACCTGCTTCGCGAGGGCTTGGATCTTCCCGAGGTCTCACTGGTGGCAATTCTCGATGCCGATAAGGAAGGCTTCTTGCGCAACCGCCGTTCGCTGATTCAGACGATTGGCCGCGCGGCCCGTAACGCCGATGGCGAAGTCATCATGTATGCTGACGTTGTGACCGATTCGATGAAAGAGGCCATCGAGGAGACGCAGCGCCGTCGCGAGATTCAGATGGCATATAACGAAGAGCATGGCATTGTGCCCAAGACGGTGCGCAAGGCCATCAACGACATCTCAAGTTTTATTGCCGAGGCCGAAAAAACCGTGGGTTCCAAGGGACGCTCGAAGGGCGACTCTCTTGGCCATGGCGCATTCTATACGCCCGATGAGTCGGGCGAGGGTGGCGTGCCGGAAACGGTGGCGCCCGAGCAGACACTTGCGGAGCAGTTGGAAGAACTGCCGCATGACGAGCTCGTGCGGATCGTCGAAACCATGGAAGAGGATATGCGTAACGCTTCTGCCGCCATGGACTTTGAGGAGGCGGCGCGCCTGCGCGATGCCGTCGTTCAGATTCGGGCGATGCTCGAGGGTGCGTCTGAGGACGAGACGATCGAGCGCTTACGTTCGCAGGCTCGCAAGGGTTCCACGTTCGCATCGGGCAGAAAACGCCAGGGTGCACGGTTTAAGAAATAGCGAACATGCCCCGAGTTCCCTGCGGAGCTCGGGGCATGCGTCTTTTGCGCGCTGGAATTCGTGCGTTAGAGGTCTGCGATCAGGGCTTCGGCACAACGGATGCCGTCGGTGGCGGCGCTCATGATGCCGCCGGCATATCCAGCTCCCTCACCGCAAGGGTAGAGGCCCGGGGTCGACACGGCATGGCATGTTCGGTCTCGGGTGACGGTGACCGGTGAGCTCGAGCGAGTCTCCACGCCGGTAAGGACAGCATCGGAGCGGTCGTAGCCTCGTAGCTTTTTTCCAAGTAGGGGAAGTCCCAGGCGGAGCGACTCGACGATATGCTGCGGCAGGGCTTCGTCAATTGCCGTCCAGGTCACACCGAGCGGATAGGTGGGCTTTACCTTTCCGGGCGCCTTGCTGGCGCGTCCTGCGAGGAAATCTCCGACGAGCTGTGCCGGTGCGTTCCAGTTGGAACCGCCCAGGCGGTAGGCGGCCGCCTCGCAGGCGCGCTGGAGCTCGATGCCGGCGAGTGGGTCATCGTTGGGAAGGTCCTCAGGCGTGACGTTAACGAGCAGGGCGGCATTTGCGTTGCGTCCGTCGCGGGCATTGAGACTGGCGCCGTTGACGCACAGGTGGCCCTGCTCGGAAGAGGCGGCGACAACCTGCCCGCCGGGACACATGCAAAACGAGAACACGCTGCGGCCGTTGGGAAGATGGGCGACGAGCTTGTAGGGGGCTGCTCCGAGGGCAGGATGTCCCGCCGAGGCTCCGAATTGGGCTCGGTCGATGTCGCGCTGCGGATGCTCGATGCGAACGCCCATGGCAAAGGTCTTTTGTGCGAGGACCACGTTGTGGTCCTTAAGGAGCTCAAAAATATCGCGAGCAGAATGCCCGCAGGCGAGGATGAGGTGCTTTGTCTCGATTAGCTCGCAAGCGGTGTCTTGGGACGATTGGACATCAATACCGGTGATGGCGCCAGACGCGTCGATGCGAATGTCGACGAGCTTCGTTCGATAACGGACGACACCTCCGAGCTGCTCGATGCGCTGGGATATAGCGGTGACGACCGTGGGAAGGATGTCGGAGCCAATGTGCGGCTTGGCATCCCACAGAATATCGCGGGGCGCACCCGCCTCGACGAAGGTTTCGAGGATAAGGCGATGGGCGGGATTTTTGGTTCCCGTATTGAGCTTGCCGTCCGAGAAGGTCCCCGCGCCGCCCAGGCCAAACTGGATATTGCTCTCGGGGTCGAGGATGCGCTCCTTTAGAAAGAGGTCGATCGCCTGCGAGCGGCGAAATGCCGGGTCGCCGCGCTCGATGAGCAAGGGCTTAAGACCTGCTTCGGCGAGCGTAAGCGCAGCGAAAAGGCCGGCGCATCCGGCGCCGACAACGACAGGGCGTTCTTGAGGTGCGTCGGAGGCGGGGGAGGGGAATGAAGGCTCATCGTCTTCTATCGCGCGTACGCGCGAGCGGTCACGCTCGGCAACGCTGTCGACCGCTTCTCGCTCGAGGTGGGGACTAGTCAGCTCAACACGAAAGCTCAGGATAAAATGGACGTCTCGTTTTTTGCGAGCGTCGATTGACTTGCGGTGGAGCTCGATGGACTTGATCTCGGAGTCCTTGCAACGTAGGACGCGCTTGGCGACTCGCTTGCCAACAATGAGACAGGCATTTTCATCGTCGGCTTCATCGAGCGACGCGTTGACTTGGGTGATTTCGATCATCGAGGTCTCCTTAGAGGCAAGAAAGAGGCCGTCCGGTATCCCAGACGGCCCGAATGCGTTTTTGATTATAGACTGCGCGGCTACAGGCTGCTTGCAGCGCGAATGCCCGAGATCCAGGCCCACGCAAGGTTAAAGCCTCCGCAATCGGCGTCGATGTCGAGCGCTTCACCGCAGACGTAAAGCGGGGCGTCGACAACGCTGCGCGCGCGTAGGCTGGGTGTTGAGATGCTCTCGACAGATACGCCACCACGCGTGACCTGCGCTGAGCGCTCCTCGGCTGTTCCCTTGACGAGCAACTTAAAGTGCTTGAGGATCGAGACCAGGTGGATGACATCGTTGGAGCCTGGATGGCACTGCTCGAACGCTGTGCAGACGACGCGGGAGAGTTGCGGGGCGAGCATGCCGTCGAGCCAACGGGGATCGCGGGGCGAAAAGCCGCCGAGCAGCTCAACGCGCCGGTTGAGCGTATCGAGCAACTCGTCTTTGGAGAGGTCGGGGAAAACGTCGAGCAGGATCGTATCGCCGTGCTGGATACGACGAGAGAGGTTGAAGACAGCGACGCCCGAGATACCGAAGGTTCGAAACAGCACTTCACCGTCTTCGTGCCAGAGCTCATTATGATTGCGGGCGAGCGTCAAGCGGGCGCGGACGCGCAGGCCATCCAACGTCTTGAGCGCCGCCCGATCGCCAAAGACCGTTGCCGATACGGGGCAGAGGATGGGGCGCAGCGAAGTGAGGGGGAGGCGAAACGTATCGGCGATACCGGTGGGGTTGCCGCCCGTGGCGATAATTACGGCATGTGCCTGCAGGGCCACGTTCTTGCGAGGGACATCAGCGAGCGCTTTCCGAAGCGAGCGGAGCTCCGATTTTCGGTCGTCGTGCTTTTTTGCCTTGAGCGCCCGCGCTGGACGGTCTATTTGGAGTGCCCAGCCTTCGGAAGCTTTGTGCGCCGAGGCAACGTAGGCTCCGCAGATTAAGGTGATACCTAGGCGGTCGCAAACGTTGAGAAGCGCGTCGCGCACCGATTCGGCGCGAAGGGAGCGCGGGTACAGCCGGCCTTCCTCGGAGGTTGTCATGATGCCCAGCGAGGAGAAGAAACCCATAAGCTCTTGTTCGGGCTGGGGGCCCATGACGGATGTGACGAATGCTGGGTGGTTATACCGCTGAGGATCGATCGATTCGTTGGAGAGGTTGCAGCGGCCGTTACCGGTCGCAAGGAGCTTAAGGCCGCAGGCGACATCGCGCTCAACGATGCAGACGCTTTTGCCAACGCGTGCGGCCGTAATGGCGGCGGTGAGGCCTGAAGCCCCGCCGCCGATTACCAGGACGTCATAGAAGGCGCTCGCGTTCACTTAGGCCTCGTCGGTCTCGTGCGGGGTAATAGCCTCGACGGCAGAGACTGCCTTGGGCAACATGCCATCGGGCAGCGCGGTCTCGACCTCGCCCTTATCGCAGGCCTCGGCGAGTGCCGGATTAATGGGAAGCTGCCCCAAGATGTCGAGGTTATAGCGCTCTGCGACCTCGGGGAGCTTGCTCTTGCCAAAGACCTCGATCTTCTTGCCGCAGTCGGGGCACTCAATATAGCTCATGTTCTCGACAATGCCCAGAATGGGGACGTTCATCTTCTCGGCCATGTTGACCGCCTTGGCGACGATCATCGAGACCAGATCCTGCGGGCTCGTGACGATGACGATGCCGTCGACGGGCAGCGACTGGAAGACGGTGAGCGCGACGTCGCCTGTTCCCGGAGGCATGTCGACCAGCAGGTAGTCGATGGGGCCCCACGAGGTCTCGCTCCAGAACTGCCTAATGGCGCCTGCGATGACCGGACCGCGCCAAAGGACGGGGTCGGTCTCGTTTTGGAGCAGCAGGTTGGAGCTCATGACCTTGACGCCGTGCTCGGAGATTTCGGGCAGCATAAGGTTGCCAAGGGCATGGACGTGGCGTCCACTCATACCGAACATCTTGGGGATAGAGGGACCGGTGATGTCGGCATCGAGGACGCCGACCTTGTGGCCGTGACGGGCAAGCTCGGTGGCGATGGCACCGGTGACAAATGACTTGCCGACACCGCCCTTGCCGGAAAGCACGGCGATGACGCGCTTGACCTCGGACAGCGTGTTCTCCTCAAATTGCGACGGCGACGTTTGTCCGCCGGCGGCCTGTGCGTGTTCGCAACCCATGTATGACTCCTTTGTATATGCTGGGGCCGGGGCCCCGCGATGTGACACGAGCGTCATTGTACCCTCGTTTGCGAGCGGGAGTCATTTGCGATGCGTTTGGGCCGAGCGTGCTTGCAATACGATGGGCCCAAGCGAATGGGCGGGCTTACTGAACTTTGCTGGCGAACTCGAGGTATTGCATGCGCTGCAGCTTGTCGATCGTCGAGGCGTAGGGGCTGTCTTCCGATTCCAAGTCGTAGCGCAGCCCGTCGGCACCGAGATAGCCGGCGACATTGATGGTGGGCACATCTGACCTTGTCGCAAGCAGGGCCTTTTGGTAATTGGTGAGCGGGGCGCCGATCTTATTAAGGGTAATGGCTGCAATCTCGTTTGCCCCGACGGTGTCGTAGACGTTGAGCTCGGTATTGCCGGCGATCTCATAGTTAGCCCAGACGAGATATGTCGACTGATAGATACGGAAAGCGTGGCTTGCCGTATCTTCCTGAGGGTACAGCTCGTCGTTGAGAGTCGTTGCGGCGCTCGGCTGATGGTCGCCAAAAAAGACAAGAACAACCGGTCTGCCGATGTTGCGGAGCTCGTTGATAAAGTACTCGAGGTCCCGGTCGGATGCGTTGATGCAGGTGAGATAGGTGTTGAGCGCGCTGTTGGCGCCTTCGCTGGCTCCCTCGACCCAATAGTTTGTCAGCTCTTCGGCGGGAACGGTGCCATAGTCGTAGCCGCCGTGATTTTGCATCGTGACGTCAAAGATGAACTGCGGCGCTTCGTCGGTTCTAAGCAGGTCGAGTATCTTGTCGTAGGTGGCGTAGTCGCATACGCCGGCATGGTAATAGGGCGCACCTTCGAAATCGCCGATTGAAAGAAAGTCTCCAAAGCCCAGCTGCTGATAGATTTTATCTCGATGGTAGTTGACGGGGTTTTGCGGGTGCATAGCGGTAGTGGTATACCCAAGCTCTTTAAGGTCCTTTGCCAGGCTGTTTACGCCATTCATCTGATACAGCTGATAGGGGATCTTGCCTAATCCGACAAAGGCCGTTGTCGCTCCGGTCAAAAATTCGAATTCGGAGTTCGCCGTTCCGCCACCGGCGACCGAAGCGAGCATGGTGCCGCGAACAAGTGTGTCGGGAAGCGAGTTGTAGAATGCGGGGCCGGTGTACCCGGCCGCCTGGAGCTGCTCAAAGCACGAAAGGTCGCTAAAGCTCTCGTTCATGACGGCAACAATCGTCGGCTTGATTTCATTGAACTGGGCAACGGCCGCCGCGCGCTGTTCGCTCGAGCCATATGTGCTGTCGTAGACGGCGGCGAGCTCCTGCTCGATGCTCTGCGCCTCATCGGGCGTATAGTCTTCGGGCTTCTCAATGGGCAACTCGTTGACCATTTCGGTGAACGAAGTGATAAAACCCTGAGACGCATACGTGGTGATGGGCTGCCAACGGTCAAATCCAAAATCCAGCGCCTGCTCCAAGTCGATGTTGGAAAAGCCTGAGAGCCCCACAACGGTCACTAGCAGAAAAGCACAGAGGTTAGCGGCGATAGCGGGGAAGACATGGGTGGGCGTACGGAGCTTTCGCGGTCGGATGAGCGAAAGAAGCCCCAGGGAAATCTCCAGCAGGGCGAGAGAGGTTACGATTCCGGCGGTAAAGGTAAACTCGTATCCCTCGCTCACTTCCATTGCGGTGCCAAGGGCCAAGATATCGCTTGGCAGGATGGCTTCGCCTTTAAACGTTATGACGAAGTGCTCGGCAATGCCAAGGATGCAACAGACGACGGGCACGAGGACCATGACGCCTCCATGACGCTGTCCCAGCAAATAAAGGGAGAGCAGAACCGTCGCGAGCAACCCGACGGAAAACCCGAATGAGTTGGCGGGAATGCGATAGAACGTTTCGTTGCAGGCAATTTCGATTGAAACGAACGAGAGCGCTGAAACAGCGGCGATGACAAGGATGTCGCGGCAAATACAGGCAACCGTTCCCGTCGCAAGGTCGGTTTGGTCGATAAGTCCCGAAACCAAGGGCTCGACAAGAAGCATGACGGCGGCAGCACCGAGCGCCGAATAAGAAAGGACCCATAGGGAGCTGCCCTCATTTACGAGCGATTGATTCGTAATCCATGCAGCTACCACGCCGAGCGGGATGAGGAGCGTCGCGCACCAAAAGACGCGGGCAATGGGTGGCTTTTCGTTGCGTTTGATTGAAAAATACACGCGCACGACGACGGCGGCCACGATAAGGACGGCGATGAATATGGGCAGATTGGCCATGTCGCTCGAAGTGATTTCAAGGGGGATATCTTCGGTCATGGACGTTCCTCTGGTACAGCAAATTAAGTTCAGTATTAGATTACTGTAACCTTTCCACGGCATTTCGAGAAACAAAGCGCCCGATACGCAAAGCTAAAGGTCTGCGAATCTTGTATTACGAACATCTGTGCGCGTCGAGTGCGCTAAACTCATCGGCAGTATGATTCGATGCAATAGGAGGCAAGGAGCTTCCATGTCTGATTCCTCTATCGTTATTCGCGGCGCTCGTGAGCACAACCTCCGTGATATCGATGTTTCCATTCCGCGTGACCAACTCGTGGTCATTACCGGTCTTTCTGGCTCGGGCAAGAGTTCGCTGGCATTCGACACTATCTATGCCGAGGGCCAGCGTCGATACGTCGAGAGCCTTTCGAGTTATGCGCGCCAGTTCTTGGGCCAGATGGACAAACCCGACTTGGATTCAATCGACGGCCTTTCGCCGGCGGTGTCGATCGACCAAAAGACGACATCTAAAAACCCTCGCTCGACGGTTGGCACCGTAACCGAGATTTATGACTATCTGCGCCTGCTGTTCGCCCGTGTGGGCACCCCGCACTGTCCCGAATGCGGCCGTGTCATTGAGCGTCAGACAACCGATCAGGTTGCCGACAAGGTCTTGACGGCGGGGGAGGGCCGCCGCGCGTTTGTGCTGGCACCGGTGGTGCGCGGGCGAAAAGGCGAGTACACCAAACTGTTTGAGGATCTTCGCGCCGAGGGCTTTAGCCGCGTGCGTGTCGACGGTGAAGTGCGCTCGCTCGACGATCAGATCGATCTGGACAAGAAGTTCAAGCACGATATCGAGGTCGTGGTCGACCGCATCGTGATCCGTGAGAACTCGCTGGGCCGTATCGTCGAGTCTGTTGAGCAGGCGACCGCGCTGGCGCACGGCAATGTGAACGTATACTTGCTGCCCGACCGCGACGCTCCCGAGGGGACCGAAGGCGAGTTGCTGGAGTATTCGCTGGCGTTAGCGTGCCCGGAGCATGGGCACTCCATCGATGACCTGCAGCCGCGTGATTTCTCGTTCAACGCGCCCTATGGCGCGTGCCCAGAGTGCGATGGCCTGGGCTTTAAGAAGACGGTCGATGCCGAGGCCCTAATCGAAGACCCCTCGAAGTCGATCGCCGACGGGGTCTTTGGCAGCCTGTTTGGCAACTCTAACTACTATCCGCAGATTTTCGCTGCGGTCTGCAAACACTTTAAGGTGAGCGTCGATACGCCGTGGGAGGATCTGCCTCCGCGGGTGCGTCGCGCGTTTTTAGACGGCATGGGCGACCAGAAGATTTCGGTCGACTATCAAAAGCTCGATGGGCGCCGCAGCCAGTGGGACACCAAGTTCTCGGGCGTGCGCAATATCCTGTACGAGCGCTATACCGAGACGACGAATGAGAACACCAAGGCGCGCTTGGAGAAGTACATCCGCGAGGAGCCGTGCTCGAGCTGCCACGGCGCTCGTTTGCGCCCCGAAATGCTCGCTGTTACCGTAGGCGGTAAGTCCATTTACGAGGTCTGTTGCCTATCGTGCCGCGAGTCGCTCGAGTTTTTTGAGGGCTTGGAGCTTACCGAGCGCCAACAATTTATCGGCGGGCGCATCGTTAAGGAAATCCTGGAGCGCCTGCGCTTTCTGGTCGATGTCGGACTCGACTATCTGACCCTCGACCGTGCCTCGGCGACGCTTTCCGGAGGCGAGGCCCAGCGCATTCGCCTGGCAACGCAGATCGGCGCCGGCCTCATGGGTGTCCTGTACATTTTGGACGAGCCATCGATTGGCCTCCATCAGCGCGATAACGAGCGCCTGATCAAGACGCTTGAGCGCCTACGCGATATCGGCAATACCGTCATCGTCGTCGAGCATGATGAGGATACGATTTGTGCTGCCGACTATGTGATCGACATGGGCCCCGGCGCGGGCGTGAACGGCGGACACGTAGTCGCGGCGGGAACGCCTGCCGATATCATGGCGTGTCCCGAGTCGATGACGGGCGCTTATCTGACCGGCAAACGAATGATCCGGGTTCCCGATGAACGCCGCAAGCCCGGTCGCGGCTGCCTTAAGATCACGGGCGCCCGCGCCAACAACCTCAAAAACGTTACCGCCAAGATCGAGTTTGGTACGCTTACGGTCGTTACCGGCGTGTCGGGATCGGGTAAGAGCTCCCTGGTTACCGACACCATCGCACCTGCCCTTACGAATGCCATTCACCGTTCGACGCGCCCTGTGGGTCCGTATAAGAAAATCGAGGGCATCGAGTGTATCGATAAGGTTATCGATATCGACCAGTCGCCGATTGGTCGCACGCCGCGTTCCAACCCTGCTACGTACATTGGCCTGTGGGATGATCTTCGCGCGCTGTTTGCGAGTACGCCGGAGTCGAAGGCGCGTGGCTACTCGCCGGGACGTTTCTCCTTTAACGTGAGCGGCGGTCGCTGCGAAGCATGCAAGGGCGACGGACAAATTAAGATCGAGATGCACTTCCTTCCCGATATCTATGTCCCCTGTGAGGTCTGCGGCGGCAAACGCTATAACCGCGAGACGCTTGAGGTCACCTACCGTGGTAAGACCATCTCGGACGTGCTCGACATGAGCGTCACCGAGGCACTGGCCTTCTTTGGGAATATCCCGCAGATTAAGCGCAAGCTCCAGACGCTGTACGATGTAGGCTTGGGCTACGTGAGCCTGGGCCAGCCCGCCACGACGCTCTCGGGCGGCGAGGCGCAGCGTGTGAAGCTCGCCAAGGAGCTTCATCGACGCCAGACGGGCAAGACGTTCTATATTTTGGATGAGCCGACGACCGGCCTTCATTTTGAGGACGTCCGCCAGCTGCTCGATGTGCTGCAGCGCTTGGTCGATGCGGGCAACACGGTGCTGGTGATTGAACACAACCTTGATGTCATCAAGGTTGCCGACCGCCTGATCGATATGGGCCCCGAGGGCGGTAACGGCGGCGGAACCGTCGTGGTTTCGGGCACACCGGAGCAGGTTGCGGACTGTCCGCAAAGTTATACGGGCAAGTTTTTGGCGCCGTTGCTCAGGCGTGACCGGGAGCGTCAGGCTCAACTTGATGCTCAATAAATAGGCGATTCAGTTTATGGGCGCCATCGACTCCTTGTGATTCGATGGCGCTTGCTGTGTCGAAGTGACGTATGCAGCCGAATTGGACATATACTTAATCCTTGCGTCCGAATGCGAGGGAAAGGATATGCCATGGCAAAGGCTGTAAGGACGCCAAAAACCAATGCGATGCGCGAGCTGGAAAGCGCCGGCATTTCCTATGTTCTACATACGTACGAAGACGATGGTGATGAGTCGGCGGGCCTGGGGGTCGCGATTTCGGAGCAGCTTGGCGAGGAGCCCGGACAAGGATTTAAGACCTTGGTCTGCGTGACGCCGTCCAACGACCATGTCGTGTGCTGCATCCCTGTTGCCGACGAGCTCGATCTAAAGTCCGCCGCGCGTGCCGCGGGGGAGAAGTCCTTGGCCATGATGCATGTGAAGGATTTGCTTGCGGCGACTGGCTACGTTCGCGGCGGCTGCAGTCCGGTCGGTATGAAAAAACGCTACCGGACGCTCATTGATGAGACATGTGTCCTTTGGGATACCATTTTTATTTCGGGAGGCAAGCGTGGTTATCAGCTTGAGCTTGCACCCGATGATTTAATTGCATTTTGCGGGGCGACGGTCGCCCCGATTACGAGAGAGGACTGAGCGATGCCGCAGGAAGAATTGAAGTGCGGAGCTCATTTTGCAAAAGAATCTGCGCCTCAGACACCCTCATCCGAAGCTTCTTCGTCGCGAGATGGCACTGATGATATGGGCTCGTCGGACTACTCCACGGTTGGTCGTTCCGCCGGGCTTATGACCATCCTGACCATCGTGTCTCGCGTCACCGGCTTTATCCGCACATGGGCAATGGCGGCCGCTATCGGCATGTCGCTGCTCTCGTCCTCCTATCAGGTCGCCAACAACCTGCCCAATATGCTCTACGAACTCGTGATGGGCGGCATGCTCGTGACGGCGTTTTTGCCCGTGTACATGGGCGTGAGGCGTGAGCAGGGTCGCGAGGCCTCGAACGAGTACGTGGGCAACCTGCTCGGTATTCTGCTATTGGTGCTGGGTGGCATTTCGTTGCTGGGGACCGTGTTCGCTCCGGGCTTTATTTGGACGCAATCGTTCCTTTCGGGTGACGGCGGCAGCATGGATACCGCTGCGTTCATGTTCCGTTTCTTCGCCATCCAGATTCTGTTTTATGGTTTGGGCTCGGTGTTCTCGGGCGTTCTCAACGCACACCGCGACTACTTCTGGTCGACGTTTGCCCCGGT
>CABQHT010000049.1 GCA_902464035.1 uncultured Collinsella sp. | reverse complement strand
GCCGAGCCAATAACGAGCGCCGTGAGGCTCATGATGGGATGCACCTGCACCGAGCTCTGCATGACCTTAGGCGAAATCACGTTATCGGTGACGTTTTGCGCGACCATCGTCACGATGAGCGTCCATAACGCCAACATGGGGCTGAACATGAAACCGAGCACTGTGGCGATTGCTGCGCTCACCCATGGACCGACGACCGGAACCAAATGCATGATGCCGGTAAAGATAGCCATGAGCGCCGCATACGGATGGCCGATGATCATAAAACCGATAAAGGCAAGGAAACCACCGCAGATGGACGTCACGACCATACCGCGCATGTAGCCGCCGACAGAGCGAGAAAGGATGGCGACCATAAAGCGGTACGAGGTCTCCTTCTCCTGACCGATGATGGTGCAAATCTCGTGGTGCATGCGAGGGTAGTCGCAGGCCATCCAGTACGCGAGCACCAGACCCAGGAAGATCACGAACAGCTGCGAGGCCGTATTGGTGATGAGCGGGAACACACCGCGGCCAAGCTCGGCAGCGATCTGAGACACGTACTTCGATGCCACGGTGACAAGCGACGAAAGATTATCGTCCAAATACTCCTTGAGCGGCGTGTTGTTGAGCGTCTTGGCATGCGAGATCATCTCATTGAGATCGCCGCCCGCAACACGAAGCTGCTCGGGCAGGCGGCTCAGGACTTCCATGATCTGACCAAAAAGAATCGGCGACAAGATGCAAACGACACCGACGAGCACGGCAACGACCACAATAAGCGCGATAAGCGAACCGATGCCGCGATTCACGCCATGGTGCTCGAGCCAGTTGGTGATCGGGGACATCACAAAAGCAATGATGGAGCCGACGGCAAGAAACTCGATAACCGGTGCCAGGATGCCCATAAGGTTAAAGATGACGGCGGCGATGACGATGCAACCGACGACAGCCCAAATGCGAAGCGTCAGAATGCGGGTATCGCGCAGCGTGCGGTCGGGTTGTTGGGGGTGCTCACTCATGAACGAACCATCACTCCGTCGGGGTCGATCTTATCCTGAATCTTCTTGAGGGTGCGGCGCAGCAGGCGCGAGACCTGCACCTGCGAGATGCCCAGCTTCTTAGCGATCTCGATCTGGGTCATGCCCTTCACAAAGCGCAGCTCAATCACCTCGCGCTCGCGCGGCGAGAAATCGCGGATGGCTTCCTCGATCACCAGGCGGTCATCGGTGAAGTCGAGCTCATTGTCGTCATCAGCATAGCGGTCGAGAATCGAGGGTGCATCATCGGAATCGGACGCTCCGGGAGCCTCGATGGGCACCGACGTATAGGCCGACGACGATTCCATGGCTTCGAGCACCTCATCGACGGTCACGCCAAGGAACTCGGCAATTTCCTCAACCTTGGGCGAGCGTTGCAACTCGTTGGTGAGCTTGTCGGTGGCCTGGTTAACCTTAGCCGAGAGCTCCTGCAGACGGCGCGGAACGCGCACGCTCCAGCCCTTATCGCGGAAATGACGCTTGATCTCGCCCAGAATGGTGGGCGTGGCAAACGTGGTGAACTCGAGACCGCGCTCGGGGTCAAAACGATCAATCGCCTTGAGCAGGCCCAGATAACCAACCTGCATCAGGTCGTCGAGCGGCTCGCCGCGGTTCTTAAATTTGTTGGCAAGAAACCTTACCAGGTTCATATGGGACATGACGAGCTGCTCACGAGCGTCCGGATCACCGGTCTCTTTATAGCGACGAAACAGCTCGCGGGTTTTCTCCTTGTCCCAAGCGGTCTTACCGCTCCGGGAACGTTCGGTCATATTAGATATCCGCCTTGAGGTCGAGGGAAAGCGTTAAGGGCGCCGAAGTCTTTTCGTAGGAATCGCACACGCTCGCCAAAATGAGCTCGGCATACACGGCAGCCTGGTCATCCTCGTCGACAGAGGCCTGATCGCCAAAGGTAAAGGTCATGCCAACGTGAGACTCGTCGACATCGAACCTAATCGTAATGTCATCGGAATTAACCGCCGTGCAGCCAAAGATGAACGCTTCCTCGGACGCCATACGAATATCCTCGATGCGATCGACGGACATGGAGCACAGCGCACCAACGTTGGCGGCCGTCATACGCACCAGGCGCGCCAGACGCGGGTCCCCGGCAACGGTCAGCGTGATGGGGCAGGTTGCTTCGCTACTCATCGCAGGACTCCTCGGAGGTCTGGGCGGGTGTGTAGGTGTAATACTGAGTCGGCTTGCCAACAGGCTTCTGGCCATAATCGTCGCCCGCGGCGGCCTCGTCCCCAGCTTCGCCAATCAGAACGCGCTCGGTCGGCTGCTCGGCTTCGGCGGCAGCGGAAAGCTTACGCTCGGCGTCGGTCGCGGGAGCCTTCACCTTGTTAATGAGTTTCTGCACGGCACCTGCCGCAGAATCAGTCACGCTCGACACAGCATTGCTGGCCTCTGCCATGCTGCCTGTAACCTCGGAAATGTCGCGAACCACGGCCTCAACTTCTACGAGATTAGAGGTAAGGGCGTCGACGGCGGTCTTGCTCGACTTAAGCAGCGGCTCAATCTGGGCAAGTGCCGGCGTAAGCTCGTCGACGGCGCCGTCGAGCTTTGCCACCACCGGCTGCGCCTCGGCAATCGTATTGTTGAGGTCGGTTACCGTCTTGTCGAGCGAGTCGACAACGGTGCGGGTTTTGCGCAGGGTGAGCGCAAGCTCAACGATAGCCCACACGCCGGCAACGGCGAGCAGCAGCAAGGCGATTTGAATGGGACTCATACAAGCCTCCCAAAGGAATCGAAATACAGACGCTTTCCATGGTACCCCAAAGGGGGCCGAACATGCCAAGAGCAGCAACGTGGGACAAAATTATCAGCAGCTACTTCGGTGCATTCCCGCTACGGTCGCGCTCGCTTTGCTCCACACGCCATTCTTCCCAACCGCGGCCGGCAGGCTGCCAAAAGGCACCACGCTCCAGGCCTTCGGGCAAATAGCGCTGGTCGACCCAACCTTCGGGATAATCGTGTGGGTACTTGTATACACCGTACTCGTCGCTGCCGGGACGGTGACGATCGCGAAGATAACTGGGCACCTCGCGCAATCCGCTACTATGGATATCGGCCAGCGCCGCATCGATCGAAGCCTCGCACGCGTTGGATTTAGGCGCCAAGCACACATAGAGTGCAGCCTGAGCCAGGTTAATGCGGCACTCGGGATAGCCAATGACCTCGGCAGACTTAAATGCGGCATGCGCCACCAAAAGCGCCTGCGGATCGGCGTTGCCAACATCCTCAGAAGCCTGAATCATAATGCGGCGGGCGATAAACTTGGGGTCCTCCCCCGCGTCGATCATGCGCGCAAGCCAATAGATCGTGGCATCGGGGTCACTGCCGCGCATTGACTTGATGAACGCACTGATAATGTCGTAGTGCATGTCGCCGTTTTTGTCATAGGTAAAGCCACGACGCGGATTGGCAATCTTTACGTCATCCACGGTGATGGGATAGCGCTCCCCCGCCGCCGGAGCCGGCGTCCCCTCGGTATCGGGACGCGTGACGGCGATCTCGCTCGCAAGCTCGAGCGTCGTGAGCGCCGAGCGAGCGTCGCCCGCAGCCAGAGTGCAGATGGTCTTAACCGCATCATCATCGGCTGAGAACTTACCGTTTAAACCCTGCGGTGCCTCGAGCGCACGCTCAATGAGCGTAGCGATATCCTCGTCTTTAAGATGCTCAAGCTCTACCACGCGGCCACGCGACAACAGTGCTGAGTTGACCTCGAAGTACGGGTTCTCGGTCGTGGCGCCGATCATAATGACGGTACGGTTCTCAACCGCATGCAGCAACGCATCCTGTTGCGACTTCGAAAAGCGATGAATCTCGTCGATGAATAGAATGGTGCGACGGTCGTAGGTATTCAGGCGCGTCTTGGCCTCGTCAATCACGCGGCGCAAGTCCTTCACGGTGCCCGTCACGGCGCTGACCTCGACAAACTCGCTCTTGGTATGGTTGGCGATAATGTGGGCCAGCGTCGTCTTGCCCGTGCCAGCCGGGCCGTACAGAATCACGCTCGACAGCACGTCATGCTCAATCGCGGCGCGCAGCCACGAGCCCTTACCGACGGCCTTTTGCTGGCCCACATACTCGTCGAGCGAATTGGGGCGCATACGCACCGCAAGCGGGGCATTCTGAAAAGAGCGCTCGCGCGTCGAAGCAGAAAAAAGGTCGTCCATAGCCATCCCGTGCATCAATCAAAATCGTTGTTGACCAACAGTATACCGAAAGGATACGAACTACCGTTCGTTAATATAGGTGCGGTGCGGAAACTTTAGACCTGGGAACAATTTGCTCGTCAGCTCGCAGAAATAACCATCCGTCATGCTTGCGATGTAATCGACGACAGTCTGATCCTTGTCGTCCTGCCAAGCATAGATGCGGCCATAATAGGAAAGCTGCTGGTCAATACGCGAAATGTGGTGCTTAAAGATGTAGGAGGACTCGTCACCCTCGTTTATATCCTGCAGGCAACGGTCGTAGAGCTTTTCGAACGCCTCACGCAGCTCCTCCTCGGAATCGCCTTCGATACCGCCCTTGCTATAGATCTTCTCGTAGTTCTCGCGCTTGGCTCGGCGGATCTCCTCAAACAGGTCCTCGCTCATCTCGATACGCGGTTTGCCGTAGCTATGCTCAACGATATCGATGGAAGCGTGCGTGAGAATCCAGCTGTTATAGGCGCCGCCCCGACCATCGTCAAAAGCGTCGGGCGACAGCAGGCCCGCGGCAATGGCGTCCTGACGATCACGACCGACGTAGGCGAGGATATCCGAGATACGCACCACACAGCCCTCGAGCGTCATGGGACGCAGGTGCTCAATCGCGCTATAGCCTGTGGCAATGCATTCCTCGACGGTTCGGTCGAACTGGTCAAAGGAACCCATGTCCGAAAGCTCAAAAACACGCTGTTCGTACTCGCCGTTGTGGCATAGCACGCCGTCGAGCGTCTGGAGCGACACGTTGCGGCCATACAGGGCGTCGAGCACGCGGACCGACTGAACGTTATGGAAAAAGTAGCGACCCGTGCGCTCATGATGGATATCGTTGAGAAAACGCTCACCGGCATGGCCGAAAGGCGTGTGGCCCAAGTCGTGGCCCAGGCCAATCGCCTCGATCAGATCGCAATTGAGCCCCAGGGCGCGACCGATATCGCGCGCAATGCGGGAGACAAGCTGTACGTGCAAACCGCGGCGTGACAGATCGTCATTGCTACGGAAGCTAAAGACCTGCGTTTTGCCTGCATAACGGGTGTACGCCGGAAGATGAAGTATCTTTTCGGTATCGCGCATAAACGCCGGACGCATAAGCGTGCCTTTGTCGGAGGCGCGATCAATACGACGAATGACCTGATCGTCGTTGCAACGATACGGGTTAACATAGCCCGAAGCACGATCGGTGGCAATGCGCTCGAAAAGTTCGGGCGACAACGCCGAGGGAATACGGTCCATGCGCGCCTTAATGACGGCCGTTTCTTGATTAGTTGCCATGGCATGCTCCTTAAGAAGGATGCGCAATCGGTTACAAAGTGCAGCCCACAACCTCGATTATGGCAAAAATCGGCACCAAAAACGGGAGCAATGGCAGGGAGCGCGATTTTGTGATGAGGCAGGAGAGGGCAAGGACCAGGAGCGCGGCGGCAAATGCCACGATGCCACCCATAGGGTCGAGCGTGCAAAGCGCGAAGAGTGCCTTGGCATCTCCCATGCCGATGCCCGGGATTTGGCGAAGACGACGCCAGAGGGACTCAGTCAGAACGAGGGCAAGATACACGATGACGGCAAGACCTGCGTGGTCAAGCGTTGTGTTCAAACCGAGGTCGAGCCAAACGCCCGCAAACGCCGCCACGGCGCACGCGCCAGCAAGCTCATTGGGAAACCGCCGCTCACGGGCATCAACCACCGCACCGGCAAAGACGCAGATCCAAAATGGGATGTAGAACATCGTGCACCTCCATGAGCAGCTGCTCAAAAGCAAAAACCACCACAAAGGCGTCTGTCCCTTTGTGGTGGTTTTGGTTGTGTTTATTTGGCGCCTTGCATGACCTCGTCGAGGGTAACGTTTACGGCATGTTGGGTAGGAACCCAGTCGACCTTCAGGAACAGCGCGGCAACCGTGATGGGGATATAGCTGAACATAAAGATCGGGAAGGTAAACAGGTTGGTCACCAGGCGCCACTTTTGAGCGCAATGAATGTGCTTGTACTCAAAGATGGTCGTGAGCAGCGCCAGGATAAAGAAGGTCTGGTACATCATCACGAACGTCATGATAAGCGAGGCGGCACAAGCCTGCATCTCGACCTCGGTAGCCAAGAAACCATGCGAAAGGCCACCCACGATCAGGAACGTCGCATTGGCGAGCATAGAGATCAGGGACAGCAGCATGCCCGGAGCGATGGTCATAAACATGTCATATGCGGCAAAGCGATGATAGCGGAACGTCGACTTGACCAGATGCTTGCCGTAGGTAAAAAAGACCTGGTAGAAGCCCTTGGTCCAGCGCATGCGCTGTTTCCAGGACGCCTTAAACGTCACCGGCTGCTCGTCAAAGAACTCCGCCGGCGCATAACCGATGCGGATGCCGTGAATGGCGCAGAACGTGGTGAACTGGATGTCCTCGGTCAGTGTATGGAACTGCCAGCCGTGCATGCCCTCGATAACACTGGCGGAGATAAGGTAGCCCGAGCCCGAGACGGCGCAGGACGTCTTGCAGATGTTGCGCGCGTTGTTGAGGAAGCGGGCCTCACGCAAATACCAGGTGGCGTTGGCAGAGGAAATCCACGAACTGCCGAAGTTCTTGGAGTTACGATAGCTCGTGACCACATGAAAGCCCTGGTCAAAGGCATCATTCATCTTGGAGACGTAATCGCGGGAGATAACATTGTCGGCATCGAAGATAAAGTAGCCCTCAAACGTGTCGGGATACTCGTTGAGAATGCGATCGAAACCAAAGTCCATGACCCAGCTCTTGCCCTTGCGGGCCAGGTCATTGCGCTCGTAAACAATGGCACCGGCCTCGCGCGCGAGCTGCGCCGTGTTGTCGGTGCAAGCATCGGCGACCACGAAGACCTCGATGAGCTCGGACGGATAGTCCTGATCCTTGATAGAGCGTACGAGATTGGCGATCACGGCCTCCTCGTTATGCGCCGCAATGAAGAAGGCATAGCGGTGGAGTTTTTTGGCCTTGGGAGGCGCGACCTCGCCACGAAGAGCGCCAATGACAAAGAAGACCACCTGGTACAGAAAGCAGACCGTGAGCAGCGTAACCACAATCTGGTTGAAGATCACGATGGGTGTGTTGGTTTGTAAAAAGGCGAGCATGCAGGCTCCCGAGAACGCGTTACGTAAACAACCGTATATCTTACCGTAGGCTAACCGAGTTCAAGAAACCACCTAATACTGGTTAGGCCTCGAGCAGACCGAGCTGCGGAACGATTTCGTCGCCGGCGGCAGTGCGGCCGAGCGAGCGCGGGGCTAGGTCATCCAGAACGGCGGCGAGATCCCACGGCAGCTCATCGCGGCACTCAATGTGCTCCCCCGTCACGGGATGATCGAACGCCACACGCCAGGAATGGAGGAATTGCCTGGTCAAACCCTGGTCGGCACGCGCATCGCACTTACCGTAGAGCGGATCGCCCACGCAGGCGTGGTTGATATGGCGCATGTGCACGCGAATCTGATGCGTGCGACCCGTAAACAGGTGGCACTCGACAAGCGTATAGCCATCGTCAAAACGCGTGGAATCGAAGCGCTCGAGGACCCTAAAGGTCGTAATGGCCTGGCGCGCGAAAGGATCGTCCGAAACCGCCATCTTGACACGGTCGCGCGTAGAACGGGCAATGCCGGTGTTAATGGTGCCCTCGTCCATGGCAATGTGGCCGTGGACGAGCGTAATGTAGCGGCGGTCGAGCGTGCGCGTGCGGATGAGATTCTGGAGCGCGCGCTGGGTGTCGTCGTCTTTTGCCGCGAGCATAAGGCCCGAGGTGTCACGATCCAGGCGATGCACGATGCCGGGGCGGTCCTCGCCCTGCACGGTGCCCAGATGGTCAATGCCACAGTGATAGACCAAGGCGTTCGCAAGGGTGCCGCTCTCGTGGCCATGGGCGGGATGGCACACCAGACCGCGCTGCTTGGAGAGCACGATGAGGTAGTCGTCCTCGTAGCGGATATCGAGGGGAATGGCCTCGGGAATCACATCGGTGGGATCGTGCGGCTCGGGCAAATCGACCGAAATACGGTCGCCGGAGCGCACGGCATACTTTTTTGACAGGCATGTCTCGCCGTTGACGGCAACGGCACCGCCCTCGATCAGATGCGCGCAGGCAGAGCGCGTAGGGCAGCCGTCATTAGCGCCCAGATAGGCGTCAAGACGCTGACCAGCGGCATCGTCGGCAACAAGGATATGGATGTCGGCCATTAGCGCTCGCACCTTTCGCGAATCTTGCGGGCACGCTCCCCACGCTGCTGGGCCTTGCGCTTAGCGCGGGCCTCGTCACGGGCGTTGAGCTCGGCGGTCGCGTCGACCTCACGGGCGGCAGGGCTCAAGAACATATAACCGATGAGCGCCAGCACGACGCCGAGCGTAATGCTGATATCGGCCACGTTAAAGACGGGGAAGTCGATGAAGGTGGTGGCAATAAAATCGGTCACGAAGCCAAAAGCCAGACGGTCGATCGCGTTGCCAATGGCGCCGCCCGCGACCATAGCCATGCCCACAACCTCCAAGCGAGCAAGCTGGGGCGCGCGAAGCAAGTACACCGCGATCGCAACGATAACGACAAACGCCAGCACGGCAAACGCGAGGCCATGTCCCTCGCCCATGCTAAAGGCAGCACCGATGTTACGCACGAAAAGGAAGTCGATCACACCGGGGATAACAGTCACATGCAGAGCATCGCCGACGGCACGAACCGCAAGCTTGGTCAGCTGGTCAACAAGCAGCACGGCCAACGCCACGCTGCCAGCAACACCCAACCGCCAACGCAAAGGCGGCGTCATATCCGCAGAACGACCCAAATCAATCCCCTACCCTCAAAAACATCGAATTACGTTTAACGCAATTAACCATCTTATATTGACACACGCAGAACGCACGACATATCCACCAACGCAAGCTAAATAACCAGCATAAAAAGAAAGCGGCATTCCGAAAAACAGAATGCCGCTTTTATTCAGCGGAGCAAAAGGGGCGAGGGCGCCCAAATACTCCCTATAACTAAAATGCCGAGTTACCGTGCCTTAAAGGGCTTCCGCACACCTCTTGCAAATATGTGCGTGGCCGTTGTACTCGCCGACGGTGGTGCGGTAGTTCCAGCAACGGTCGCAGCACTCGCCCTCGGCAGCCTCGATGGCAACGGAGAGCTCCTCGCCCTGGGTCAGTTCAACAGCGGAGACGATGTAGAACTCGGCCAGGTCAACGGCCTTGTCGCCGGTCAGCAGCGCATACATCTCGGCGGGAACGACCGCCTTGACGCGGACCTGTTGGCTCTTAGTGAAGGTGCCGGCGGAGCGGGCATCCTCAAGGGCCTTGGTCACGGCGCTACGGAGCTCGAGCGAAGCCTCAAGCACGCCCTCAAACTCATTGGCCTCGTCGACCGTAATGGGCGACTTATACCAATCGAGCAGCGCGGCGTACTTCTGGTGATCGACGCAGCCGGCGGGTGCATAGGCCATGGCCTCGTCGACCGTGTAGGACAGGATCGGCTGCAGGTCGCGCATGAGCATCGAGAAGAGCTCGGCAAGCACGGTCTGGGCGCTGCGGCGCTCGAGCGAACCGGGCTTGTCGCAGTACAGACGATCCTTCAGGGCGTCGAGGTACACGTTGGAAAGCTCGGTAACCACGAAGTCGTAAAGCGCACGGTAAGCGCGCGGGAACTCGTAGCAAGAGTAAGCGTCGTCGACCTCGGCCTGGACCTGGGTCAGACGGGCAACCATGAGCTTGTCGAGCGGCAGCAGGTCGGCAAAAGCGACGCCGTCGGTCTCGGGCTCAAACTGGCCCTCGAGCTCGGAGAGCAGGAAGCGCAGCGTGTTGCGGAAACGACGATAGGCATCGGACGTACGGGCGAGAATCTCGTGATCGATGGAGACGTCGGAGCTGGTATCGACCGAGGCGACCCACAGACGGATGATGTCGGCGCCCATCTCGTCACAGACCTTATTGGGGTCGATGACGTTACCGAGCGACTTGGACATCTTGCGGCCCTGGCCGTCGAGCGTGAAGCCCTGCGAGACGACCGCCTTGTACGGAGCGTGGCCGTTGGCGCCCACCGAGGTGAGCAGCGAGCTCTGGAACCAACCGCGGTGCTGGTCGGAGCCCTCGAGGTACACGTCCGCCGGATACTCCAGCTCGGGGCGATACTCGCAGACGGCCTTCCAGGAGACGCCGGAGTCCCACCACACGTCGAGGATGTCCTTATCGGCCTTGAGGTGATGGCCGCCGCACTTGGGGCAGACGCAGGCCTCGCCCAGGTAGCTCTCGGGAGCGTCAGTGAACCAGGCGTCGGAGCCCTTCTCGTGGAAGAGCTTGATGACGGCGTCGAGCGTGGCGTCGTTCATGACCTTCTCGCCGCAGTCGGCGCATGTGTAACTGGGGATAGGCACGCCCCAGTTGCGCTGACGGCTGATGCACCAGTCGGGACGCTGCTCGACCATGGCGCCGATGCGGTTGGCCGCGTGGGCCGGATACCACTTGACGTTCTCACGGACCTCCTTGCCGGCCTGCTCGCGCAAACCGGTCTTGTCCATCGAGACAAACCACTGGTCGGTAGCACGGAAGAGCACCGGGTGCTTGCAGCGCCAGCAGTGCGGATAGCTGTGCGTGATCTTCTTCTCGAGGACCAGGGTGCCGCGCTCGCGCAGGAACTCGATGATGTGCGGATTGGCCTCGTCAGTATCCATGCCGCTGAAGGGACCGCCGGTGCCAAACTCCTCACCGGTGTAGAACTTGCCGTCGTCATCGACCGGCATGCAGATGTCGGTGATGCCCTCCTTGAGGCAGGCGAAGTAGTCGTCGACGCCGTGGCCGGGCGAGTTGTGGACGATACCGGTACCGTCATCGACACCGACGTAATCGGCCAGCAGCGCCACGCCCTCAACGCCGTCAAAGATCGGCTGCTTGTAGTGGATGTGGTGGAAGGTCTCGGCAGGAACCACGTAAGGTTTGCCGTCGACCATGACCGGGGTGTACTCCCAGCCAAACTCCTCGCAGCACTTGGGCGCCAGGTCCTCGAGCATGACCTCGGCACGGCCATCGTGCTCAACGGCGACATAGGCGGCACCGGGCTTGAGGGAAACGGCCTGGTCGGAGGGGATGGTCCACGGCGTAGTCGTCCAGATGATAAAGTCGACCGGGCCGTCGAAGTCCTCGAGGCCGGCGGGCTTGGAGGTCATCTCAAAACGGACGAAGATGGAGGGGCTCGTCTCATCGGAGTACTCGATCTCGGCCTCGGCCAGCGCGGTGTGGCAGTGCTTGCACCAGTGGACGGGCTTGTGGCCGCGATAGATCATGCCCTTGTCAAACATGGCCTTAAAGACCTCGATGTCGGCAGCGTCATGCTGGTGATAGAGCGTCAGGTAGGGGTTGTCCCAGTCACCGAGCACGCCCAGACGACGGAAACCGGCCTTCTGCAGCTCGATGTTCTCGACAGCAAACTTGTTGCAGAGCTCGCGGATCTTGGCCGTGGAGGTCTGGTTGAACTTCTCGGTGCCGAGCTTTTCCTCGACCTTGTGCTCGATCGGCTGACCGTGGCAGTCCCAACCGGGGACATAAGGAACTTCGCAGCCCTGCATCATCCAGTAACGGTTGATCATGTCCTTGGAGATCTTGTTCATGGCGTGGCCGATGTGGATCGGGCCGTTGGCGTACGGAGGGCCGTCGTGCAGCACGAACTTCTTGTGACCCTCGTTCTTCTTCAGAACCTGCTCGTAGACCTTGTTGTCCTGCCAGTCCTTGAGTCGCTTAGGCTCGGACTTGGAAAGACCGGCACGCATGGGAAAACCGGTCTTGGGCAGATTCATCGTCTGCTTGTACTCGTTTGCCACGGTACCCCTTTCATGTCGTGGGCGCGCACGCCCTCTGGGCACCAAAAAAGCGCCCGTCCCTACAAGCTGGGACGAAGCGCCACAAAACGGGCAAACTGCCCGTAAAAGCTCTTCGCTTAACCACCCAGCTTAGATGCCCTCGCCCGCGTATTCGCGCGCTCGCATCCGTTACTCGGCTGGCCTGTATCGACGACCATCTCGGCGATGTCTACTAAGACGTGCCTGCGCGGCGCGTCCGTTGGGACCGCAGCTCCGGGGTGATTTTCATCGGTCGCATGCGCGGGCTCTCAGCACTCCCCGCTCTCTGTAGCATGCGGATGGCCGACTACTCGTCCCCATCAACGCTTATGCGGAGTATGCTAGCACGTTCCGCGCCGTCGAAAAACCCTCAACATTGGTTTCATACTTTAGAAATTTCTCGCTGCCTCAAGCACTCACTTGGAGCAAAATACCTGAAAGCACTTTATCTAGCGAAAGAAGGCTCCTATGCGCACGATTGGAATGAGCGACTATACCGTCGGCGAGGACTGCTTTGCCGAGCTGCCCGGCGCGCTGGCCGAGTACGGGGCGACCAAGGTCGCAATCATCGGTGGCAAACGAGCACTGGCCGCGGCACTTCCCGGTATCGAAGCGGCACTGGAGGGCACCGACGTCAAGATTATGGAGACGCGCGTCTACGGCACCAACAGCACGCGTGCCAATATCGCCAAGGTTGTGAACTCCCCCGCATGCCAAGAGGCCGACGTGCTCATTGCCTGCGGCGGCGGCAAGGCGCTCGACACCGTAAAGACAGCGGCCATCGAGCTCAAGAAGATCGTCTTTACGGTACCGACGATCTGTTCCAACTGCTCGGCCGCGACCGCCATTGCCGTTGTGTACAACGACGACGGCTCGCTCGAGGGCTATTCGTACCCCAATCGCCCCGCGCACATCTTCATCAACCCCAAGATCATCGCCGAGGCACCGGCGGAGTACTTCTGGGCCGGCGTGGGCGATGCCCTGTCCAAGCAGCCCGAGGTCGAGTACGCCACGAGCGCCGGCAACCTGGAGCACACCGCAGGTCTTGGCCTGGCGCTCGCACACACCTGCTCCGAGCCGCTGTTTACCTATGGCGTGCAGGGTCTTGAGGACGTTCGCCAGAACCTGTCGACCGAAGCCGTCAAGCAGATCGCGCTCGATATCGTGGTCAACACGGGCTACGTCTCCAACCTGACTAACCAAAACGATTACTACTACAACTCGAGCGTGGCGCATGCGTTCTACAACGCCACCTGCAGCATTCCGCGCGAGGACACCTACCTGCACGGCGAGGTCGTTAGCCTGGGCGTGCTGGTGCTGTTTGCCTACACGGGCGATACCGAGAACCTTGAGCGCTACGCCGCCTATAACAAGCAGATGGGCCTGCCCGTGACGCTTGAGCAGGTCGGGCTTTCCGAGTCCGATATCCCGGCGCTGTGTGAATATGCGCACTCCACCAACGAGTGGAAGCAGGGTAACCCGGAGCCCTTCACCGACGAGAAGTTCGCCGCCGCCATCAAGGCCGCCAACGCCTACGGCCACTCTATCCTGGCCTAACCGGCCAAAACCGCCACAAAGGGGACAGGCACCTTTGTGGTGGTTTTTTATTGCTCCAGCATTCAATTCGTACTCGAACCCGATTCTTTACGAGAAAGGGTTCGGGTACGTTTTTTGTTTATCGGAAATTCTGCGGAAGGACTACTCGGAACGGTAAACAGGAACGAACAAAGGCAGGGCATCATCGTAGTGATGGTATCCTGCCTTTTGTTTTGCGGGATCAAGGTCGCTTTATGCGAACTTGATCGCCACTTATATGGCGCATTGATGGCAATTGCTTCGTACGTGCATACCGGGAGCCTGTACACCTCTGGCAAGGCGTAACACACTAGACTATGTTCCAAAGTCCGTGTGCTAAGGGGGCAGGCCCCTTAGAATTCCTGTGGAGTGTGTACGCACGTACGCAGGAAAACGGCAAAATTTCGCTATATCAGGGCGCTCTTTCATTGGAGAGTATGGTAAACACGGCTTAGTTCAACAAATAAGAATTTATATATAAAGGAGAATATTGATGAAACTGTTTTTATGTTCTCACTTTTCAAGTGTAGGAAGTCTGATAAAGGAAGAAATTGAAAATAAAAAAGTCGCATTTATTCCAACAGCTTCGCTGCGTGAAGGCTACACCGGTTATGTCG
>CABQHT010000048.1 GCA_902464035.1 uncultured Collinsella sp. | reverse complement strand
ACCACTTTAAGAGCGAGACCGATACCGAGGTCTTCGCGCATCTGATCGAAGAGGCCTATGCCGAGACGCACGACCTGATGGCCTCTGTGCGCGAGGCTTGCACCCACGTGGTAGGCGCCTATGGCTTGGCCGCCGTGTGCGCCGACGAGCCAGGCGTAATCGCCGTGGCCCGCAAGGATTCCCCGATCGTGGTTGGCATGGGCGAGACCGGCTCCTACGTTGCCTCCGACGTGATCGCGCTTATCGACGCTACCCGCGATGTCGTGGTGCTCGAGGACGGTCAGTTTGCCAGGCTCACGCCTGCGGGCGTCGAGTATACCGACGAGGCCGGCAATGTCATCGAGCCCAAGGTCACCCACATCGATTGGGATCTGGACATGGCCGAAAAGGGCGGTTATCCCGACTTTATGCTCAAGGAGATTCACGAGCAGCCGCGCGTCGTGCGCGACACGTTGGTCGGTCGTATGACGCCGGCCGGCGAGCTCGACATCGACGAGCTGGGCCTTTCGCTCGAGGAGCTCAACGACATCGATCGCGTCTACGTGATCGCCTGCGGCACCAGCTATCATGCCGGACTCATCGCCAAGAACCTTATTGAGGGCTGGGCTCGCATTCCCACCGAGGTCGAGGCTGCCAGCGAGTTCCGCTACCGCAACCCCATCATCACACCGACGACGCTCGTCGTTGCCGTGTCCCAGTCGGGCGAGACGGCCGATACCCTCGCCGCCATTCGCGACGCGCGTATCAAGGGCGCCAAGGTCTTCGGCATCACCAACGTGGTTGGTAGCCCCGTGGCGCGTGAGAGCGACGGCGTCATCTACACTAAGGCCAACAAGGAGATCGCGGTCGCCTCGACCAAGAGCTTTATCGGCCAGGTTGTGAGCCTGACGCTTTTGGCTCTGCTGCTGGCGCAGGTCAAGTACCGCCTGACCACCAAGCAGGCGCGCATGCTGTTCCGCGAGCTTTCCGATACGGCCGAGCAGATCCAGTGGATTCTGGACACGCAGACCGAGGCCGTGCATGAGGCCGCCCTGCTGTGCAAGGACGCGCAGTCGGCGCTGTTCGTGGGCCGCGGCATGGGCGCCGCCATCTCCTACGAGGGCGCGCTCAAGCTCAAGGAGGTCAGCTACCTGCACGCCGAGGCATATGCCGCCGGCGAGATGAAGCACGGCCCCATCGCCCTGATCGACCCGGGCTTCCCTGTCATCGCCGTGGCCACCAAGAGCGCCACCTACGACAAGACCGTGTCGAACCTTATGGAGTGCAAGGCGCGTGGCGCCAAGGTCATCGTCGTTGCCACCGAGGGTGACGAGGAAATCAACAAGATTGCCGACTGCATCATTCGTGTGCCGGCCGTCCGCGACGTGTTCAGCCCCATCACGGCGAGCGTCCCGCTGCAGTTGCTTGCCCGCGAGGTGGCCATCCTGCGCGGCTGCGACGTCGACCAGCCCCGTAACCTGGCAAAGAGTGTCACAGTCGAGTAGTTGGTTCCGCCGTTCTAACGACCAAGGCCCGGCTCCGCGTCATCAGACAGAGTCGGGCCTTTTTGTACGGAGAAACCACCGCAAAGGTGCCTGTCCCCTTTGTGGTGGTTTTGGCAGGTTAGCGGAGCTTGCTGGTCTCGAAGTACTCGGGGAACTGGTCCAGAACCTCGGTTTGGTTGCGGAACATCATGTGCAGGTGCTTGCTGACCAAAAAGCTCGCTTCGATGGGGTCGCGACCGGCGATAGCGCGGCGAATCTGCTTGTGCTCGTTCACGATGTCCTGATTGTCGAGAACCTGCGTGGCAGCGCGCAGCCAGCGGAAGCGCTCCAGGTCGGCATTGGTCTCCTCGAGCCACGACCACACGGTGCTGCGACATGCGATGCTAAAAATCATGTGATGCATGAGGTTGTCGCTCAAAAAGAAGCCGATGCGATCCTCTTCGGCCATGGCCTTTTCCTGCAGCGCGATGGCGCGGTCGAGCTGCTCGATGCCGGCCGACGTGGCGCGCGCACAGCACTCCACGATCACCTGTTTTTCCAGATGCTCGCGGATGTAACAGGCACTCTCGGCAAGGGTGAGGTTGATGGGTGAGACGTAGGTGCCGCTCTGGGGCACGGTGCGCACCAGCCCTTCCTGCGCCAAGCGAACCAAAGCCTCGCGCACGGGCGTGCGACCCATGTCCAGGTCGTCGCAAAGCTGCTTGACGCCCAGCTTTTCGCCCGGCTTGTAGTCCAGATAGACGATCTTGCGTCGAATGGTGTGGTAGGACTGGTCCTGTAGGCTCGTTTCCTGCTCGCCGACGTGCATCGATTCTTCCATAGCGCCTCGCAACTGTTCTATCAAACTCATATGTCAGTTGTTAATTATGCCGCGAATCAGCTTTCCGCGGTGGGTAATTCGGCTGTCGCCCGAGAACTATTGCGGCATCTTAGTCTGTATTTGCGCAAGGCTATGCCCAATGTTGCCGTATCATAAGCCGTCGCAAACGTGAAATAGAAAGAAGGAATCCCATATGCAACTGGCGAATATCGTACGCGAGCGCTGGAAGGGTGTCTTGTTCTGCCTGATCATCGCTATCCCCGCAACGCTGCTCGGCAAACAGATTGAGGTGGTCGGCGGGCCGGTATTTGCCATCCTCTTCGGCATGGTCCTGGCGCTCGTCTTTCCCAAGAATCGCCGCGAACAGCTCGCCGCCGGTGTCACCTATACGTCTAAAAAAGTCTTGCAGTACGCGGTTATCCTGCTTGGCTTTGGCATGAACCTGTCCCAGATCCTGTCCAAGGGCGCCCAGTCGCTGCCGATTATCGTGGCGACGATCTCGACCTCGCTTGTCATCGCCTTTGTGCTCTGCCGCGTTATGAACGTGCCGAGCAAGATCGCGACGCTTGTGGGTGTGGGTTCGTCGATTTGCGGCGGTTCTGCCATCGCCGCGACCGCGCCCGTCATCGATGCCGACGATCGCGAGATTGCCCAGGCTATTTCGGTCATCTTCCTGTTTAACGTTATCGCGGCGCTCGTGTTTCCGACGCTCGGCGGTATGCTCGGGCTGACCAACGAGGGCTTTGGCCTGTTTGCCGGCACCGCCATCAACGACACCTCGTCCGTAACGGCTGCGGCGAGCGCCTGGGACAGCATGCATCCCGGCGCCAATGTGCTCGAGAGCGCTACGGTGGTCAAGCTCACCAGGACGCTGGCCATTATTCCCATCACGTTGGTCCTCGCATGCTGGCAGATGCATCTGGCGCGCAAGGCCGGCGGCGACGCCAAAAGCACGTTCTCGCTTAAACGCGCGTTTCCCATGTTTGTGCTGTTCTTTGTGCTGGCGAGCGTAATCACCACGGTGCTTCAGCTTCCCGTGTCCATCACGGCGCCCATCAAGGAGCTGTCGAAGTTCTTTATCGTGATGGCCATGGCGGCTATTGGCTTTAATACCGATATCGTCGAGCTGGTCAAAAAGGGCGGCAAGCCCATCGCGCTGGGCTTTTGCTGCTGGATTGGCATTGCGTGCATGAGTTTGGGAATGCAGCACGTGCTGGGAATCTGGTAGAGGAGTAGCTTATTCGCGTGCTGGTTGCTGGTTGCTGGTGAGCGCAAGCCTACGGTGGAGCGATAGGAGCTCTTGCGGGTATGGCTTGTCCGCAGGTTTATAAGTCCCGAAGAGCTCTTATCGCCCCGCCAGGATGGCGATGCGGGGCAACACCTATACTCGCAGGACGGCGCTTTCTGCCCTATAGTGTTTGGTGAGCAATATCGTTCAATTTTGAAACACTCGGTCGTGCGACCGTCGGCGGTTGCACGTCGCCGCGGACAGGGGCAAATAATGGATAGCGATGCCAAGCTGAACATCTTGACCGAGGCCCTGGCTGCTGCCGGGGCCTCGGCATTGGCAATCGATGCGCGCGGGGACGTCGCGATTTCGACCATGAATGACGCGGCGCTTGAGCGGGATGTGGCGGCTTTTGTCGCTGAGCGCCTCGACCGTATAGGAGACGGCGCGCGTCTGGTTATGGGGCGTGCGGGTACGCGCCTGAGCCTGACCGTTCGCCCCACCGACAAAGAGGGCGGGGGCCTTTGGGTTGTCGTGGTCCGCGAGGTGCGCGGCGCCGCGGCGCATGCGGGCATCGAGTGGCTCAACGCCGACGAAGTTGAGGCCCGCTACGAATCGAGCGCGTACGGCATCGTTGAGGGGGCGGCCTCGGTAGCTGCGCCGGTTGCCGAGAGCTACGCGCGCGGTGTGCCCCTTATGCTCGAGGGTGAGCTGGGAGCGGGTCAGGTTGAGATCGCCAAGCGCCTCTATCTGGACGGTCCTTTTGCCGATCAGCCCTTTGTTTCCGTCGCGCTCGATGAGCTTACCGATCGCGGTTGGCGCCATGTGCTCAAAAGCTCCGAATCGCCGCTGTTCCAAACGGGGCTGACACTTTGCATTGAGGGCTGGAATGCGGTTGGTCCCCAGCGCCTTCGCGAGCTCGTTTCCACGATGGCCGACACCGCGTTGGCGACGCGCTGCCATGTGGTGCTGACGGCGAACGACATGCCGGGCGGCAGCGAAAGTGATCAAGCCGCCTTTGTGACCGAGCGCTTCGCCTGTGCGGTGAGCGTGGCGCCGGCAATCGCCGAGCAGGGAGCCGCGTCGACGAAGGTTGCGCGCTATTTGGAATATCTCGCTGATGCATTTGGGACGGCAGCGCCCACACTGTCTGCTGCGGCGACGAAGACGCTCGATGCTTACCGCTGGCCGCGCAATTATCTGCAGCTCCGCGAGGTCTCGGAACGACTGTATATATTGGTGGGGGCGGGCACGGTGGATCGCGCTGTGGCGGAGGAAGTGCTAGCCCAAGAGGACGTGATTAAGACCGCAACCTTTGGCGCCCCGACACTCGAAAGCGACCTGTATATCCTGCGACCGCTGATCGATACCGAGCGAGATATCGCGCATCTGGTTGTAGACCATCTCCATGGCAACCGAACCCGTGCGGCGGAGGTGCTGGGCATAAGCCGAACAACGCTGTGGCGCTTGCTGAAGGACGATGACCGTTGAGCGAGGCGCCCGTGACCGCGCGCGACGCGTGTGCTACAGTCCAAAGCGTTATTGTTTCGATTTGGTTACGGCGTGCGGGGGCGTATGGCTGAGACTACAAAACCGAGCCGCAGAAGGCGGAGCGCCGCGCCGGTCAACCGACGCACAACATCGGTGACGTGGGGCAAACACGCCTCGGGGTTTGATGGCTCGTTCAAACGCACTAAATACGGCTATCCTTCGGCAAGCGCCCGCTTGGCCATGCAGGCAGAGTCCTCGTTGTGGGGCCGCAAACGCGTGGTGGGCTCAAAGCTCAAGCACGACGGAACGCTCGGTTACATCAGCCGCGGGGCGGCTCGTCGCAGCGGACTCAATCCGGCTGGTTGGCATCGTTATGTTCCGATCGCGGTCGTCATTGCGGTGATCGTCATCGCACTCGCTGCGCTTGGCTACGCCGGCGGCGGCGCCAACTTGGACGCAGTGTTTAAATCGCCCGAGCTCGCGCATGCAGGCACAGAAGTTGTCGAGGGCGCTCAGACCCAGACGGGCGTCGCGCCCCAGCGCGGTATCGTTGCGGCAGCCTCCACCATCGCCGATGCGCAAAAGGACGAGGGCGAACAGGGCGACGACGCCGAAACGACTCAAACGAACGAAACGACGACAACTCCATCGGCAAGATAAGTTGCGAGCGGGTCCGCCGTTCGTTAGAACGGCGGAACTAATTACTTCACGTACACCACGTTGTCGCGGCGGGGTTTGGGCTCGGGTAGCGTGTCCTCGGCATAGCCCAGAATGCAGTGACCGACACCGCGCAGGCTGCCGTCGGCGGGCAGGCCCCAGCTGGCCAGCAGCTCCAGGCCCTCGGGCGAGTCAAAGACCTCATGCGCGCGGTGAATCCAGCACGAATCGACACCCAGTGCATAGGCGGCGTTGAGCAAGTTGCCCATGGCGAGCGAGCCGTCTTCCAGATGTGTGGGCACGCTGCGGTCGACCAGCACCACCACAACGGTCTTGGCGCCATAGAAGGGGTCACTGTTGCCGCCCATGACCTGGGCGTTGAGCTGTGAGAGACGCTCGACGGTCGCGGGGTCGGTGACGGCGACAAACGTCACCGGCTGGCGGCCCATGCCGCTCGGTGCATATTGGCCGGCTTCGATAATACGTGCAAGCTTTTCGGCCTCGACGGGACGATCGCTGTATTTGCGGCAGCTGCGGCGGTGGATGAGCGCTTCGATAGTCTCCATGGTGTCTCCTTGTAGTGGCGTTGCAGATGCCCCGTTCATACCCGTCGGGCTCAAACGATAGACGGTCAATTGCCCGACCAAAAGGGTAGATTCCAATTGGGAAAGTAGGTTTGCATAAAAGTACCTTCAGAATGTGACAAACAAATGGGATGGTTAAACGTTTTATCCCGTCTACCCTGCGGTTTTTTACCACTTGCCTAAATGACGAACGCATAACCTCTGATAAAGGTTTTACTAAAGGAGTACCAACGTTTATCAATGCGCCATGGTGGCGCCGGGCCAGGAGGTAACATCATGTTCCAGGCTGGAGATGTCGTCGAGACCGACTTCGAAGGATTTCTGAAGCTGCTGCGTTCCAAGACGCGCGCTTTTGTGACGATTGACGATCACGAGTACTACATCACGCACACCGATGGCTATTGGCGTGTTCAGGATTGCGAGGCCCTCAACGACAAGGGCCACTTTACTGACTGCTCCGAGCTGGTCAACACAGTCTGCGAGGTCGTCGAGCTGCCGTGGATTGCCGGCAAGAGCCTGCATGACAGCTTCTCGGGCGCTACGGTCTATGAGGCCGTCGCCGCTTAACAGGCAATAAAACCCGATTTTCACGTGACCGCTGGCGCCGCCCCCGCGCCGGCGGTCTTTTTCTGCCGATATGCCATGTAGAGCCGTCCATATTTAACGAGTCTATTGACGATAGTCAAAACTCGGACTAATCTAGAGATACAAAATTGGTCAAAAATCGGACAATCGAATGGTGGGATAGATGAATAGTGCGGTTACGCTGGTCGACTTCGACCGGTTGCTCAATGGACTCGACCATATCTATTCGGAGTTCTCGCGCGCCTGCGGCCTTTCGGACTGCGCTTACTGGATGCTCGTCGATACCAGCACGGCGGGCGGCAGTATTGCCGTAAGCCGCCTGACGAGCGAATGGTTCTACAGCAAGCAGACCATCAACTCGGCAATTAAAACCTTGACGGCGCGGGACTTTGCAACGTTGGAGTTTGCCGAAGGCAGCCGTAAGAACAAGGTTGTGCGTTTGACCGAAGCGGGCATGCGGTTTGCCGAGCGTTATGCGCTGCCGGCACTCAAGGCCGAGCAGCGAGCCTTTGGCGCGCTTGAGCCGTGTGAGCAACGCGAAATCATGCGCCTAATCGGAAAATTTTCCCATGCGCTCGGCGATGAGTGCGATGCCTTTAAGCAGCATATCGCTGCCGAGAGCCAGGCCGAGAATCAAGGTGAGGGGGAGTCGTGCGACTCTTAATGAGGTTTATGAAGCCGTATCGCAGGCTTGTCGCGGTGACGTTGTTGGTGCTGCTAATCGACAACGTTGGCACACTGCTGGTACCCACGATGTTAGCGAACATGGTCAACACCGGTATCACCACGGGCGATGTCGACTACATTTTGCGCAACGGTCTCTACATGCTTATCGCGACCGGCATGGCCAGCGGCGGCGCGGTGTTGGGCTGCTATCTTTCGGCGCGCCTGGCCGCCAACGTGGCCTGCGATATCCGCAATGCCGTCTACGACAAGTCGCTCGAGCTGTCTGCCAGTGACTTTGAGCGCTTTGGCACGGGTTCGATGATCACGCGCTCGCTCAACGACATCAACGTGATTCAGCAGGCGATTCTGCAGACCATTCAGCTGGTGCTGCCGGTGCCGTTCCTGGCGGTGGCAGGCATCATCTTCGCCTGGCTCATCGATCCGGCCATGGGCACGCTTTTGGGCGTAGTGGTCGCGATCGTGCTGGTTGCGGCGGTCTTTACGGTTGCCAACGCGGCTCCGATTTTTATGCGCTTGCAGAGCTTTATCGACCGCATGAACGTGGTGCTGCGCGAAAACATCGTGGGCGTGCGCGTCATCCGTGCGTTTAACAAGGAGCGTCGTGAGGAACAGCGCCTGGACGAGGTGTTTAGCGACTACGCCGCCAACGCCATAAAAGTCAACCATCTGTTTGTGGGCCTCGACAGCTCCACCTTCTTTCTGATGAATATCGCCGAGGTGGCGGTACTGTGGGTGGGCGGCAACCGCGTGGGCGCCCACGCCATGCAGATCGCGAGCATCTCGGCGGTGCTGGAGTACGCGCTTCTGATCCTGTTCTTTGTGATGATGGCCCAGATGGTGGTACTGACGCTTCCGCGTGCTGCCGCGTGCCTGAACCGTGCGCAGCAGGTGCTGGAGATTGAGCCGAGCATCGTGGACGGCGAGCGTACGCTGGGTGACGGGGCGCCTGCCTCCGGGGGCGATGCGGATGCGGTCGCTGAGTTCGATCACATGTCGTTTCGTTTTGACGATGCCGACGAGGACACCCTGTGCGATCTGAGCTTTGCCTGTCGTCGCGGGCAGACCACCGCGATCGTGGGCTCGACCGGTTCGGGTAAGTCGACGGTGGCAAAGCTCTTGCTGCGTTTTCACGATGCCACGAAGGGCGCCATTCGCCTGGACGGTGTTGACCTGCGCGACCTTTCGCAAGACGAGATTCGCGGGCGCATTGCCTATGTGCCGCAGAAGGCGTGGCTGTTCTCGGGCACCGTGGCAAGCAATCTGCGCTTTGGCAACGAGGACGCGACCGAGGCGGACATGCTTCATGCGCTGCAGGTTGCCCAGAGCACCTTTGTGCTCGATCAACCGCAGGGGCTCGATACCCCGGTTGCCCAGGGCGGTACGAACTTCTCGGGTGGTCAGCGCCAGCGCCTGGCCATTGCTCGCGCGCTCATGAAGCGCGCCGAACTGTATATCTTCGACGACAGTTTTTCTGCTCTGGACTTTAAGACTGATGCCGCCCTGCGCCATGCGTTGCAAGACGAGACGCGCGACGCCGCGGTGCTTATCATCGCGCAGCGCATCTCGACGATTCTGCACGCCGACCAGATTGTCGTGCTCAAGGATGGCGAGGTCGTGGGCTTGGGCACGCATGGCGAGCTTATGGAAACCTGTGAGGTATACCGCGCCATCGCGGAATCGCAAATGAAGGGAGGTGAGTAGCATGACCGGGGAGCTCAAGAAGCGCAGCGACGCTATCGATGCCGTCGTTGTGGACGCGGTCGAAGCGGTCGAGCAGGCTGCCGCATCGACCGAGCTGGATGACGCCGCCAGGGCCGCGGCTGAGCGTGAGGCTCGCCGCCAAGCGCTGTACGAGGAAAACGAGCGTGCCGAGGACGAGCGTGCCCGCGCGGAAGCAGAGCGCATGCGCGATGTGGACGACGAGGATGAGGACGAGAAACCCCGCGATACCTGGGCGACGGTGCGCCGCTTGTGGGGCGAGGCCGCCGGCGACCATTGGCGCTTCTACATCGTGTTTGCGAGCATCGTGTTCTACGTCATCTTTAACACCGCCGCGCCGGCATATAGCGCCCATGTTATCGACGAGCTGTGGGGCCATATACAGGTGGCGTTTGCCAGCGGAACCACCTTCAGCATCACCTGGGACCAATGCGGCAAGACCATCTTTGTCTACTTCTTGATCTGGACGGCTGCCGGGTCGTTCTATGCGTTGCAGAGCTTTTTGATGTCGAGTGTGGCCGAGCGACTCAACCTGCGTCTGCGCAACCGCATCGCGCAAAAGCTCAGCCGCCTGCCGCTCGCCTACTTTGACGCGCATCGCCCCGGTGAGGTGGTCAGCCGTGCGACCAACGACTTGGACAAGATGTCCGAGAGTATGCAGCGCGGATTGCTGCAGCTGCTGGTATCGATCGGTACCGTGACGGGTGCCATCATCATGATGTTCGTCTATAGCGTCAAGCTCACGTTGGTCTTTTTGGGCTTTACGGCGGTATCGCTGCTGGTGACCAAGGTGGTTTCGCGCCGTACGCATGATGTGACGGGCGAGCGTCAGGAGTGGGTGTCCAAAATCACGAGCGCGGTCGAGGAAGGCTATTCGGGCCGTTTGGTGATTCGCGCATTCAATCGCGAGCACCAGAGCTCTGCCGAGGTGCACGAGGCCTCGGGCGAGCTGGCCCGCGTGAGCACCAAGGCCGACTTTATGATCAACGCCGTCGGACCCGCGGTTCGCTTTATTGGTCGCCTGGCGCAGATCGTGATTGCGCTCGTGGGCTGCAGCATGCTGGTCGCCGGTCACATGACCGTCGGCGTGTTCCAGGCGTTCTTCCAGTTTATCTACGAGGCGTCCGAACCCATGACGCAGCTGTCGTTCACTTTCAACTCGCTGCAGGGCGCGCTGGCGAGTGCGGAGCGCGTGTTCGACCTGCTCGATGAGCCCGAGATGGAGGCCGATCCGCAGCCGAGCGAGGCTGCCAATCTGCCGGGTCGCGTGGAGGGCCGCGTCGCTTTTGAGCATGTGCGCTTTGGCTACACGCCCGAAAAGCCGCTCATGCGCGACGTGTCGTTTACCGCCGAACCGGGTCAGAAGATTGCGGTGGTGGGAACCACGGGTGCGGGTAAGACCACGCTCATCAACCTGCTCATGCGCTTCTACGAGATTGACGGCGGCCGCATTACGCTCGACGGTGTGGATACGCGCCTCATGAACCGCGGTGAGCTACGTCAGCAGTTTGGCATGGTGCTGCAGGACGCCTGGCTGTTCGACGGCACGATTGCCGAAAACATCGCCTACGGCTGCCCCGAGGCAACGCGCGACGAGATCGTGGCTGCCGCCCGCGCCGCGCAGGTCGACTTCTTTGTGCGCACCATGCCGCAGGGCTACGACACGCGCGTGGCCAATGATGCCGAAAGCATCAGCCAAGGCCAGCGTCAGCTGCTGACCATTGCGCGCGTGCTGCTCAACAACCCGGCGATTCTCATTCTGGATGAGGCGACCTCAAGCGTGGATACGCGCACCGAGCTTGCCATCGGCCGTGCCATGGACGCGCTCATGCATGGGCGCACGAGCTTTGTGATCGCGCATCGCCTGTCGACGATCGTGGATGCCGACCTGATTCTGGTCATGGATCACGGCAACATTATCGAGCAAGGCACGCATAAGGAACTGCTGGCTGCCGAGGGTGCTTACGCCGACCTCTATCTGAGTCAGTTCGCATAATGTGACAAAGGGACAGTCCCGCATGTCACATTGGAAACAAGGCGCGCCGGGGATTGATTCCCTGGCGCGCCTTTTGCGTCGGTGCCGATGTTGTTTTGTGCCGCTCGCGTTCCTAGTGCTCGTCCACGAGCTTGGCGACGAGGGCCTTGAGCTCGGCCACCTCTCGCTCGAGTTCCTTGACGCGGCGGGCATTCTCGGTGATGCCCTGACGGTTGAGCGCGGACTGCTCGGCGGCGTCATCGGGCATGTACTCGCGATGCTGCTTGGCATCGAAGCTCTCCTCGAACACGCGGCAGCCGTTGCGCTTGATGATGCGTCCCGGCACGCCAACGACGGTGCAGTTGTCGGGCACGTCTTTAACGACGACCGAGTTGCCGCCGATCTTGACGTTGTTGCCGATGCGAATGTTGCCGAGCACCTTGGCGCCCGTGCCCACGGTGACGTTGTTGCCCAGGGTGGGGTGGCGCTTGCCGGTCTCGTTGCCGGTACCGCCGAGCGTGACGCCCTGGTAGAGCACGCAGTTGTCGCCCACGATGGTGGTCTCGCCGATGACGACGCCCATGGCGTGGTCGATAAAGAAGTGCTTGCCGATCTTTGCAGCGGGATGAATCTCGACGCCGGTGATATGGCGAGTGATTTGTGAGAGCACGCGGGCGAGCGAGCGATGACCATGCTCCCAGAGCCAGTGCTCGGGCACGTGATTCCATTTGGCGTGAAGACCGGGGTACGAAAGGAAAATGACCAGGCCGTTTTGCGCGGCGGGGTCCTGCGCCTGGACGGTCTTGATGTCCTCGCGAATGGTATTGATAAAGCTCACCGGCCGTCCTCCCTTAGCGCCATGGCAATGCGATTCAATAAAGTATAGCGATTTACTAGGGATTAGGAAGAACAATCTTGTCTGGCTTTGCGTGACAGGTGTCAGTTATGCAAACTTGCTGGTAATGGAGTCACACTTTTGTGCGGTCGCGTGTGTGCCCGCGTCGCAACCGTATACTGGTCAACTTGGACGTGTCCGCGCCCACAACTGAGAGGTTTTACTTCATGGGTTTCATCAATTTTATCGCCGAGCTGCTCAAAGACCCGCGCACCGCGATTGCCAGCTGGATTGCTGCCGGCCCGCTTATGGCCTACGGCTGCGTGTTCCTGATTATCTTTATCGAGACGGGCGTGGTGTTCTTCCCGTTCCTTCCCGGCGATTCGCTGCTGTTCGCCTCGGGCTTTTTTGCCCACAACGGCGGCTTTAACATTGTGGCGCTTCTGGTCACCGCATGGGCCGCTGCCATTTTGGGCGATCAGTGCAACTTTATGATTGGCCATTTCTTTGGCAAAAAGATCATTGCCTCGGGCAAGGTCAAGGCCATGACGCCCGAGCGCATCAAAAAGTCCGAGGACTTCTTGGACAAGTGGGGCCACCTGGCCATCTTCCTGGGCCGCTTCTTCCCGTTTATTCGCACCTTTGTGCCCTTTATCGCCGGCATGGGCGGCATGCACTGGCGCAACTTCGTTATCTTTAACGTGCTGGGTGGCATTACCTGGTCGACGGTCTTTACGCTGCTGGGCTACTTCTTTGGCGGCATTCCCTTTGTGCAGGAGCACTTTGAGCTGCTAATCGTTGGCATCGTTGCCGTGTCGATTATCCCGACTGTGGTCGGTCTGGTTAAGGCTAAGCTGGGCAAAAAGAACGCTTAGCTCGAGCCAGCGCGCAAACCGTGCAGTTGAGGCCCGTCACCGCTTACGGTGGCGGGCCTTTTTGCTTCGGTCAAATGAAAATACTTTAGTTAGTTAAAGAAAAACGTTTTATCCGATGCGTGTGCGGAGTACAATCTCGTGCATGCGAATCGACGTGCCATCGGCTTCGATGCCGTTCGCGTGTCCCGTCCGGCTCTACGCTCCGGGCGTGCGACGTTGCGACGCGGTCGGCCTCGGTCCTTGCGTGCGAGTTCGCGAGTATGCAACTGTGTATGTAAGGAGCGACATATGACTGTCGAGAAGAAGGATATCGATTGGGGTAGCCTCGGCTTTGGCTACATGAAGACCGATTACAGTTACGAGGCTCATTGGAAGGATGGCGAGTGGGACGAGGGCGGCCTGACCACCGACCACACCCTGCATGTCTCCGAGTGCGGTGGCATCTTCCATTACTGCCAGGAGGTCTTTGAGGGCCTGAAGGCCTACACCGCCGAGGACGGCAGCATCGTTTGCTTCCGTCCCGACATGAACGCCGAGCGTATGTACAACTCTGCGCAGCGCCTCGAGATGCCCCCGTTCCCCAAGGACAAGTTCGTTGAGGCCGTCAAGCAGGTCGTTTCTGCCAACGCCGCCTGGGTTCCGCCCTTCGGTTCCGGCGCGACCCTGTACGTGCGTCCGTTTATGATCGGCTCCGGTGACGTGATTGGCGTGGCTCCCGCTCCTGAGTACACGTTCCGCATTCTCGTGACCCCGGTCGGTCCGTACTTTAAGGGTGGTCTCAAGCCCGTCAAGCTGCGCGTTTCCGAGTACGACCGCGCCGCACCGCACGGCACCGGCAACATCAAGGCCGGCCTCAACTACGCCATGTCCCTCAAGCCCACGATGGAGGCCCATCGCGAGGGCTATGCCGAGAACCTGTATCTCGACTCCGAGTCCCGCACCTATGTCGAGGAGACCGGTGGCGCCAACGTCCTGTTCGTGAAGGAGGACGGCACCCTCGTCGTTCCGCAGTCGCACACCGACTCCATCCTGCCCTCCATCACCCGCCGCTCGCTCGTTCAGGTTGCTCAGGACCTGGGCATGACCGTTGACCAGCGTCCCGTCGAGTGGGCCGAGGTCAAGGCCGGCACCTTTGTCGAGTGCGGCCTGTGCGGCACCGCTGCCGTCATCTCCCCGGTTGGCGAGATCGACAACAAGGTTTACGGCGCCGACGAGACCGTGACCTTCCCGGCTGGCTACACCGAGATCGGCCCTGTGATGAAGAAGCTCCGCGAGACTCTGACTGGTATCCAGTCTGGTGCTGTTGAGGATAAGCACGACTGGGTTTACACCGTCGCGTAAGCTGCCATAGCTGTTCGGCCCGAGGGCAACCTTCCTTTCCGGCGCGTCCTCGGACATGAAAGAACCTCCGCTGCGCACTTCGTGCGGCGGAGGTTCTTTCGTCCTGCGGAGTGCGCCGGAAAGGAAGGTTGCCCTCGGGCCTGCGTTACCTCGGCGCTGCCGTTACGGGCAATATAGATCTGAATTAAAGATGGCGAGCGGCCTTTTAGGCCGCGCTTTTGTTAAAGGCTTTAGCCTGTGCGGGGCGCGCAGCGCGCCGCATCAGAAACCACCCGC
>CABQHT010000047.1 GCA_902464035.1 uncultured Collinsella sp. | reverse complement strand
TCGAGACGGTTCTTGATGGTCTCGGGCTTGTCGTCGTCGCGCTGATACATCTCGCCACCGCACTTGGGGCAGGTGACATCGGCGGCGGTGCCGGTGTAACCGCAGGCGCGGCAGGTGCGACGCGAAGACAGACGATCGATGATAACCTCGGGGGCCACATCGACCAGAAGGGCGCAATCGATCTCGCGACCCATGGCGGAGAGCTCGGAATCGAGCGTCACAGCCTGGGCGGTGTTGCGCGGGAAGCCGTCGAGGATGAAGCCCTGCTGGGCGTCGTCGGCGGCAAGGCGCTCCTTGACAAGGTCGATCACGAGCTGGTCGGGAACGAGCTCGCCAGCGTCCATGTACTTCTTAGCCTGAATACCAAGCTCGGTGCCACCCTTAACGGCAGCACGCAGCAGGTCGCCCGTGGAAATGTGAGCGACGCCAAACTCGGCGACGAGCTCCTGTGCGACGGTGCCCTTACCGGCACCCGGAGCTCCGAGCAATACGAGGTTCATGAGCAATCCTCCTCTAGCCTATTTAAAGAATCCATCGTAATCATACATCTTGATCTGGCCTTCGAGCTTATCGACCGTGTCGAGCACGACGCCGACCATGATGAGGATGGACGTGCCGCCAAATGCCTGGATCAGCTGGTTACCCGTGAAGGAGAAGATGATCGAAGGCACGATGGCGATGAGCGCCAAAAAGACAGCGCTGGGAAGCGTGATCTTGTTGAGCGCGTTCTTGATGTAGGCCGCGGTAGCCCTACCCGGACGCACGCCCGGAATAAAGCCGCCCTGCTTCTTAAGGTTGTCAGCCGTGTCATCGGGGTTGAACACCATGGAGGTGTAGAAGTACGCGAAGAACACGATGAGGACAACATTAAGCACCCAGTTGAGCCAACCGGTCGAAAGCGCAGAGGCAACTGCCTGAATCCAGCCAATGCCGGGGAAGAACACGGCAATCTGAGCCGGGAAGTACAGCAGCGCCGAGGCGAAGATGATCGGCACGACACCCGCGGTGTTGACCTTGATGGGCAGGTAGGTGGTCTGGCCACCCATCATGCGACGGCCCACGACGCGCTTAGCGTAGGAGACCGGAATGCGGCGCTGGCCGCGCTCAAGGAAAACAATCAGCGGGATAACCAGCAGGATGATGGCGCAGATGATCACCATGGTGATGATGCTACCGGCATTGCCCTCGGTGCTGGAGAAGATAGCCTGCGGCAGGCCGGCCATGATGTTCGCAAAGATGATCAGCGACATGCCATTGCCGATACCGCGCTGGGTGATGAGCTCACCAATCCACATGATCAGCATGGCGCCCGCGGTAAGCGTGCCGACGATCATGAGGTCGAAGATGATCTCGGGAGCGCCGGCGCCATTGAAGCTGATGCCGAAGCTCTTAAAGAGGAAGAGGTAACCCACGGAGTTGAGGATTGCCAGAGCCAGGGTGAGGTAACGCGAATACTGCGTAATCTTGGTCTGACCGACCTCGCCCTCGCGGGCAAGCTCATGCAGGGAAGGCACAACGGCCTGGAGCATCTGGAGGATGATCGAGCTGGTGATGTAAGGCATGATGCCCAGCGAAAACACCGACACATAGCTCAACGCGCCGCCAGAGAAAAGATTCAGGAGGGCCATAGCACCTGCGGCGACCGAATTGTTATCGGTCGAGAAAAGGCCCAGCATCCCCTGGAAGGGAATGCCGGGCACAGGAACGTGCGCACCAATGCGGTACACGACGAGCATAGCTATGGTAAAAAGAATCTTTTCGCGCAATTCTTTGATGCGGAAAGCATTCTTAAGACCATTTAGCACGGCAGCTCGACCTTTCCGCCGGCGGCCTCGATCTTGGCCTGCGCAGAAGCGCTGACCTTGTCGACCTTGACCGTGAACTTCTTGGTGAGCTCACCATTGCCGAGCACCTTGACGGGCTCGAACTCGCTCTTGGTGATGCGAGCGGCCTTAAGAGCGGCACCGTCGATCACAGCGCCGTCCTCGAACTTACGCTCGAGACGCTCAACGTTAACAGCGGTGTACTCGATACGACGGGGGTTGCGGAAGCCCGGAAGCTTGGGCAGGCGCATAGCCAGCGGAGTCTGGCCACCCTCGAAGCCGGCACCCTTGGTGCCACCAGAGCGAGAGCCCTGGCCCTTCTGACCGCGGCCAGAAGTGGTGCCGTGACCCGAAGAATTGCCACGGCCGACGCGCTTGCGGTTCTTGGTGGAACCGGGCGCGGGAGTAAGATCGTGAAGCTGCATTTGCTACTCCTCTACAATCTCGACAAGGTGCTTGACCTTGAAGATCATGCCGCGGACGGACTCGTTGTCAGCAATCTCGCGAACCTCGCGGATCCTGTGGAGACCGAGGGCACGGACAGTACGGACCTGGTCCTGCTTGCAACCGTTGGTGCTGCGGACCTGCTTGATCTTGATGGTGTCAGCCATGCTTAGTTCTCCTTACCGACGAACATCTCGGAGACCGTCAGGCCACGGCGAGCCGCGACGTCCTCAGGGCTGGAGAGCTCCTTGAGGCCCTCGACGGCAGCCTTGATGATGTTGAGGCCGTTGTCGGTACCGAGGGACTTGGACAGGACGTTCTTGATGCCAGCAAGCTCAAAGAGGGGACGCACAGCGCCGCCGGCGATAACGCCGGTACCCTCGACAGCGGGCTTGATGATGATGCGGCCGGCACCAAAGTGGCCGAGAACCTCGTGCGGGATGGTGCCCTGCTCGGTCACCGGCACGTGGAACATGTTCTTCTTGGCATCGAGAGACGCCTTGGAGATGGCCAGGGGCACCTCAGCGGACTTGCCCATGCCAACGCCGACGTTGCCCTTGCCGTCGCCAACGACGACGAGAGCGACGAGGCTCATGCGACGACCACCCTTGACGGTCTTCGACACGCGGTTGATGTAAACGACGCGCTCCTCGAACTCGGAGGCCTCGCGCTGCTGCTTCTGATTACGAGCCATGTGCTACATACCTCCTAGAACTCGAGACCGGCGGCACGAGCACCGTCGGCGAGGGCCTTGACGCGGCCATGGTAGATACGGCCACCGCGATCGAAGGCGACCTTGGTGATGCCGGCCTCGATGGCACGCTTGCCAACGAGCTGACCGACCTTCTCCGCAGCCTCCTTGTTCGAGGTGTGGGTGCCCTTGAACTCGGCCTCGAGGGTCGAGGCAGAGACGAGCGTCAGGCTGGAGCCCTTGCTGTCGTCGATGATCTGGGCATAGATGTTGGCGTTAGTACGGGTCACGCGAAGACGCGGACGCTCGGAGGTACCCGAGACCTTGCCGCGAACACGACGCTGACGACGCTTGAGGCCTTCCAGCTTCGCCTTATGCTTGTTCATACGTAAACTCCTAAAAAGGTTGATCTTGCCAGCACCTGACGGGGTGCTGGTCTTATGCGAGTGAGTCGGTTACGACTACTTGGCGGCCTTACCCAGCTTGCGGCGGATGTGCTCGCCAACGTAGTGGATACCCTTGCCCTTGTAAGGCTCGGGAGGACGATGGCCGCGGATCTCAGCGGCGATCTGACCGACCTGCTGCTTGTTGATACCCTTGACGTTCACGTGGGTGTTGTCGGGAACCTCGAAGGTGATGCCCTCGGGAGCCTCGACGATCACGGGGTGCGAGAAGCCCAGGGAGAACTCGAGGTTCTTGCCCTTCTGCTGCACGCGGTAACCGACGCCGGCGAGCTCGAGCTTCTTCTCGAAGCCCTCGGAAACGCCAACAACCATGTTGTGGATGAGGGCGCGGGTGAGGCCGTGGCGGGCACGGGTCTCACGCTCGTCGTCGGGACGGGAAACGGTGAGGACGTTGTCCTCGACGTTGATAGCGAGCTTCTCAAAGACATCGAGCTCGAGCTGGCCCTTGGGGCCCTTGACGACAACGTTGTTGCCGTTGACTGCCACTTCGACTCCGGCGGGAATCTGGACAGGCTTATTACCGATACGAGACACGGTGATCTCCTTTCCTTCTACCTACCGAGCGAATTACCAGACGTAAGCGATGATCTCGCCGCCGACGTTGTGCTTGCGAGCATCGCGGTCGGTCATGACGCCATGGCTGGTGGAAATAATGGCGGTACCAAGGCCACCGCGCACGCGGGGCATGTCGGCAACGCCGGTGTACTTACGCAGGCCCGGCTTGGAAATGCGGCGGATGCCGTTGATGACCTTAGCCTTCTTGGGACCATACTTAAGCGTGATGTGCAGAGTCTTCTGGGGAACGGTGTCCTCGACATCGTAGCCCTCGATGTAGCCCTCCTCGTGCAGAACACGAGCGATCTCGACGAGCTTCTTGCTGCTCGGCATGGAGACCGTGGCCTTGTTCACAGAGTTAGCGTTACGGATGCGCGTAAGCATATCTGCGATCGGGTCTGTAAGGTTCATACAGATTCTCCTTCGTTCTTGATGAACACGTGCTCTTGGTTCTTCGCCGCCCTTAACGGCAAAGCCTAACTAGCGCGTTTTCCCTGTTCCAAACGGATGCTTGAAACGCTGGTAGTGACTTACCAGCTGGCCTTCTTAACGCCGGGAAGCTCGCCCTTGAGTGCAAGCTCACGGAAGCAGACACGGCACAGGCCGAACTTGCGGTACACAGAGTGCGGACGGCCGCAGCGCTGGCAGCGCGTGTACTCACGAGTAGAGAACTTCTGCTTGCGATTGCACTTGACGATCATCGATGTCTTAGCCACTTATATCCTCCTCACATAGAGTATTGTTCGCCCCAAGCGCCGCCCCCTTGTGGGAACGGCGCTTATAGGGCAGGTGAACCTATTTCTTGAACGGGAAACCGAAGGCGTCCAGAAGGGCCTTGGCCTCCTCATCGGTGTTGGCGGTGGTCACGAAAGTGATGTCCATACCACGCTGGTGATCGACGGAGTCGAAGTCGATCTCGGGGAAGATGAGCTGCTCGGTGACGCCCATGGAGAAGTTACCACGGCCGTCGAAGCTCTTGGCGGAGATGCCGCGGAAGTCGCGGATACGGGGGATCGCGACGGAGGTCAGACGATCGAAGAACTCCCACATACGGTCGCCACGCAGGGTAACCTTGCAGCCGATCGGCATACCAGCGCGCAGGCGGAAGGTAGCGATGGACTTGCGGGCACGGGTGATCATCGGCTGCTGGCCGGTGATGGCGCGCAGGTCGCGCACGGCACCGTCGATGGCCTTGGAATCGGTAGCGGCCTCGCCGACGCCCATGTTCACGACGATCTTCTCAAACTTGGGGATCATCATGACGTTCTCGTACTGGAACTTGTCCTGAAGCTGCTGCTTGACCTCGTTGTTGTACTTGGTCTTCAGACGCGGCACATACTTCTCTTCTGCCATTGTTCACTCCTTCTTGGGGTTTTAAGCACGGGGCGTGGCCACGGTGGGTTGTCCTCGTGCCTCCTGGCTGCATCCGCGCCGCTCATGGCATTTTGCGGTTTGGACTCGACGCAGCAGGAGCCGACAAAACAATCGGTACTATACGCGCATTGGGTACGTATTTCCAGAAAAACCTCGTCTGCCTGCACAACTCCACAACTCCCCCGCACAAATTGATCCCTAGAGGACGGAGGAAAATGGCAGTTGCGGTGAAATAGTTCCTGGCTGACCGCCCGTCAGGCTTATTTAGGAACTATTCCACCGCAACTCATATATGGGGATGCGATTAGCGCTTGCGGGGGACGAGTTGGGTGCGGCGCAGGTGGATCATCTCGGCGGCGATGGAGATGGCGATCTCCTCGGGGTCCTCCGCCTGAATGGCAACGCCGATCGGCAGGTGTAGCTCGTCGATCTGCTCCTGCGTAAAGCCCTCCTGCTCCAAGCGGGCGCGCACAAAGGCCGTCTTGCGGCGCGAACCCAGGCAGCCCAGATAGGCGGGCTTGGCGCGCATAGCCTGAATCACCACGTCGATATCGGACTTGTGACCTGCCGTGGCCACAACCACCAGGTCGCGCGGGCCGATGGGGCACTGCTCGGCCAGGTTCTTGTAGTCGACCAGACGACGGTCGTAGACGCCGGGCACCCATTCGGGCGTCAGCGTGCCGGGGCGGTCGTCGCAGGCAACAACGGCAAAGCCCGCCGCCGTGAGTACGCGCGCCGTCGCGGCGCCCACGTGACCGCAGCCAAAGATGTAGGTCAGGCCCTCGGGACAGAGCGTCTCGACGTGCGCCGCAGGGACCTCGGAGGCCGCGTTGGTGTAGGTGACCCTGCTCCCCTCCTCCACCAGCGAAAGCTTGGGGCAGCCCGCAATGGTACGGCGCGATTCCTCGCCATGGTACTCGGCCACCTCACCCTCGAGCGCGCTCGCGACAAACGGCTCAAAGTCAATGACGAAGTCGCCAATGCGCCGATAGGCCAAGACGTCGGCTATTTCCCGGAACAACGGTGCCTGAGTCGCATTCAGATGCAGGTAGCACAGGCAGATGGCTCCGCCGCAGATCATGCCGGTATCGGAGTTCTCGCCGCCCATGGTGTAGCGGACCAGACGCGATTGCCCTGCGGCCAGCAGCTCGCGCGCCTCATCCAGCGCAAAGAGCTCAATTTTGCCGCCGCCGATAGTGCCCGCCTGGCTGCCATCGGCAAAGACGGCCATCCATGCGCCCACACCGCGCGGCGACGACCCCGCCGTACCGGCCACGACCACGAGCTCGCACGTCTCGCCAGCACGCAGGGCGGCAAGAGCCGCATTCACAACATCGAGCTTTTCCATTGCCGCCTTCTATCCTCTAAAGACATCGGTGAGCATAGCGAGTGCTTCGAGCACGCCGCCGCCGACCGACGTCGCCTTGTCCGAAATGTAGTTGATATAGCTGGCATCGCCGCGCGGATCGACATCGGCGCATTTAAAGCCCTCAGTCACCTGCACGCCGTTCGCCAAAAGCCCGCGCAGACAGCCATCGATCTGCGTGCACATGGGCGTATCGCCCGCATAGCCGATCACGTCTCCGGCGCTCACGATGTCGCCGATTGCGCGGTCGGACCGAAACACACCGGCGGCGGGGCTGTGGATAACGCGCTCCTTGCCATAGCCGGCGATAATGCCCGGCACGCCCGTGTTGGGCTGGGGCGAACCTTGGGTAATGACACGGCCGAGAAAATGCCCGCGCATGGTCTCGACCACGGCGTCGCAGTCAACCGGCGCGGTAAAGCCCGGCCCCACGGCGATAACGGCAGGCGCCATGTCGCGCGTGGTGCCCAAGTTGCGCTTAGCCAAAATCGCGTCGACCACAGCCGCGGGTTTCAGCTCGCCGAGCATCTTTGCCTGGGGGTCCACCACAACGGCGACGTCTCCAGCCTCGGCAATCTCGAGCGCCTCAGCCGGCGTCTGTGCCAAGCGAGCGCGAATGCCTTCGACCTCGACCTCGCCCAGGCGAATGGCCTCGCAAAAACTGATTGTGCGGCGGATGCACGTGGGAACCGCGATATCGGCCATAACGACCGACACGCCGGAGCGCACCAAGCGAGCGGCGACGCCCGTGGCGATATCGCCGGCGCCGCGAACATAAACGAGCATTCCCGGGGCACCTCCCTGTGCTACGGTTTGATCAGAGCAAAAGCGGTTCGACCGCTACTCTGATGATTATTTATTATCACAGTATTATACGGCGGTGAACAGATGGAAACGACGAGCGGAAACCTTGCCTCCGCGCTCAAGATCGAGCCGGGCATTACCGCAATTATCGGCAGTGGCGGCAAGTCGACGCTGCTGAAGACGCTGGGTCTCGAGCTCATGCGCGCTGGCGGCCGTGTGCTCCTCTGCACCACCACGCACATGTTTCCCGTCGCCGGCGTGCCATGGGACGGGTCGAGCCGTCGCCTGGACGCCGCGCCTTGGAAGCCGGGGACCCTGTATGTTCCCGGCTGCACCTGCGAGGCATGCGCGGGACTTGCCCGCGGAAGCATCTGCCAGGCGGGTGTTTTGGACCCGGAGACAGGCAAGCTCTCCGCCCCCGCTGAGCCGCTCGACCAGCTGACGCAGCGCTTTGACTATGTGTTGGCCGAGGCAGATGGCAGCAAGCGACTCCCGCTCAAGGCGCATGCCGCCTGGGAGCCGGTAATTCCCGCCGCCACGGCAAACGTTGCCTGGGTCGTCGGCGCCTCGGGGCTGGACAAGCCCGTCGCCGAGGTTGTCAACCGCCCCGAGCTCTTCTGCGAGCGCTGCGGCTGCGAGCTCACCGACATCGCCACGCCCGAGCGCGTCGCCCAGGTGCTCAATGCCGAGATGCGGATGCTGAACCTCAACAATGCCCGCATCATGCTCAACCAAGTCGACACGCTTAGCGACCCGGCTATGGCAGATCGCTTTGAGGCAGCCCTCGACCGCCCCATCGTCGCCAGCAGCCTCAAATAGCCGGCGCTGCCCCACCAGACCTATAAGTTGCGGTGGAATAGTTCCTGAAACGGGCTATTTGGCGGCTAAACAGGAACTATTTCACCGCAACTGCGAAGGGAATCCGGCGGCCTTCCTGTTAGCGGGGGACGTAGCGGCCGGGTTGGGCTCCGGTGGGCTCGCCGTCGCGCGCAGCCAGTACGCCGTTCACAAACACGGCCTTGGCGCGGCCGTGCGCCTCAAAGCCCTCGAGCGGCGTGTAGTCCACGGCCTGATGCTGCGTCGCGGCGCTAATCGTCCAGCGCGCCTTGGGATCCCACACGCACACGTCGGCATCGGCGCCCTCGGCAAGACAGCCCTTGCGCGGATACATGCCAAAAACGCGCGCCGGGTTCTCGCTCATCAAGCGGCACAGATCCTCGGGGCCCAGCTGTCCCTCAAAGCTCGTAGCGATCGCGACGGGGCGATGCTCCACGCCGGGCCCGCCGTTGGGAATCGCGCGGAAATCATCGCGTCCTCGGTCCTTTTGCCCGTGCAGGTTAAAGCTGCAATGATCGGTCGCAATAGTATCGATCTCGCCAGCCACAAGCGCCTCGCGCAGCGCGGCACGGTCACCGGCATGGCGCAGCGGCGGGCTCATCACGTACTTGGCGCCCGCAAAGCCGTCCTCGCCCTGCTCCAGATAGCAGGTGTCGTCGAGCATCAGATACTGAGGGCATGTCTCGACATAGATGTTCTTCTGCCCGCGCGCTTTGGCAGCGCGAATGGCCTCGAGCCCCAGCTTGGTCGAAAGGTGCACCACGTTGACCGGAGCGTCCCCGGCCAAGTGCGCCAGATACAGCAGGCGGCTCACGGCCTCGGCCTCACACACGTCCGGACGGCTGAGCGCATGGCCCTCGGGCCCGTGGATACCCTGCTCAAACACGCGCTTCTGCAGCGCGTTGACCAACGTGCCGTTCTCGCAATGCACGCACAGGATACCGCCCACGCGCTTGAGCTCCTCCAGCACCTCGAGCGTCTCGGCATCGTCCAGGCGCAGATGGTCGTAGGCAAAGTAGGTCTTAAACGACGACACGCCCGCCTCGCGCATGGCCGAAAGATCGGCGCGGTTGCGCTCATTCCACTCGGCAAGCGCCATATGGAAGGCATAGTTGGCGGTGCAGGTGCCGTCGGCGCGATGATGCCACTCGACCAAGGCATCGGGCATGGTCACGCCGCGATCGGCCGTCGCGTAGTCCACAATGGTCGTCGTGCCGCCGCAGGCAGCCGCGCGCGTGCCGGTCTCAAAGCTATCGGCTGTCCAATCCATGCCGGTCCAGCACTGCATGTGCGTGTGCCCATCGATAAAGCCCGGGAACACCCAGCAGCCCGCAGCATCCTCGACGGTATCGCCCTCGGCCGGCTCAATCGCCGCGGCAATCCGCACGATCTTATCGCCATCCATGGCAAGATCGGCGCGGCGAAGCCCCTGGGGCGTCACGAGTGCGCCGTTTTTGATGATGATCATAATTGCTCCTTATTGATTGATGCAGTTGGCCACGCGATCAAAATACGAGCAGGCGGCGATATGCTCCGTTATGCGTCGCTGTCCCTTGACGGTATCGACGTCCCACAGCTCGTAGGCACGCGCCTCGACCAGCACCACGTCGGTACGGTCCTTGAGGATCGAACCGCCGCCGTCCTTACCCTCAAGACACATAAGTGCATCGAACAGTTCCGCCGGAAAGAGCACCGGGCTCGAAGGCTCACCGTTGCACGCAAGACGCACCGGATGCTTGCGGCCACGCTCGTCAAATGCACGAACCATAGCCTCAAAAGAATCCGAACTCACGAGCGGCTGGTCGCCCGGCAAAAAGAGGCAACCTTTCCAGTTACGTTCGACTCCCCACGAAAGGCCCGCACGGACGCTTTCGCTGCGCAGCTCGCCATCGTGCAGCACGCACGGGCAATGCTTGTCATCACAAATCTGAGCGACCTCGGGCCAACGCGTCGAAACCACAACGTCAAAGCCCCGGGGAACCGAATCAATGGTCCGGGCAATCAGCGGCTCGCCATAGATATCGGCAAGCATCTTGTTAGAGCCAAACCGCTTGCCCTCGCCCGAAGCCATAATGACGCAACCGAGTTTCATCTCCGCAAACCTCCCCTGGCTGCCTTGGACACCATAGTTGCTATACCCACCATAGCAAGCTCGCACTCCGTCGAAACAGGCACGCACTCGTTTTCCAGCGAACGCCCCTTGGCTCCCCATAGCACAAAGGAGGGTACCCCGCGACGCAGGGCACCCTCCTCAATGGTGCAGATATGCCTACTCAGCGTCACCGGTAAACGTGGTACCGGTCTTGCCGGCAAGACCGTCACGCGCCTTCTCGAGCAGCGTGATGAGCGCCGTGCGGCCCGACTTGCTCTCGGCAAACGTCGAGGCGGCCTGGACCTTGGGCAGCATGGAGCCGCGACCGAACTCGTTGGCCTCGGACAGACGCTTTACGTCAGCCGCGGTCAGTGTGTCGAGCCACTGCTCGTGGTCGGTGCCAAAGCCAATGGCAACCTTCTCCACGGCCGTCAGGATAATCAGGGCATCGGCATCGAGCTGCTCGGCGAGCTTCTCGGCCGCAAAGTCCTTATCGATGACGGCGGCAGCGCCCTTAAGGTGGTTGCCCTGGGCCTTGGTGACGGGAATGCCGCCACCGCCGCAGGAGATCACCACGTGGTTGGACTCGACGAGCGACTTAATGGTGTCGAGTTCGACGATGTTCACGGGCTTGGGCGAAGCCACCACGCGACGGAAGCCTTGCTTCTCGTCGTGGATGAACTGATAGCCGCGGTCGGCCTCCAGCTCCTTGGCCTCGGCCTCGCTCATCCACGGACCGATCGGCTTGACCGGGTCGGCAAAGGCCGGGTCGTCCGCCGCAACCTCGACCTGGGTGAGCACGGTGGCGACACCCTTGTCGATATTGCGGTCGAGCATTTCCTCGCGCAGCGCATTTTGCAGGTCATAGCCAATGTAGCCCTGGCTCATGGCACCGCAGACGGACAGCGGGCAGGGAATGTACTTCTGAGGGTTAGAGCGCGTGAGCTCTGCCATCGCGTTGGCGATCATGCCCACCTGGGGGCCGTTGCCATGCACGATGACGACCTCGTTGCCCTCCTCGATCAGGTCGACGATAGCCTTGGAAGTCGTCTTGACGGCCTCCATCTGCTCGGGAAGGTTGGCGCCGAGGGCGTTTCCGCCCAGAGCGACAACAATACGCTTAGCCATTTCTCAGCCCAGCTTTAGGCCTGGAACCAACGGGCGGTGTTGCGCTCGTCGAGGGCCTTGAGGGTAGCGGCCGGATCGGCAACCTTCTGCAGGAACATCATGGCTGCGATGGCGTACGGCTTGTAGCTGGCCTCCTTGTACATGCCCACGCGGTGCATGTCGAAGACGTCGGCGTTGACCTCGCCGTGCTCGCAGGAGACACCGGAGATGTCGGCGGGCAGAGGATGCATAAAGATGGTGTCCTGGCCGTTGGCGGTCTTCTCCATGAGCTCGGTCGTGGAGCACCAATCCTGATGCGTAGCGTTCTGGGCGAGCAGCTCCTTCTCGAGCGCAGCGATGCCGGCGTCGTCGCCCTCGGCGTACAGGTTGGTGCGCTTCTCCATGGCGGCAAACGGGGCCCAGCTCTTGGGGATCACGATGTCGGCGCCCTCGAAAGCCTCGGCCATGGTGTTGACCTGCTTAAAGGTGGTGCCGGACTCGGCGGCGTAGCCCTTAGCGCGCTCGACGACCTCGGGCATGAGGTCGTAGCCCTCGGGGTGAGCCAGGGTGACGTCCATGCCAAAGCGGGGCAGCAGGCTGATCAGCGACTGCGGGCAGGACAGCGGCTTGCCGTAAGAGGGCGAATAGGCCCAGGTGACGGCAACCTTCTTGCCCTTGAGGTTCTCGAGGCCGCCAAACTCGTTGATGAGGTAGAGCATGTCGGCAGAGGACTGCGTGGGGTGATCGGAGTCGGACTGCAGGGAGATGAGCGTGGGACGGTGATCCAGAACGCCGTCCTCGTAGGCCTGCTGGACAGACTCGGAGACCTCGGCCATGTAGGCATCGCCCTTGCCGATGTACATGTCGTCGCGGATGCCGATGACGTCGGCCATGAAGGAGATCATGGTAGCGGTCTCGCGGACGGTCTCGCCGTGAGCGATCTGGGACTTCTTCTCGTCCAGGTCCTGCAGCTCAAGGCCGAGCAGGTTGGCTGCCTTAGAGAAGGAGAAGCGCGTACGGGTGGAGTTGTCACGGAACAGGGAGACGGCCAGACCCGAATCGAAGATCTTGGACGAAACGTTGTTCTCGCGCAGCTCGCGCAGGGCGTCGGCGACGATGTAGAGAGCCTTGAGCTCATCGGTGGTCTTGTCCCAGGTGTGCAGGAAGTCGCTGCCGTACATACCCTTAAAATCGAGGCCGTTCAGCTGCTCGACGAGCTCGGTAAACTTAGCGTCCATGTAAAAGTCCTTTCTAAAAATGCGAACGATCGTAATGGATAGATGTGCTCCGGCACGCGCGTGTGGCTAGAACATGCAGAGCACTATGACGAGGACCCGCTACCGTTGAGGAAGCATGGGAGATAACGACCGCGGGCCCCAAGTCAACAGAGGGTGCCGGGGACACGAGTGGCCCCCGGCCCAACAAAATCGAAGAATGGGACTAATCGATCTTGTTGTTGGTCAGACCGGCGCGGAACACGGTGGCGTCGCCATCGGCCTGGCTCGGATCGTAGAGGTTCAGGGCAGCCACATACATGGCGGCAGCGGTGACCAGGTCATCCTTATAGGTGACCTCGTTGGGGGCGTGAGCCTGAGACTCGGCACCCGGGCCAAAGCCGACGCAGGGGATGCCATAGCGGCCCTGGATGGAGACGCAGTTCGTGGAGAAGGTCCACTTGTCGCACAGCGGACGACCGGTGCGCTTGTCCATGCTGGGCTCGCAGCCGATGCGCTCGTCACCGAACATGGCCTTGTGGGCGTCGACGAGGGCCTTGACGTGCGGAGCGGTCTCCTTGTTGATCCACGTGGGGAAGTAAGCCTCGGTCTCGTAGACCTCGCCGGTCCAGGACGGACGGTCGTACATGTACATGGAGACCTTCACGTCGTCGCCGTACTTCTTGGCGGCCGGCAGGTTGCGGATCTCGTCCAGGCAGGACTCCCAGGTCTCACCGGCGGTCATGCGGCGGTCGATGGAGATGGCGCAGGAGTCAGCGACAGCGCAGCGGCTGGGGCTGGTGTAGAAGATCTGGCTGACGGTGCAGGTGCCGCGGCCCAGGAAGCGGGCGTCCTCGAAGTGCTCGGGGTTGTACTTGGGGTCGAGCATCTTGACGAGGCCCTTGATGTCGGTCGACTCGTCGCAGCCGTTGTTGTTGAGGGCGCGGACGTCGGCGATGATGTCGGCCATCTTGTAGATGGCGTTGTCGCCGCGGTCGGGAGCGGAGCCGTGGCAGGAGGTGCCGTGAACGTCGACGCGGATCTCCATGCGGCCGCGGTGGCCGCGATAGATGCCGCCGTCGGTGGGCTCGGTGGAAATGACGAACTCGGGCTTAATGCCGTCCTTGTTGTAGATGTACTGCCAGCACATGCCGTCGCAGTCCTCTTCCTGGACGGTGCCGACGACCATGATCTTGTAGCCCTCGGGGATGAGGCCCATGTCCTTCATCATCTTGGCAGCGTAGGTTGCGGAAGCCATGCCGCCCTCCTGGTCGGAGCCGCCGCGGCCGTAGATGATCTCGTCGGTCTCGTAGCCCTCATAGGGATCGGCATCCCAGTTCTCGATGTTGCCGATGCCGACGGTGTCGATGTGAGAGTCGATGGCGATGATCTTGTCGCCCTCGCCCATAAAGCCCATGACGTTGCCCAGGCCGTCGACCTTGACCTCGTCATAGCCAAGGCTCTCCATCTCGGCCTTGATGCAGGCGACAACCTCACCCTCCTCGCAAGACTCAGAGGGGTGCGAGATCATGGCGCGCAGGAAGCGAGTCATATCAGCACGATGAGACTCAGCAGCAGCCTTGATAGCGTCGAAATCGAGTTCTTTAGCCATTGTTCATAACCTTTCAAACGAAGGGATCTACCTGTGAGGTGGCGGAGCGATACCTATTTACTCCGCTGCTCGGACAGTCCTGCGCAAGACGGAAAGCACATTAAGTGCTTTCCTTTGCGTGCGGAACTCGCGACGGAGCAAATAGGTATCGCTCCGCCTTCCGGGTTCACGCATCTGCAGGACATAGGGGGTCTAATAGAAATTTGGCGCGGCGCGTTGCGCCGCCCAACGATTAGCAAGTGGGATACTCGCCTTCCCAAACAATGCGGCGATACTGGTCGGGGTCCGTGTCACCTTCCGTGGAGAAGCAGAGCACGGAGCTCGTCTTGTCCAGGCCGATGAGCTCCTTGAGCT
>CABQHT010000046.1 GCA_902464035.1 uncultured Collinsella sp. | reverse complement strand
CCAAATTGGCACCCCAGGCCCACTATAAGTTGCGGTGAAATAGGGACTGATGGCGACGCTGGAGCCGCTAAACAGTCCGTATTTCACCGCAGCCTATGAGGGACTAAGGGTTTTACAGGTTGGCGATAATTGCCTGGGCGATTTCGTCGTACTGAGCCGGCTCGAGCGTGACGCGACCGGGATTCATGGCGAACACATCGCCAAACTCAAACGGGTCATCCTTGTACTTGGGGACGATATGCACATGCAGGTGATGCATGGTGTCGCCATAAGCACCAAAGTTGATCTTGTCGGGGTTGAACGCCTTGTGCAGCGCGGCGGCGACGTGGCGGACATCGGCCATAAAGGCGGCGGCGTCCTCCTCGGACATGCAGGAGATGTCGTCGACGTGCTGCTTGGAGGCCACGATTACGCGACCCTTGTGGCTCTGCTCCTTAAACAAGATGAGCTTGCTGGCGGGCAGGTCGAGCATGGGGACGCCAAAGGCATCGACGAGCGTGTTGTCGGTCCCGCACATGCAGTACGAGCAATCGGTGTGCTGTTCCATGGTGGTCCTTTCGATCCGGGTGAAAGCGTTCGCCGCAATGCGACCGACGGGCGCAACCAAGCTGCCCGGCAGTCCACGACGAACACACGATGCGCTCTCCAACCGTTGCGAAATCGGTTTCGAGTATGTCCTTGCCATGATACCGCCAACGAGTTGTTGCGATTAGGTGAACGTTCACCTTTTTATTATTTTTCTCTTTGCAAAAGGAATCCCGTGCGTATACTAAGGCTCAAACGAAACCGATTTCGTTAAGCATGAGCAATAGGGTGCTAAGACGCACCCTACCATCTTGGCATCCTATTGCCCACGTCCTGTCATTCGCTTTTCTCCCGTCTCGTTGGCCCTTCAGTCCCATTCCGGCACAGCGAGACACTTCCTAGACGACTGACCGTGGGGCCGGCTTTTCTGCTTTTACAGCAGTGCCTCCGATAACCCTCTTTTGTCGGCCCAGGTCAGCCTTTTTCTTCACAACCGAAAGGACGGGCAGCAATATGCGACCGCTCATCATCATGAATGGCGAGAAGATCGACTGGTGCCATACCGTCATCAGAATGCTGATGTATTTAGCAGGTGTCGCGACGCTCGCCCTCGGCATGAGCATCCAGACCGCATCGGGCCTGGGCGTTGCCGCACTTACCTGTTTTGCCACGACGCTGTCCATGCTCACCGGCAAGACACTCGGCTTTTGGATCACCGCGACCTACGTCGCATACATCGCCGCACAGGCAGCCATCTTGCGCCGCGAGTTCCAGCCGCGCATTTTGCTCGAGCTCTTTTTCTCAACACTGATCGGTGGCTTTACCGACTTCTTTATGGACGTCAACCCTCTGCACCCCACCGCGTTGCCGGCACAGGTTGCGACCATGCTGCTCTCGCTTGCCATCACTGCGTCTGGTGTAAGCCTCGTCGTCAACATGGGAGTCGTTCCCAACGCGCCCGACGGTCTGGTGCAGGTCATTGCCGAAAAACTCAAACGCCGCTTTGGCGATGTGAAGGTCGTATTCGATTGCTCGCATGTCGCCGCCTCGCTCGCGCTGTCGCTGGTTTTTATGCACAACCTGGGCGGCTTTGGCGTCACGACCGCCATCTCGGCATTATTCCTGGGCCATGTCATCAACATCGCCAACAAGCTGTTCGCCCAGCGCTTTATCCGCGCGGCATTCGGAAAATAGCACCACCGCAAGAACCCGCGAGCAGCGCTATACGTTGCTATATCTCACTATACGTTACTATATCTTGCTATACTTTGCTATAACTTGCTATATCTTGAGCAAAGGTGGCTCACATGCAAACAAACCCTTTTAAGCCCACGGCAGGCAAAACACCTCCCACGATTATCGGCCGCGAAGATGTACTCGAGGAATTCAATGAAGGCCTCGTCAACGGGCCTGGTGCCCCGGGGCGCCTTATGCGCATAGCCGGCGTCCGTGGAACGGGCAAGACAGTCCTCCTTGACGAGTGCTCACGTTTGGCGCAAAGCCATGGTTGGACGGTCATAAAAGAGGTCGCAACTGAGGGGCTTTGCCAGCGCATTCTCGAACAGCTGCAGCCCAAATTCCAGGCCAAACACGCCAGATTTGAGCCCACCGTAGCTGGCATATCCATCGGCAGCATAGACATTGAGCGAATCGGTCCATCGCTGCGCGACGCCATGAGGCAGGCTATATCCAAGGATGGAAATGGCCTGCTCATCACCCTCGACGAGGTTCAAGACGCAGAGCTCGAAGAGGTCCGAACACTCTCCATTGCGATTCAGCAGGTTATCGGCGAAGACCTTGATATCGCCTTTGTTTTTGCGGGGCTGCCTTCGATGATCGAAAGTGTCATCAACGGAAAGACACTTGCGTTTTTGCGCCGCGCCCTCCCCTTTGACCTGAAGGCTGTGGCAGTAACCGAAGTGTCGTACTCCCTCGAGGAAACCATTGAAGCGTCTGGCATGGAGCTACAGCCAGGTATTGCCGGGCAGCTTGCCGAGGCAACGCAGGGCTATCCTTTCATGATCCAACTCGTTGGATATTACGCATGGCAGCTGGCAAGACGCGCCCATACAACTGTTATTGGAGAGGAAGAGGCAAGGCGAGGCATCGCAACAGCGCGCGAACGCTTCTGCGCCATGGTGATTGAGCCCGCGCTGCAGCGCATTCCACCCACGTGCATCGCTTATCTGCTGAGCATGGCATCTTTGGGGCAGACGAGCTCGACCAGCATGGTTGCCGATGACTTAAACAAGACGCCTCAGCAGGTGAGCTCCGTCCGTAGCCGACTGCTCAGAGAGTCGATTATCGAGGCACCTTCGTACGGCAAGATATCGTTTGCCATCCCCTACATGCGCGACTACCTCAACGAACACAAAGCCGAACTGGAAGTTGAACTGTAGAAGCGGCAACCGCCCTGCAAGACGAAAACCGTTTGCGTACGGTTTTTAACCAGACGCAAACGGTTTTCGTCTTATTTGCGTACGGAAATGAGACGCAAATTTCGATTTCGTCTGATTACTCGCCAGACGCAACACGCTTTCGTCTGGCAATACGTCTGCAATCCAAACGAAAAGAGCCCCGAGCTCGTATGAACTCGGGGCTCTTTGTGCCGCGCATCTATGAGAGGAGAAATTCGATGCGTACGGGCGCTACTCCATGTAGCCACCCTGAATGGCGGAGACTGCATGCTCGGTAAAGAACTTGAGCGTGCCGGAGGTATAGCGGTTAGCCTTGGGCTTCCAAGCGGCGCGACGCTCGGCCAGGACGGCGTCGACCTCGGCCGGCTCCATCTCCTTGCCGGCGATGCCCACGATGGACAGCGAGCGCTCGGGGATGTTGATCTGGATAAGGTCGCCCTCCTCGATCAGGGCAATCGGGCCACCTACGGCAGCCTCGGGCGAAACGTGACCGATAGCCGGGCCCTTGGAAGCACCGGAGAAGCGGCCGTCGGTGATCAAGGCAATGGAAGCGCCGAGCTCGGGGTCGCTGGCGATAGCCTCGGTGGTGTAGAACATCTCGGGCATGCCGGAACCCTTGGGGCCCTCGTAGCGAATGATGACGGCGTCGCCGGGCTTGACCTCGTGCGTCAGGACGGCATGGATGGCGTCCTCCTCGCAGTCGAACGGACGGGCCTTGAGCGTGGCCTGGAACATCTCACGCGGAACGACGGTGTGCTTGACGACGGCGCCCTCGGGGGCAAGGTTGCCGTGAAGGATGGCGATGGAGCCATCGGTGCCAAAGGCCTGGTCGAACGGACGGATGATGTCCTCGCGCTTGAGGTTCCACTTCTCCAGGTAACGACCGCACTTCTCGTAGTAACCGTTGTTCTTGAGGTCCTCGAGGTTCTCGCCGAGGGTCTTGCCGGTGACGGTCATAACGTCGAGGTGGAGCATCGACTTGATCTCCTCCATGATGCGCGGCACGCCGCCCGCATAGTAGAAGAACTGCGCCGGCCACTCGCCTGCGGGACGAACGTTGAGCAGGTAGTGGGCGCCACGGTGCAGACGATCAAAGTCGTCGGCGGACATCTCGATGCCAAACTCACGGGCGATCGCGGGAATGTGCAGCAGCGAGTTGGTGGAGCCGGAGATGGCGCCGTGGACCATGATGAGGTTCTCGAAGGACTCCTTGGTCACGATGTCGCGCGGGCACAGGTTGTGCTCGGAGAGCCACACGGACTGACGACCGGCCTCGCGGGCGAACTCGCGCAGGTCGGAGCTGGTGGCAGGCAGCAGAGCCGTGCCAGGAAGCATGAGGCCCAGGGCCTCGGCCGTGACCTGCATGGTCGAGGCGGTGCCCATAAAGGAGCAGGCGCCGCAGCTGGGGCAGGCGTTGTGCTTGGCGAACTCGAGCTCCTCGCGGGAAATCTCGCCGCGCTCGTAGCGGGCCGAGATGGCGCCGAGCTGCTCCAGGGTCAGCAGGTCGGGGCCGGCATCCATGACGCCGCCGGTGACGACAATGGAGGGGATGTTGATGCGGCCCATAGCCATGAGGTTCGCGGGCAGGCCCTTATCGCAGCTGGCGACAAAGACGCCGGCGTCGAACGGGGTGGCCTTGGCGTGAATCTCGATCATGTTGGCAATCATGTCGCGGCTGGGCAGCGAGTAGTTGATGCCGTCGTGGCCCTGGGCCTCGCCGTCGCAGATGTCGGTGCAGAAGTAACGAGCGCCGCGGCCACCAGCCTCGGCAACACCGGCGCGCACCTCCTCGACCAGCTCAAACAGGCCGGCGGAACCCGGGTGCGAGTCGCCGAACGTCGACTCGATGATGACCTGCGGCTTGTCCAGGTCCTCGATGCTCCAGCCAGAGCCCAGACGCAGCGGGTCCATCTCGGGGCTGATGGTGCGGAACTTGCCGGAACGCGGCTGCAGCTTGGCAACCAGCTCGGCGGCCTCCTGTCGAATCTGCTCTTTGGTCTTCTCGTCCATGGTGCACTCCTTTGGTTTAAGGCTTACTTGGTTTGGTATCGATTGATGTGACGTGCTGATGTGAAGCGCTGGCTTGCGATTAGGCGAAGAACGAGATCACCAGGGCACAGGCAAGGCCCGAAAGACCGATGATCGTCTCCATGATGGTCCAGGACTTGAGGGTGGTCTTCTCGTCGATCTCGAGGAACGAAGAGCACATCCAGAAGCCAGCATCGTTGACGTGCGAGAGTGCCGTGGCGCCACCGCAGATGGCAAGGCAGATGGCGGCGCGCATGAGCACCGAGGCACCGGCGACCGCAGGCATGGCGGCCATAATGCCCGAAGCCATAGTCATGGACACGATGGAGCTACCGACCGAAGCGCGGACGAGCGCAGCGATGAGGAAGCCGACGACCACGAGGGGCAGCGGGCAGCTCTCGAGCACGGGGCCGATAACCTGGCCCAGACCGCAGTCCTGCAGCATCCAGCGAATGACGCCTCCGCAGGCGATGACCAGCAAGATCATGCCGACGGGCTTGAGCGAACGGTCGAGCAGAGCCTTGAGCTCGGCACCGGTGTAGCCGCGGCGAGCGCCCAGCAGGTACATGGCGACAAGCGTGGCGATGGTGAGCGCGACGAACGGCTTGCCCAGAAAGGCGAGGATCGAGGCGACCTCGGCGGGCATGGGAATGTACGAAGACAGCGTGCCCAGCAGGATTAGGCACAGCGGGGTGAGCACGATGGCGAGGACCATGCCAAAGGAGGGAAGCTCCTTATCGTCGCTCGCGCCCTCGGCGGAGGTGAAGTGCTCGGGAACGTCCGTGAAGATACGGCCGCCCACGTTGCGGCCCCAGACGACACCGGCGACAGCCATGGCGATAAAGGCGGTGGGGATGCCGACGAGAATCATGGTTCCCAGGTCGACGCCGAGCGTACCGGCAACGAGGACCGAACCGGCCGAAGGCGGCACGAAGGCATAACCGGCTGCCAGTCCCGCGAGCAGGGCGATGCCATAGTAGAGGGTCGACTTCTTGGTCTGCGATGCCACGCTAAACGCGAGCGGGATCAAAACGACCACGCCGGCCTCAAAGAACACCGTGGTGCCGATGACCAGGCCGGTGATGCCCAGCGCCCAGTTGGAGTGACCCTGGCCAAAGGTGTCAATGAAGGTCTGGGCGATCTTCTTGGCGCCACCGCTCTCCTCCAGGATCTGGCCGAACATCGATCCCAGGCCAATGAGCAGGGCGATGTTTTGCAGCGTGGTGCCCACGCCCTTGGTGACGGTGTCTGCCACCAGGTCGAGCGGCATGCCGGCACCGATGCCGATCGCGAGCGCCGAAACCATCATCGACAGCACGGGATGCAGCTTGAACCTGATGATGAGCGCAAGCAGCAGCGCGATGCCCACGATGGCGGCGATGACGAGCCTGGTGGGGTCTGCCATAAACGTTGGGTCTGACATCTTTCCTCCAATTCATCAGACCTTTTGAATTCGATTAGAACTATAGCGTGTTTCTAAAAGGTCTGATGTTTCATTTTGAAATTTGTTCGAAATATATCTGATGTATTTGGCGAACGGTCGTATTTACGCTGCGAACGGTATATCTGGGCCGCCCGATTCGGGTTCAACGGCCAATACCATGCCCTTGGTGCGCTAAAATAGCTCAGATGAATTTTGTAATGAGAGGTAGAGCTATGGCACGCGCCGAATTGGGACTCCCCGAGCAGATTTCCGAGAAAATCATTCAATTGATTCTTGATGAGCACCTTGAGCAGGGCGACCGCCTGCCCAAGGAGGCCGTGCTCGTTGAGCGCCTGGGCGCCGGCAGAAGCACCGTACGCGAGGCCATGAAGCTCCTGCAGTCGCGCAACATCGTGCGCATCAAGCAGGGTTCGGGCACGTATGTGGCATCGAACCCCGGCGTTGCCGACGACCCGCTGGGCTTTACCTTTATCGGCGATAAGCAGCGCCTGGCGCGCGACCTGCTCGAGGTGCGTTTTATGATTGAGCCGCAGATGGCGAGCATGGCCGCCGAGCACGCGACCGAAGATCAGATTATGTGCATCCGCGAGCTCTGCGACGAGTCCCAGCGCCTGGCAGAAGCCGGCAAGGACTACTCCGCCGCCGACACCGCATTCCACAACGCCATTGCCGAGAGCTGCGGCAACCTCGTCGTTCCCCGCCTGATGGGCGTGCTCAAGGCATCCGTTCCCCTCTTTATCGACGTTACGGGCAAAAAGCTCGTCGAGGAGACCATCCGCACACACCGCGGCGTGGCCGACGCCATCGAGGCGCGCAACCCCACCGCCGCGCACGATGCGATGTATCTGCACCTGGTCTACAACCGCAACATGATCGCGGAAGGCGCACAGGCGAAAAGTGAGTAGGGGGCATCACAACAACTAATTTCAACCGTTCACCTTTTAAAAGTGAACGTTCACCTATTTTTAGGAGAATAGGGGCGTTAATTCCTTTAGTTCTCCTATACTGAGCTTGTATTAGAAACAAGACTTATATAGATGAACGTTTCTTTTGAAAGGATCGCTATGTCTGATCTTATGGACAGCTTCCGCCTAGATGGCAAGGTCGCACTCGTAACCGGCGCCACCTATGGCATTGGCATGGCCATTGCCGAAGCGCTCGGCGAGGCCGGCGCCAAGATCGCCTTTAACGCACGTCACGCCGACAAGGTCGCCGAGGCCGAGAAGCACTACCGCGAGCTGGGCTTTGAGGCTCACGGCTACGTGGCCGACGTCGCCGACGAGGCCGTCGTCGCCGAGCTCGTCGCCAAGATCGAGGCCGATTTTGGCACCACGCCCGACATCCTGGTCAACAATGCCGGCGTTATCCAGCGCACCCCCATGCTCGACATGAGCGCCGAGGACTTCCGCCGCGTCGTCGACATCGACCTTAACGCCCCGTTCATCGTCTCCAAGGCCTGCCTGCCCGGCATGATCGCCAAGGGTCACGGCAAGATTATCAACATCTGCTCGATGATGAGCGAGCTCGGCCGCGAGACCATCGCCGGCTACGCTGCCGCCAAGGGTGGCCTGAAGATGCTCACCAAGAACATCTGCTCCGAGTTTGGCGAGGCCAACATCCAGTGCAACGGCATTGGGCCTGGCTATATCGCCACGCCGCAGACCGCGCCGCTGCGCGAGACGCAACCCGACGGCAGCCGTCACCCGTTTGACCAGTTCATCATCGCAAAGACCCCGGCCGCCCGTTGGGGCACGCCCGAGGACCTGAAGGGCCCCGCCGTGTTCCTGGCCTCCGATGCCTCGAACTTCGTCAACGGACACATCCTCTACGTCGACGGCGGCATCCTCGCATACATTGGAAAGCAGCCGCAATAAAGCCTCGCCGCAACTGCCAACATCGGGCTTAACCCAGTCGTTCATTTATGAGTTGCGGTGAAATAGTTTCTGAATTTGGCATCTATCAGGCAAAACAGTCCGTATTTCACAGCAAGTTAAAGAAAGAAAGGTTACTCAGCATGAAGATCGCTCTGATCAACGAGAACTCCCAGAACTCCAAGAACCCCATGATCGAGGCTGCCCTCAAGAAGGTCGTCGAGCCCATGGGCCACACCGTCTTTAACTACGGTATGTATGCCGATGCCGACTCCAAGCCGCTCACCTACGTTCAGAACGGCATCCTTGCCGCCGTGCTGCTCAACTCCGGTGCTGCCGACTATGTCGTGACCGGCTGCGGCACCGGCGAGGGCGCCATGCTCGCCTGCAACTCCTTCCCCGGCGTGCTCTGCGGCCATGTCGCCGACCCGCTGGATGCCTACACCTTCGCCCAGGTCAACGACGGTAACGCCGTCGCCATGCCCTTCGCCCTCAAGAACGGCTGGGGCCAGGAGCTCAACCTCGAGTACACCTTCGAGAAGCTCTTTGGCTTTGGTTCGGGCAACGGCTATCCTGCCGAGCGTGTTGAGCCCGAGCAGCGCAACAAGAAGATTCTCGACGGCGTGCGCGCTGTGACCATGCGTCCGCTCGTCGACGTCCTGGGCGAGATCGACCAGGACCTGGTAAAGGGCGCTCTGGCTGGCGAGCACTTCCAGGAGTACTTCTTCGCCAACGCCACCGACGAGGCCATCATCGCCAAGGTCAAGGAGCTCCTGGGTCTCTAATCGACCCACGGTCCTACCCCATCGAACGCAAGCGGCGGCTGCCCAGCACAGGGCAGCCGCCGCTTTTTGCTATCTACCGAATGGTGCATTGGTGCAAAGGGGTGGTGCAAAGGAGTCAGGTTTGTATGCACCAACTTGGTGCATACAAACCTGCCCCCTTTGCACCAAAGCCCCGTCTGCTGCGGAGTGCAGACGGGGCGAAAAGGGACTCGATTCAAACGATCGAAAGGTACGCTATTAGGCAGCAGCCTTCTTGGCGTCCGCAGCCTTCTTGAAGGCGGCGATCAGGGCAGCGGCGACCAGCGTGCCGGCGAGGATGGCAGCCAGGAACAACAGCAGGTTGTTCGTAGCGCCGAGCACGCCGACGATAGGGCCGCCGTGAGGCACGACATCGGTGATGCCAAAGACGCCTGCGAGGGCACCGGCGACAGCAGAGCCAGCGATGATGCTCGGGAGCACGCGACCAGGATCCTCGGCAGCAAAGGGAATAGCGCCCTCGGTAATGCCGATAAGACCCATGAGCAGCGCGGAGACACCGGAGCTCTTCTGCTCGTCATTGAAGCCCTTCTTATAGATGAGCGTAGCAAGACCGCAGGCCAGCGGCGGCACGGGGATGGCAGCGGCGACCATGCCCATGATCTCGGGATTGCCCTCGGCAATGGCGGCGGTACCAAAGAGGAATGCAACCTTGTTGACCGGGCCGCCCATGTCGACGGCAACCATGCCACCGAGCACGAGGCCGAGCAGGATCGAGGTCGAGGTATCAGCGGCGAGGCTCGCAAGCAGAGCGTTGAGCGAGGTCATGAGCCAGGAGACCGGCTGAGCCAGAACAAGGATGAAGACGGCAGAAATCAGGCCAGTGCCGACGAGCGGGATAACAAAAATGGGCATAATAGGCTTAATGGCTTGCGGAACGGGCCAGCTGTTGAACCATTTGACGAGGTAGCCAGCGGCAAAGCCCATGACGATGCAACCCAGGAATCCGGTACCCGCCTCGGTACCCAGAATGGCCGGCGTCACTGCAACCTGAGCGCCGATCATTGCCGGGGCGAGTGCCGCACGACCTGCAATGGAATAGGCAATGTAGCCCGCAAGAATCGGGTACATAAGGCCGAAGGCAGCGCCGCCGATAGCGTTCATCGTACCCCAGAAGCCCTCGGCAACTGCCATACCGTCAGCCGTGGCAGTGCCGCCCAGCGCGATGGAAAGCGCAATGAACAAGCCGCCGACCACGACGAACGGAATCATGTGCGACGCGCCGTTCATAAGAGCCTTGACCGGGCTCACCTTGTCAGCGTCATCGCTCGCGGCGGCTGCGGTGCCACCCTGCTTGCGCGACGACTGCGGCAGAGCCTTGAGCACGGCGGCGGCATCCTTGATGACCGGCTTGATCTCCATCTCGGTCACCTGTTTGCCGGCAAAACGGTCCTTCTCGTCAATTGCCACGTCAGCGGCGATAATGACGTAATCGGCTTCGGCAATCTCTGCAGAAGTCAGGCGGTTCTCGGTACCCTGAGAACCCTGGGTTTCAATCTTGACCTCATAGCCAAGGTCCTTACCAGCCTCTTCCAGCTTTTGGGCTGCAAGATAGGTATGGGCAATGCCGGTGGGGCATTTGGTAACACCGACGATCTTCATATCAGTCCTCCACATTCTCAATCAAATACGTGTACAGTTCCTGCTCGCTCGGAATGGTCTTGAGCTTCTCAATGAAATCCCTCGACGCAAGCTTGCGGGCAAAACGCGAAACCACGGCCAGATGGGTATTCCCCTCATCGGTCATGGGCATCACCAGGCAAACGGCGACGCTCACGGGAGCATCGTCGATGGCATCCCAGTCGATGGGTTCGGCAAAACGAACCACAACAACCTTGGGAGTAACCTCTCCGGCGATCTTGGCGTGCGGAATGGCGATACCGTTTCCACAGCCGGTCGAGCCCTCCTCCTCTCTCTTATTGAACGCGTCGCATAGCTCCTCAAACGACGCGCCGGAATCCAAGCACAGCCCCGAGACCGCCTTGATAGCGAACTCCTTGTTCGCCTCGACGGGCTTGACGTCGATATGGACGTCGTTGAGCTTCATCATGGTTTCGAGCATTTCATCCTCCTAATCGGACTCTTGGGACATGACCTGAATCAGCTTTTGTCGAAACATCTCGGCGGGCACCCTGTTGAGGTCGCTGATGACACCCTGTTTATCGAGGCTCGCAAGCCTGCGGTAAAACTTGGAAAAGACGCTCGCGTGTTCGCTCAAAATGACAACCGAACAGGCGAACAGAAACACACACGACACGCGTGCATCGCCCCAATCGATACCGGCCGGAGCGCGACCGATCACCAGATGGGATTCGCGGATGATCTCGGGGTTGCCATGCGGCACCGCGATGCAGTTGAGGCTTGTGGGGCTCAACTCCTCACGCGCACGGACGGAATCGTAGAAATCCTCATCGACGGCGCCGAGCGCGACCAATCGGTCGACCATAAGATGCAGCACGTCGTCGCGGTCGATACCCTCGGGCAGATCAATCACATCGGCTTCCTCGATGCGCTTGGCGATCATGTCGGTATCGATGCGGTCGTTGACGCACTGACGGATGCGGTCGACCTCGTTGCCGCGCAGGGCGGGCGAAACGTAGATGACCTCGGCACTCGTGGGCGGAATGCGCTCGGTGGCGAGCACCACGTCGAAGGAATCGTTGCAATCCAGATAGTCCTGAAGCGACAAGACAGCCTTGATGCGAAGCGTGGGGAACAGGCGCCCGACCTTCTCGGAGATGAGGTTGGCGGCGGCCTGTCCGTAATGGCAGACCACGGCGGCCGTCATTTCACGGCGGTCGGAGAGCTGGCGCTCGAGCGCGACCTGGAAGTGCAGGGCGAGATAGACGATCTCGGTTTCGCTCAGGCGATAGTCAAACGTGGCATCGATCTTATTGGCAGCGACCGTCGCCATCTCGAACCCGAGCGGGTAACGGTGCTTAATCTCCTGTTCCTGATACGGATCGAGCACCGTGGGGACGTTGTCGCGGCGGATGACCGTGGTGTAGATATGCAGCGAGAGCCCCTGACGGAGCTTTCGGTCGGAGCGTAGGTCGACGGCAAGGGAATCTGAGATGCTGCCGAGCAGCTCAAGGACGAAAGCGTTCATCTCCTGCGCGACCTCATCGAGATCGAGCTTGCGCGATTTGCGAACGGAGGCCATGAGGCCGGTGAGGAAACGCAGCTGGGACTCGGTGAAGCTCGCACGGCTGTCGCGCGCGGCCTTCTCAACGCGGCGGCGATACGGCAGCGCATCGGGCAGCGAGGCAAGCTGGACCAGCGAGCCGTCCAGATCGAACGGTTGGGGCGTGGCGGCGTCCACTCCGATCTCGAACATCGCGGGATCGTCGGTGCCGGGAGCACCGTCGCTCAGCAAAAAGACGGAGGAAAGCAAGAGGCGGCGGTAGGCATCGTCGGTCAGGCTCTCGTTGGCGTCACTGCGAAGCTCGCGGGCGAACGAGACGCCGGCCTCGATGCGCTTGCGGGAAAGGCCCTCGAAGACCGGGATACCCTCACCCTCGATGATTGCCAATTCCATGAGAAAATCGACCCCGGGAATATAGGGCAGAAGCAGGTCGACGCAGGTCGTGACACGCTCGTACGGTGTGCCGCCGAATGCGACACCCAGGCGGCGCTCGGACTTGATAGGCATAGCACCGTCGACCTTGAGGCGAGCGATGCGCTTCTCGACGAGTGACTTGCTCACATGCAGCGCGTCGGCGATCTCCTGCATGGTCACAAAGCCGTCGGCAAAGATGAGATAGAGGTTGATGAGCTCGTCGGTGCCGATCACGGCATCGCTCACAAGCTCGGCCAGAAGGTTGGGAAGGTTATGCGCACCCTCGACCGTCACGACATTGCCGGGGGTCAGGTGGACCGACACGCCGGCCGTAATCGTGATGTCCTCAAGCGCATGGAGCTCGGTGCGAACCGTTCCCGAGGTGACGCCCAGCACCGTGCAAAGCTGCTTAAGCTCGACCTCACCGCAATCGTTGAGGTAGCGCAGGATATCGATCTGTCGCTTCGTGGGCCTCATGGCGCCTCCTTTCGACTATCAGTTAACCGCAAGAGGGTTCGTTTATTGCCTCATCGTTTTTATACGATTGAGCAATTCAATGTGGTTTGGAGTATTTTCGCAGGTCAATAGTGGTGTTCAATACGCCTGTACAAGCTGGGCCGATATGCCGTCCATTTTGTTGCACCCCGCGAACGGTATCTTTTCGAAGGCGAACGGTCGCGCGTCCTCGTCAACAAAAACGGCGGCCACCCCGAGGACTGGGGGCAGCCGCCGCTATTTTCTAGAAGTGGTGCAAAGGGGTCAGGTTTGTATGCACCAGCTTGGTGCAAACTAACCTGACCCCAATGCACCAAGGGGTTGACTAGAGAGCACAGGCGGTCTTGTAACCGTCGGCGATGGCGTCGCGGATGTTGCCGCACTTCTGCGCGTCACCCAACACGTGGGTGGTAACGCCGGCAGCTGCCAGGTCGTCGGCGAGCTTAGTGTTGGGACGGTAGCCCATGGCGAGCACCAGCGTATCGGCACCGGTGATGGTGTGGACCTCGCCGTCCTTCTCGTAGCTGATGGTGTCCTCGGTGATCTCGGTCACCTTGGCCTCGGTCAGCACGTGGACGCCCTTAGAGAGCATGCGCGTGATAAGCACCGCGCGGCCTGCGCCGCCCTCGTTGGCGGCAAGCGTCTTGGTCATCTCGATGACGGTGACGTCGCGGTTGGCCGGCGACAGGTCGTTGACCAGCGGAGCCAGGTAGTCAGCCGTCTCGCAGCCGACGGTGCCTCCGCCCACGATGACGATCTTCTTACCCGGGAAGGCGTTGCCGCCCAGCAGGTCGTCAGCCGTCATGACCTGCTTAAAGTTCTGCATAAAGGCCGGAGCGATGGGCTCGGCACCATAGGCCAGGACGACCTCGTACCCGGCGTAGTCACGCTGAATGTCCTCGGCAGAAAGCTCGGTACCAAAGATGCACTTCACGCCGGCCTCGGCAAGACGACGATACTGGTACTTGATCACACGGGTGAGCTCCTGCTTTGCCGGCGGAACGGCTGCAATGCGCATCTCGCCGCCCGGCTCGTCCTGCTTGTCCACGAGCACCACGTTATGTCCGCGCTTGGCGGCAATGAACGCCGCCTCCATGCCCGCGGGACCGGCGCCCACGACGAGCACGTTCTTGGCCTCGGCGGCAGGCTCGTAGCCGGCCTCGTCGCGCTCGACATCGGGGTTAACGGTGCAGGAGATACGCTTGCCAAACATGATGCCGTTCAGGCAGCGCAGGCAGCCGATGCAGGGGCGAATCTCGTCGGCGTTGCCGGCAGCCGCCTTGTTGCAGAACTCGGCATCGCACAGGTTGGCGCGGCCCATCATGCAGATGTCGGCGGCGCCATCCTCGATCAGCTCCTCGGCAATCCATGCCTCGTTAATGCGGCCGACCGTGGCGACGGGAATGTTTACGTGCTTTTTGATCTCGCGCGAGCAGGCGGCGTGCGAGGCCTGCTGCGTGCCAGCGGCGGGAATCGCGGAGCCGCGCTTGATGGTGGTGCCGCCCGACACGTGGATCATGTCGACGCCGGCCTTCTCCAGGCGACGCGAGACATAGATCATGTCGTTGAGAGTCAGGCCGCCATCGGTGTACTCGTCGCCCGAGATACGGACGTCGATGATGAAGTCCTTGCCGCAGCGCTCGCGAATCTCGGCGATGACCTCGAGCAAGAAGCGCATGCGCGCGTCAAGCGAGCCGCCGTACTCGTCGGTACGCTTGTTGTAGAGCGGGGTCAAGAAGCCGCCAAGCATGCCGTGGGCGTGTGCCGCATGGACCTCGACGCCATCGACGCCGGCCTTCTGCATACGCACGGCAGCGTCGCCAAACTG